>PBMU01000070.1 GCA_002722775.1 Rhodospirillaceae bacterium
CCACATCACCCGTTATCGCGCCAAAGGTATCAATCTTGGATTGGGCACAGATACCTTTCCGCACAATTTCATCGACGAAATGAAAATTGCGATTATCGCTGCACGACTTATGTCCGGTGATTTCACCGTGGCGTCGACGGCGGAGGTGTTCGATATTGCAACGATTGGGGGCGCGAAGGCTCTGATGCGTGATGATATCGGACGCCTGGCCGTCGGTGCGAAGGCCGACGTTGTGCTGGTGGATATGGATCATCCTTACATGCAGCCGGTCCGCGATCCATTGCGCTCCTTGATATATTCGGCTTCGGACCGTGCGGTGCGTGACGTCTATGTCGACGGGATCCAGGTTGTACGCGAGGGAGAGGCGCTGCAAATTGATGTTGGATCAGCCGTAGAGAAATTGCGTGAGGGCCAACAGGCTTCGATCTCGAGCGTTCGGCAGCGTGATTGGGCCAACCGCAACATCGACGAGATGAGCCCGATGGTCTATCCGTTGGGAGAGTGAACGCAAAAAGGTTTCCTGGGGAGAAGATCGTGAGCGATTATGATCTGGTGGTCCGCGGCGGCACCGTTGTGAACGCAGCGGAAATCTCGCGCTGTGATGTGGGCGTGCGCGACGGGCGTATCGTTGCTTTGGGTGAAAATCTTGGTCCGGGGGCGAACGAAATAGATGCGACTGGGCGCTACGTGATGCCGGGTGGGATCGATAGCCACTGCCACATAGACCAACAATCTAGCACCGGTGGACGCAACGCTGAGAGCTTTGAGAGCGGCACCCGATCGGCTGCATGCGGAGGTACCACTACCATCATTTGCTTCGCCGCCCAGGAAAAGGATGAGTCTTTAACGCCGATTGTCACTGACTACCATCGCTGGGCCAAGCAATCCTGCATAGACTATACATTTCACCTTATCATCAGCGATCCGACGGAGGAAGTGATCAACGAGGAGGTGCCGCGTCTGATTGATCAGGGGCATCGATCGCTGAAGATTTTTATGACCTATCCGAAGAACCGGCTTTCTGACGCGGAAATCCTTAAGGTTCTTGACGTGGCCAAGCGCAAGCAGGCGCTAGTTTGCGTGCATGCTGAAAACCACGACGCGATCATGTATATGACCGAAAAATTGCTTAAGGCTGAAAAGAACAGCACCCGATACCATGCCTGGTGCAAGCCCCCTCTAGTTGAGCGTGAGGCATGCAGCCGGATTATTATGCTGGCCGAATTGCTGGCCCAGCCGATCCAGATCTTTCATGTCAGTTGCGAGGAGGCGGCCGAGGAGATTCGCCGGGCCCAACGTCGGGGCTTGAAGATTTTCTCTGAGACCTGCCCACAATATTTCGTACTTACCGCGCGAGACCTCGACCGTGACCAACGGGAAGGGGCCAAGTTCGTCTGCTCGCCAGCGCCGCGGAGCGAAGGGGACCAAGAGGCGCTCTGGGATCATGTGCGCATTGGTACTATCGGCAACGTCACATCTGATCATGCGCCATACAACATCGATGAATTGGAAGGTAAGTTTTGGGCTGGCGACAACGCGCCGTTCAGCCAGATCGCCAACGGTGTGCCAGGCCTTGAGACGCGGATGCCTATCACGTTTTCCGAGGGCGTGGCCAAGGGACGGATAGATCTGCAAACCTTCGTTGCACTCACTTCGACCAACGCGGCCAAGCTGTTTGGGCTTTATCCGCAGAAGGGGACGATTGCGGTGGGCGGTGATGCAGATATCTGCGTTTGGGACGCTGAGCGCGAAGTTACGATAACGCAAGACATCCTCCATCATGATACCGACTATACACCCTACGATGGCTTGGAAGTAACCGGTTGGCCAGCCGTCACAATTAGTCGTGGCAAAGTGGTTTGGAACGACGGCGTGGTCAATTGCGAACCGGGTTGGGGGCGGTTCATTGCGCGCCCCCCCTACGACTATATCGCACCTCGTGGCATCTTGCCTACGCCCTTTGACCCGGTGACGCTTGAGACCCGAGAAGAAGTGTAACGGATGCATATTTTCCAGAGGAGCTAATTATGAGCCGCATCGTTAACGTGGGCGCCGCCCAGATGGGTCCAATCGCCGTGGACGAAAGCCGGGAGAGCTGTGTCGCCAGGATGATCGACCTTATCAAGCAGGCCAAATCCCGAGGCTGTCAATACGTTGTGTTTCCGGAACTCGCGCTTACTACTTTCTTTCCGCGTTATTATGAGGAAGACATCTCCCGCATGGATGCTTGGTACGAAACTGAGATGCCGAGCATCGCGACGCGGCCGCTATTCGAGGCAGCATCTGAGGCTAAGATCGGATTCTATCTCGGATATGCGGAGCTAACGCCGGACGGCCATCGCTACAACACGGCAATTTTAGTCGACGAGACTGGACGTATCAACGGGAAGTATCGAAAAGTCCACCTGCCCGGGCATTATGAGCACGAAGCGCAACGCCCGTTCCAACACCTTGAGAAACGCTATTTTGAACCGGGCGATCTTGGTTTCGGGGTTTGGCGCCAACACAATGGCATCTTCGGGATGGCGATCTGCAATGATCGTCGTTGGGTCGAGACATACCGGGTGATGGGTTTAAAGGGCGTGGAACTAGTCTCGGTCGGATATAACACTCCGGACCTAAACACCTCGGGTGATGAGCCTAACCACCTAAGAATGTTCCACAACCACCTTACTCTGCAGGCGAACGCCTACATGAATGCGACTTGGGTAATCGGGGTAGCGAAAGCTGGCGTGGAGGATGGTTGCATGCTGATTGGAGGCTCCTGCATTGTGCAACCCTCCGGCGAGATTGTGGCGCAAGCTATGACGCTCGAGGACGAACTAGTTACGGCTACCGCAGATTTGGATCTCACTCGGCTTGGGAAAGAGACTATCTTCAATTTCGCACGCCACCGCAGGGTAGAACACTATGACATCATTACCAGCCAGACTGGCGCAGAAATACCGTCCGAACTTTCTAACGCCGCCGAGTAGGATCATGTGTAGAAGAATGCCATCTACCCTAAACCGGGCGGTTTAATCCAAATTCATCTAGAGATCCGTGCCAGCGAGTCTCTCATAGCAATTTGCCATCACGATAGGTTAGTCCGACGGACTAACGTTCGAATTATTGTAAAAGGTCAACCTGGCAACGGTGACCGGTGAAGTAGTTGATGCTTAGTACAATATGACAAAGATCACCTTTCCACACGCATCCAGCCCTGAGTGCAGCGACCAAGTTTAGGGAAACGTTTGGCTGATAAAATATCAGTCCGGACGGTCCATCGTATAGACCTCGGAAACGGTCGCATATTCCATATATCCAAGCCTGGCGACCGGTCGATACAGGGTTACGTCGACGTAACCATTTTTGATGATGCTCTCATCCACGTGTATACCAATGACCTCACCGAAGATCACCCAATTTTCCTGGTTCTCACTCCAGCATGGGGTTTGAACACTTTGCAGGTATTTACACTCAAGATGCACCGGTGCACCCTTTACACGAAGCGGCTTTACCAAAACCGATGGTTCTCCCGAGAGCTCGGCTTTCGGCATTTCATCCTCGCCGTGTGGTAGATGCAGCGACGTGATGTTCATCTGCTTGCGTTGGGCATGGCAGACGATCGAGCAGACAAATTCGCCTGTCCTCTCGGCGTTGCGTTGGCTGTCCTTAGGCCCACCTATACCTCGTTTTGAGCCACCGGCGAAGAAGACTACCGGAGGGTCTGAGCTTACCGCATTGAAATAACTGTAGGGTGCGAGGTTGCTGACCCCCTGCTGGCTCAGGGTGGATATCCAGCCGATAGGGCGTGGCGATACGAAAGCTTTGAAAGGGTCATGGTGAAAGCCATGGTCCTTGTGTGTGCCGACCTTGTAGAACATTCTTTTGCTCCCAGTGTTGCCAATTTGATGAAGGAAATCACATGTTCCTGGGCCTCCTGGCAATAGAACCCATGTGGGGAGGTGTGTTTGCCAATCTTGGCAGTTAAGATCTAGTTTACACTGAAAACCGAGGAAACCCATGGTCGACAGCCTGGAGGACCTGGATCGCTTGGCCGACGACATTAAGACCCAATTGACAAGCCCAGAAACTCTTGAGCGGCTCTTCGAGGAGGTCGCGCCACGCCTCGTCGATGGTGGGCGTAACCTGGTCTATGTGTTAGCCCAGGTTGAACGCATCGGACACCTCACTATGGAGCAATTCTTCCTTAAAACTCTTCATTCCGGCATGTATGATCGGATTATATTGGTCACAGGGTCGCTTGATCAGCCTGGCGTAAACCCGGCGGTCCTCGATGTGCCAGGTCCAGAATTCGTCCACGTTGAGACAACTGAGCCGATGCTCCCATTTCTTGGATTCTTGGATGGGGGTTTGATGCGAACCCCGATCCTCGATCTTCTGTTAGTCACCCCGCAACGCCTCACCCGTGATTTTGGTCGCGCGGTTATTCAAGGAGCCCCTTTGCGCCACTTCGTGCTGCCGGAAGCCACACGTGCCAGAGGAGATCGGTGGATGAGGTCGATCGGCGCGGAACCGGGCGAACCCTTCGCGCTTTTGCATGTGCGAGACGCGAACTATCGCCCAGACAAGGCACACCATCTATTTCGCTGCGCTGACATCAGGCGATATAAGTCCGCGATCGACCGTTTGGTGCGGTCTGGTTACTGGGTTTTCAGGCTTGGGGACGCTTCGAGTTTTCCGCTCGAGCACCCGTCAAGCCGCGTGGTCGATGTTGTGCGTCACTCAGACTACGATCCTTTTCTTGACGTCTATCTAGCCGCCTGTTGCACCTTTGCCGTCAACCAGGCATCGGGTCCGGAAGCGCTGGCGCGCGCCTTTGGACGACCGGCGTTAACGGTGAACCTCAATCTCGAACATCTACGCCTGCCGTTGCCGAGCGACCGTCTTGTTTTTAAGCACTTCCGATTTGTCGCGGAGGGCACTGAACTCTCATATGCTGAGATGCTAGAAGCCGGGATTGCGACATTTGGTTCCAGCAAAGATTTCGAGGAGGCTGGCATACTGGTGGAGGAGAACACGGAGGAAGAACTTGACGCCGCCGTGGCCGAGATGATCGCTGCAGGCTCCGCGTGTGGGCCGGCCGATGCGGAGGAAAAGCTCCAAGTCCGTTTCCAATCTATCGGAAGAGCATATGAGGAACGCGTGAGGAAGGATCCAGAGATCATCGCTAAGCATGAGGATTTTTTCGCCTACGCCCATCCGTTTGGGCGGCTATCAACGTCGTTTGCTAAGTTGAATCCAGGTTTTCTAAAACTTCCTTGATTTTAGATCAAGTGAAGTCAAGGGCCAGATAGGAGTTCAAAACGCTTTCTATAGTATCCCTGTTTAGGTCGCGAACGATGAAGACGAGACGTGACCGGCGGTCGTCGTTAGGCCAATCATCTATCTTGGCCGGGGGGTGGAACATGTGCTGGACTGCGTGAACTACTACTGGCTGGTCGTCCAGTTCAATGACGTTCAAAAGACCCTTTATACGCAAGATATTCGCGCCGTGGGTCTGAGCCATCATGTCGAGCGCGCCGGCGATCTTCGACCATTTTAGAGGAGTGTCGTAGTAAAGCGCGAAGCTGTGGATATGATCGTCGTGGCGGTTTACATCGTGGTGGTGGGCGTGGTTGTCATGCCCGTGATCATGCTCATTCCCTGGCCCGTGTTCGCCGTGGCGATGATAGACATGGCCTTCGGTGTCACGATAGGCCTCCTCCCTCAGCCATTGGGCTACATCAGCCGATTTGGTCAGCGGATTGTAGAGCCCGGCATCAAACAGCTCGTTCGGGTCCGCGTCGCCATGGTGAGCTTCGATTACTGGCGCCGCCGGGTTAACATTAGCCAGACGAGCCTTAACTGTTTGGACCATCTCGGGATCAGTTAAGTCGACCTTGCTAAGTACGATCCGGTCGGCGACCGCGGCTTGTTTTATGGATTCGAATTGTTTGTCGAACTGATCCATCGCGTGGTGCGCATCGACTACAGTAATCACGCCGTCAAGTCGGTAACGGGTGACCAAAAACGGATCAGCCATCATCGTGTGGAGGATCGGAGCCGGATCAGCGAGACCTGTGGTTTCAACGACTAAACGCTCGAAGGCAGGTACTTCGCCGTCGGTGCGTTGGATGAACAGGCTGCGCATCGTGTCGACTAGATCACCCCGCACCGTGCAACATAGACAGCCGCTGTTCAGCAAGATGGTATCCTCGTTCGATTGGATGACAAGCGCGTCATCGATACCTATCTCTCCGAATTCGTTGACGATGACAGCTACCTTGTCCATGGCTGGATTAGCCATGAGTTTCGAGAGCAGTGTAGTCTTACCGCTTCCTAGGAAACCAGTAAGCACGGATACAGGGACCCGGTCCTGGGGCGCGATCTGAGTTTGGGACATGTGATCTCTCTCAGCTAGCCATCGGTTGTTATGTAGTGCTTTTCGACCAACAATGTGAAGGGCGTTGGAACAAAATTCTTGTTTTAAACATGCTTACGTCATCCAATTGAGTCCAAAGAACGAATAACAACGGTGTGACGGAAGGGCCTCATGATAGTGATTCGCTTGGTTGGCTTGTTCGCGTGTCTCGTGGTTTTGATGGGGCCATTTTATGATAATGCCGAGGCTGAGTCCGGACGGCCAGATGCTGGAGTAATCAAATTCGATGCCTATCGTAACGGGAACCATTTCGGATTTTCGATGTTGCGGATTGAAGGACCGGAAGGAGGAGAAACCGTCGACGTGGTGACCGCCCTTCGCGTGGGGCTTGGGCCCTTTACAGCGTTCAAATATTTACTTCGCACTCGAAGCAAATGGCGGAACGGAAAAATCGCTCGACTTGAAAGCGTCGTTAACGATGATGGTGAAATCTTTAAGTTGACCGCGCGACAGCAGGGGCGGGGTGTCGCCGTTGATGGTTCTGAGGGTCGATACGCGGCCCCGATCGATATAGTTCCAACGACATATTGGAAGCGCGGTCTGGTTCATCAAAGCCAATTACTTAACACTCAGCACGGCGGAATTTTTAATGTCACTGTAGAGCGGGGTGGCGAGGGTCTAGTTGTCAGTGAGGGGCGTGAGTTAATGGCTACCCGCTATTTGGTACGTGGAGACCTCGACATCGACATCTGGTACGACACCAGGGACGAATGGGTGAAGCTGACCTTCAAGGTCGGGGACTCGAATGTCGAATACAAGAGGGTTACACCACGACCCGTTGACATGAAGGCTTTCGTTAACTTCGAGACTGTCCCGGAGGTATCCGGCTCCGATGTTCATGCAATGATTGACCCTGGTTAGGTGTGTGGAGGTTCCATGAGTGAACGGAACGCTTGGATCACGGGGGCCAGCACTGGCATTGGCAATGCGCTGGCCAAGAGGATGGCAAGGGCTGGTTGGCAAGTCGCGGCATCGGCACGATCGGCCGACAAGCTTGAGGAATTGTCGCAAATATCCAACGGCGCGATCACGTCGCACCCGCTCGATGTGACGGATGAGGCCGACGCGGTTCGGGTGGCAGGTGCTGTCTGGGATGAGGTTGGGCCGATCGATTGTGCGGTTTTTGCAGCAGGCCTGCATATTCCGGTTGACGCCACTAAACTCACTGCGGCGCCATTCCGTACGCTGTTTGAGATTAACCTGATGGGGGTGGTTCACTGTCTGGCTGGCATCGTCCCCCGCATGGTAAAGCGTGGTGCAGGGCAAATTGCGATTGTCTCGTCTGTTGCTGGTTATCGCGGTTTGCCGACCGCATCAGCCTATGGCGCGACTAAGGCAGCACTTATAAATATGACTGAATCCCTGAAGTTCGATCTTGAGCCCAAGGGAATAAAGGTGCAAATCGTTTGTCCTGGTTTCGTGCGCACGCCACTTACCGACCAAAATCCGTTTCCAATGCCGTTTCTGATGGAGCCCGACGATGCGGCAGACAGGTTCTATCGGGGCCTCATGAGCAATGATTTTGAGGTCAATTTTCCACGCAGTTTTACCACGATTATGAAACAAGTTTGCAAGCTTCCACACGGGCTTTACATGCGTGCGATGCGCCGGGGGACCGGATTTTGAGGCCGGTTTTGGCCGATTGCGTCCGGGATTATGGCGTCTTTTACCAAACCGTGGACCCGGATAGTGTGGGGCAGTTGGAGGCTTTTTGCGCTTCCGATATAGTTTTTCGCGATCCGTTCAACGAGATACGTGGGCTGCCTGGTTTCAGCCGCGTCTTCTTGCATATGTTCGAGGCCTTGGATAGACCGCGTTTCGAAATTCTGGACACGGCTATCAGTGGGCGCACCGCCTATTACAAATGGCGTTTTACGGCGTGCACCAAACGGGGCAGGATGAACCTTGATCTGGTAGGTATGACGGAGGCTGTATTTGATATTGACGGACGGGTATCTACCCATATCGACTACTGGGATTCGGCCAGCCAATTGTATGCGCGCCTGCCACTTATCGGTGGCGCCTTCGGCTGGTTCAATCGCCGGTTTCGGGTCCCTGCCTGACTTGATTAAAGCATTTCGGCGGTTTTGGAAACCGCGCCATCAGAGCCATCGCGGAGATTTTGAAGACGATAGGCAGTCCCCCGTATAGTAGCGCGAGCGTCAGCAAGCCGTCGCGGTCAGAATCAAAACGAGAGGTGGTCTGAAAGCCTGCCAAGTCGAGCAACGGAAACGAGACACCAACAGCAATGGCAAGCGCCAGTTTAGTCGCCATACCCCAGAGCGCGAAGTAGAGCCCCGTGCGTCGTGTTCCGGTCTCGGCCGTGTCGATGTCTACTACATCGGCTTGCATCGATGGGGGTAGTGCTAGGTCCGCGCCGAGGCAAAGGCCGGAAAGCACGCATATTGCCAGGAACGGCGTAAAATCGCCTGGACCCAGGAACGGAGCCCAAGCGAATACCAAACAGGTTAAAGCCATGGCGATAATCCAAGACCGGTGCTTGTCGAGCCTGCGGCTTACCCAAACCCAGATGGGTACCCCGATGATGGCGCTTAGGAAGTAGATGAATAGCAACGGGCCTGCCTGGCTTGGAATCTCAAGAACATAGCTCACGAAAAGAAGGAACAGGGTAGCGGGCAGGCCATTGGCAATTCCGTTTAAAAGATAGGCCACGATTAACAAGCGAAACGGTCGATTGCGCCTTATTGCGGCAAATCCTTCTCCCAGCCGGCCTCGTCTGACTGGTGCTGCGTTCTGCTTGTCGGGCACAAAGATACAGGTCGCGATACTGGTGGCCGGGAGTGTGACGATCAAAGTGAGTGCGAGGACCCAAAGTACGGTCCCGAGTCCCGCTCCCTGATCGGCGGGGAGCAAAGTTGGGAGAGCTGCCGCCATCAATGTACCAACGATGACGCAGACTTCACGTGCGGCCGTGACCCGGGAGCGCTCGTGATAGTCATCGCTGAGTTCGGCGCCCCAAGCGGAATAGGGTAACTGGAACATGGTCCAACCCAGGTACAGCGCCATGCTCGCCAGCAAAAGGTGTGTGCTACCACTGTTGCGGGGCGGCACGAATAGAAAGTATATCGATAGGCAGAGGATTGGCAGCGATGCAAGCACCCAACTTCGCCGTCTCCCGATTTTGCTCTTGGTCCGATCGCTCAAGATGCCGACCACCGGGTCGGTTACGACATCCCAGAGGCGTGCACTCAGCAACACGAGCCCTATCGTAGCTAAGTCGACGCCTACCGTCTCGGCGTAGAAAGTGGGTAGATAGATGTAAAGCGGAAGGCCAAGCACTGCGAGCGGTAGGCCAGGTAATGCATAGGCCAGCAGCACGGCGTTCCGGACCCGTCCGGAAGTCATTCGGCGTGTTTCAATCCGATTTGTCGAACGTCGATATGACCCGCAAGGAAGCCGCCCTCGCAATATGCAAGATAGTATTCCCACATTCGCCGAAAGCGTTCGTCGAATCCCGAATCGAGAATTACAGGCCAAGATTCAAGAAATTTGCGTCGCCATATAGCTAACGTTCTTGCGTAGTGATCACCGAATCCGTCATCTGCAAATGGAGTTAGACTCGCAGCTAGAAACTGTTGATTTAAGCGCGATGGGCTGGGCAGCATTCCCCCAGGGAAGATGTACTTTTGAATGAAATCAGGGTTGCAGCGGTAACTCTCATAGCCCGCATCGTTAATGGTTATGACTTGAAGTGCCGCTCTCCCACCCCGAGCAAGACATTGACGCAGCTTCTCGAAGTAGATTGGCCAAAAAGACTCTCCTACCGCTTCCAGCATCTCGATGGAGGCGACATGATCATAAGTCTCGGAAACGTCCCGGTAGTCTTGAAGCCGAATCTCAATCTTGTCTCCCAAACCATCCTTGAAGACCCGTTGCTGTGCCTCTTGGCGTTGTTCAGCTGATAATGTGATCCCGACTACCTTAACGCTGTATTCCCGGGCAAGAAGCCGGGCGAATTCACCCCAACCGCAGCCAATCTCAAGTACCGTCTGGCCTGGCTGGAGGTCGAGAAGGTTAGCGAGACGTCGGTACTTGCGTATCTGGGCTTGGGTCAGATCCTCTTCCGGGTTATCGAAAATGGCGGCCGAGTAAGACATCGTGGGGTCCAGCCAGCGCGCGTAAAAGCCATTACCGATGTCGTAATGGTGGCTGATGTTGCGACGGCTTCCAAATTTGGAGTTCCGACGACTGAAATGCCTGACTCGCCGGATCAACCGGCCAAACCAACGTCCCTCTATGGCTTGGGCAAGGTCGTTTAGGTTTAGCGCGAAAAGCTCCGTCAACGCGCCTAAGTCGGGGGTGTGGCTTTCACCGGCCATGTAGCTTTCGGCAAAGGCAAGATCGCCGCCTAACAGCAGGTCTCTAGGGACCGATGGTTGAGCTAATCGAACCTCAGCGCAGGGGCCCTTTTCTGGTCCAACAAATTCGAATCGCTGACCATCCCATAGCTCAACAACGAGCGTTCCTCTGCGTAATTGGCGTAAAACGAAGAAGGCAATTCGTGTCCATAGGGTCAGGCTAGTCGCACGACCAATGGCATTGGGATTACAAGCTTCACCGACCGCTTCGGAGGGTAATTTGGTCTGTGAGTTAGACCATTTGATCGAGCTCATCTCGGTAGATACTCCGCGTGCTCATCGAGCCGTGTGGCTGGTTAGTCGTTGGTTTGAGGCTGGTTTAGTCACGATCGAGACAGGTGCGCTGGGCGGGGCAGGGCGTGTGTAATACCGCGCGCCCTTGATCCATAACATAAGAGCCTCCCAATGAATGCCGACGATTACTTTGATGGTCATGAACGGATAGATTAGGAATGCGCGTGCCAGATTTGCATCGTCCAATGGTCGACGACCCGCGGTATGTGTAGCGACCAGCGTTTCGCCATCGGTCAAGGACTGGCGTATTAGTATCGAGAGCCGTTGACGTGGCTCCTTCAATCGGAAGCGATAGGTGGCATCCATTTCAATGAATGGCGACACATAAAAGGATTTCTCGCAACTCTGCACAATCGGTTGGTCCCCCTTTCGGTCAAATTTGACTGGAACTAGATACCCGTGTTGCTCTCCGAAGGTGTTTTTTACCTCGTAGAGAACGGCCCGCAATGTTTCGTTCGCACTATAGCAAAAGTAAATTGTAAGTGGATTGAATACGTAACCCAGAACGCGCGGAAAACAATGTGTCATAATCCGGAATTCCGTGGGATCGAAGCCGGCTTCGCGCAAATACGCATTTACCCAGTAACGAATAGGGGAGCCGTCACGAGCGCCATGATCCCGGTCATGATAACTGAACAGATTCAATCGATTATGCGAAAAGAGCCGTAACCGTTTAGACAGCTTGGGAATATCGTCCAGATCCAGGAGAACTGAAAAAAGCCGGTAAACGAAGCGGTGGCGGAACGGCAGTAATCTGCGATGCATCACCTCGCCCTGGTAAAGGCAAGATATTGGGCGAAAATCATCGTTATTGCCCATGGATCAGCCACCCATTATCGACAAAATATTAGGCGCGTCATTGATGTGCCCAGTCCTGCAAGAGGACAATTCATTTGCTGGCGTGACATTGCATAGCCAGGGGATCTCAGCGCCGAGACCGCGCGCCACAGCGATGGCTGATTTCAAGCCGTCCTCGTGGAACCCGTACCCGCAGTAGCTCCCGCAATACCAGGTCCGGTTAGTTCCTTGAATGGCCGGGAGTAGTTCCTGCGCGTCCAGTGCCCTAGAGTCAAAAATTGGATGCTCATAATTGAAGGTTGCAAAGGTCAGGGCCGGGTCGGGCTCTGTGAGTGGATTCATGGTGACGAACACTGGATATCTGCGGTCGATGTTTTGCAGCTTATTCATCCAATAAGTGAGTGAAACCCTTTCTTTCTGGTTCTGATCGCCATTAGACAGATAATTCCACGAAGCCCAGACGTGTCGCCGCCTTGGCATCAAGTGGGGGTCTCGGTGCAGGACCGCGATATTCTTTTGGTATCGGAAGGCAGAAAGCAACTTGAGTTCCTGGTCGCTTGGATCTTCCAGCATCGCAATCGTTTGATCACCATGGGCGCCGATGATTACTTGATCGTAAAGCGTATGTTTGCCGCATTTTTCCTTAACTAGGACGCCGCCTTCTAGTCGCCGAACTGAGCAGATAGGTTCGTCGAGACGAACCCTGTTACCGAGCCTGTCGGCCAATTTTTTTACGTATACACGAGACCCCCCGGTGACGGTCCGCCATTGGGGCCGCGAAGTAAGACTAAACAAACCGTGGTTAATGAAGAAGCGTACAAAGGACCGCAGCGGAAATGCTAGCATGGTGTCGATTGGACAAGACCAGATCGCCGCCGCCATTGGGAGAATATGGTGCATCCGAAAAGCATCACCATAACCCTGTCTATCGAGGTAGGTCCCGAGTGTTAGGTTAGCGTCGTCTGGATTCTCCAAACTGGCTGGCGCCGTTTTGTAGAACCGTATCGTATCTCGCCACATGCCCAAGTACCAGGGCTTTAGAAGGTTTATCGGCTGTGCAACAGCGCCAAGCAGTGATCCCTCGTACTCCAAATCACCGCCAAGAGCGGAGACGCTAAACGACATGTTGGTCCCGTCGGTGGACACGCCGATATGGTTGAAAAGCCGGATTAGGTTCGGATAGTTCGCAGAATTATAGACAATGAAGCCGGTGTCTATCGGAAAAGAGCGATCACCGTACTGGATATCGATGGTGTTACTGTGGCCGCCCAACCGGACATCGCGCTCATAGAGCGTGACCTCGTGCTCCTTCGCCAAGAGCCAAGCGGCGCCAAGTCCGGCGATGCCCGATCCAATGACAGCGATTCGCATTTGGTTTCGACCTCGTGATTTTAGGTTCTATACGATTGGCCCGCTTTTCTAGATTATTTCCTATTTCGCTTCGCCCGCTTTCATTCTCCCATGATTGGCAAGAGCACGGTTTTGGGTATACGAAAGGTCGACAATCGGACGCGGTTAGTTTTGTTCTAGTTTCACATGAGCATCGCGTAGCACATCCCTGGGGGCTGCCCAAGGCTCATAAACGAAACGATAGGGAAGATGAACAAGTATTGGATCCAATTGACGCATGTACTGACCATGAGACTCGAACATTTCACCTTGGCGTACAGGGTTATAAGAGCCGAAAATGCGGGGCCGGGTTGGCCCCGCAACCGACTGCCCATTGCCATCCAGCAACATTGTTAACGATGTTCGTCCCCCTTCCATGATTGGATAGCGTCGTGATCTTCGCGCCAGAAAAATCCTCCGAATTCTTGACGGATTGGGCGCTTTGGTATTTGGGGATGGTAGAATAGGAGGTGGTAATTGAATTTTCTCCACGTCTGGTCCATTTGGTTGATGCGCGCATTATGCCCGTGATGGATCACATGCTGATTACGGGACAGCGCGCGGAGAAGTAACTAACAAGGATTGCTTGATCCGATAGACTTTTGTGGGTCCGAGAAAAAAGATTTCCCAAACAGGTTGAAACAAGGACCGAATTTCTGGAGCCGTAACTTCGAGTCCTCCGGTGAAGGCTCCGAAGGCCGGCATCAACAGGCGCGTGCCGTCGCACACGAAGCAACGCCCGGCCGCGATACGACCCCGCAACTTGACGCGGGCTTTAGGGTGGAAATGCCCACTGACCTCGCCATGTGTTTCGGTGGAATCAGCCTGATGGCGAAACACCAGATGGTCGAACGTTAGGTTTGGTTTCACCGACCCGCCCCAGATAGGGTCCGGCTTGGGGTCGTGATTACCCGTGATCCAGATCCATTCGTGGCGCCTGGTCAACGTCAAGATCCGCAGTCTTGCATGGTCCGAGATGCGTTCCGCCACGCGTTGGTCGTGAAAACTGTCCCCAAGGCAAATTACGCGGCGAGGACGGTGACGGGTTAGGGCCAGGTCCAACCGATCCAGAGTTGCGAGAGTGTCATATGGGGGCAGTAGCGCACCTCGCTCGGCAAATGCCGAACCTTTTTCCAAGTGGAGGTCTGAGACAATTAGTGTCTGACCTTCGGGCCAAACTAGCGCCCCTGACGGATCGGCCAGAAGTCTCGCGCCATTAAAAGTAAAGGTCATCATGGTTCAACTGTGGGTGCTGGTGCCAGTCTTGCAACACTGTCAACCTGCTTATCGTGCGCGGTATCTGAGTAGGGCAAAATATCATCTAAGTCCTCAAAATGGCATGTTTCCCTGCGGCTCGCCAGTCATCGCTTCGGTCACCAACGCCTCTTCGATTTCTTCCAGCTGCGTCTCCAGTGCTCCGCCATGGACGCTCTCGCGACCGATCTCTAGGAGCACTGGGACTGCAAGCGGTGAAACACGGTCGAGGACGCGCAGATCGATCCTCCCCTGGACACGTACTAGGAGTTCTCCTAGCCGTCTGACATCAGTCAATCCCCGCGCCGCGTCGGCTCTGGTGGCGCGAAGTAAGATGTGGTCCGGTTCGTGTTGACGCAGCACGTCGTAAATCAGATCTGAGTTAAACGTGACCTGCCGGCCGGTCTTCTCGTGGCCTGGCAGCTTACGCTCGATTAGGCCGGAGATCACCGCAACGTTGCGGAAGGTCCTCTTCATTAGGCTGGACTCAGCCATCCAGGATTCTAGGTCGTCGCCCAACATGTCCTGATCGAACAATGCGTCAATGTCTTCGGGTGTCTTGAGGCTCCAAATAGCGATCACATAGTCGGTGGCGACGAAGCCAAGAGGGCCACAGCCGGCCCGGTCCATCCTCTTGGTGAGGAGCATGCCAAGGGTCTGGTGTGCGTTCCGGCCCTCAAAACAATAGGCCACGGTGTAAATCCGTTCACCGCGCGGAAAGATTTCCACAAGTAAGCGATCGCGCTTGGGTATAATAGAGCGCCATCGTTGCATTCTGAGCCATTCCTCGACCGGGCTTGGTAATTTTGACCAAATATGATCGGCTTCCAGCAACTCGCGCACTCTATTGGCCAAATGGGTTGTGAGTGGCAGGCGACCTCCGGCGTAAGCTGGTACCTGCGGGTTTTCGGCATGGCTAGTCGTGACCTCAACCACAGTCTCGCGCAGGCCTTCGAAACGCAACAGTTGGCCAGAGAAGACAAACGTGTCGCCTGGGGTTAGGCCCTGGACGAAATATTCCTCGATATTGCCCAGAAAGCGGCCACGCTTCATGCGAACCTTGAGTGTGACTGCCTCGACGATGGTGCCGACGTTCATACGGTACGCCTTTGCGACGGTCGGATTGGCTATAACGAATGTACCGTCTTTCTGCCGGGCTAGGCGCTTGAAACGGTCATAAACTCGAAGCGCATAACCTCCGTTTTCGGCGAACCCGACCACTGCGTCAAAATCTTCGCGTGCGAGTTCGTGATAGGGGGCAGCTCGGCGAATTTCGTCGAACAACACATCAGGATTGAAGGGACTGGAACACGCGGTCCCGAGTATGTGTTGAGCTAGGACATCTAGTCCGCCTGGATTGGCTCGATCTCCGTCCAACTCCATCGAGCGCAAGGCTGTGATAGCTGCATGGCATTCCAGCACTTCAAATCGGTTAGCTGGCACTAGGACTGCGCGGCTCGGTTCGTTTAGGCTGTGGTTGGCCCGTCCTATCCGTTGCAACAACCGGGATGACCCCTTGGGCGCACCTACCTGGATCACCAAATCGACCGCGGCCCAGTCTACGCCGAGATCGAGCGAGGAGGTGGCGACGACGGCGCGCAGCCCGCCCTTGGATATCGTCGCCTCGACCTTCCGGCGTTGCTCGGTCGCTAGCGAACCGTGATGAAGTGCGATCGCAAGACCGTCTTCGTTGACCCTCCACAGAGATTGAAAAACGAGTTCTGCCTGGGCCCGAGTATTGACGAAAATTAGCGTTGTTTGGTGTTCCTGGATTGCGGCATAGATTTCCTTGGCCGCGTAGGTGCCCATGTGGCCGGACCAAGGTAACCTAGCGCCGCCGATTAGGATTGAGATATCGGCCTCAACAGCCCTGTCACCTTCGATTCGAATAACGTCGCCCGCTCCTGCACGCCCAGAGGATGAGAGGTAAGCCTCCATCTCCTCTGGGTAGGCCACGGTTGCGGATAGGCCAACACGCCTTGCGGCTGGTGCGAGAGCCGAAAGCCGAGCGAGGCCGAGAGAGAGAAGATCACCTCGCTTGTTGGGCACAAGCGCATGTAGTTCGTCCACTACAATGCACCGCAGCTTGGCAAAGATGGCCGGCGCGTCGGTGTAAGATAACAGCAAGGCAAGGCTTTCAGGCGTGGTAAGGAGAATATTCGGTGGAGACTTGCGCTGGCGTTGGCGTTTGGAGGCAGGTGTGTCGCCGGTTCGGGTCTCGACCGTTATTTTGAGGCCCATCTCCCCGACAGGATCCACTAGATTCCGGTGTACGTCGACTGCGAGCGCCTTCAAGGGCGAGACATAAAGCGTGTGTAGGTCGGCGCCAAAGTTCTCCGTAAGGTCGATCAGGCTGGCGAGAAATCCACCTAAAGTCTTACCCCCACCGGTCGGTGCGATCAGCAGAGTAGATTTGCCCAACTGCGCTGAGCTGATCATCTCGAGTTGATGTCGGTGGGGTCGCCAGCCTCGACTCTTGAACCAATTTTCTAGCCAGGGTGGCAGTATTACTGCCGGAATCTCGATTAGTGCTTCCTCCGGCATGCGCTAGCTCCGATCAGTCGCCGGGATACCAGATCGGCGTGCGTTTTTCGACGAAACTAGCGAGTCCCTCCATCGCTTCATCGGTTTGACGCTTGGCGGCATGCTGGGCGGCTAGGCGGTTGAACTGCTCGTCGGAAAGCAATAAACCAGCGTCCTCGAGTGTCACTTGCTTGGTTTGGGCCGTCGCGTCTGGTGCGTTCATCAACAATGAATTGATCACTGGTGCGGCAGCTTCGTCGAGCCCACCCGTTGAGCAGATGTGATGGACTAGGCCTAACTCCTTGGCTGTTGCTGAATCAAACCGCTCGCAAGTGAGAGCATAGCGGCGCGTGTTGCGCGGCCCGATGGCGGCATTCAAGTGTGGCACGATAATGCCGGCCATCACGCCCCAACGCGTCTCCGTTATAGCGAATATGGCATCCTCACTCGCGATAACGATATCGCAGGCGGCCGCGATACCAGTTCCGCCGCCAAAGCAGCCGCCGTGGATCAGGGCCACGGTGGGCTTGAGGATCTCGGTTAGTGCCTTGATGGCGGTTGCCGTGCTGCGCGAAACGGCTATATTTTCTTCCTGTGAGAGTGTGCCGATTTCTTTCAACCATCTGAGGTCCGCACCAGCTTGGAAATGCCGCCCATTTCCGCGGATCACGATGACTCGCACGGTATCGTCCTCTGCGCATTTGGCTGTACCATCGATCAGTGCCTGGATGACATCGCCATTATAGGCATTGTTCACTTCCGGTCGGTTGAGCGTGACAGTGGCGATTCCGCGATGATCGACATCAAGCAGCACAACAGGATCGGACATGGGTATTCTCCGGCAGGGTATGGGAAATGTTAAACTAACTTGATTAAAACTAGTTCGTTTCAAGGACGGTTTCACGTTGTTTCAACTGGCGTGCGTGGCCGCGTGCATATAGTGTCCGCCGCGATGAACGATACAATCCCAGATCTAGCGCATACTGATGACCAAAGCTCATCGGAACGCATACGAGCAATACTCGACGCCGAGGCCTGTGCGATCAGGGCGGTCAAGATCGACGGTTCCTATTCCACAGCGTTAAACCAACTGCAAAATTGTTCGGGGAAGGTTGTAACCACAGGCATGGGCAAGGCGGGGTTTGTTGCCCAAAAGTTCGCGGCAATTTTGAGTTCGACCGCCACTCCGGCTATTTTCATTCACCCAGCAGAAGCAGCCCATGGCGACCTTGGTATGCTGGCACGCGGTGATTGCATCGTCGCTTTCTCGACCAGCGGCAAGACGCGGGAGGTCTTGGAATTTATCGAGCTTAGCCGACGTATGGAAGTCGGTGCGGTGATCAGTATAACTTCCCATCGCGATTCTGGCCTTCGCGAACTGTCCGACGTGATCATCGATATGGGGGTGGTCGCGGAACCCTGTCCGTTGGGCATGACGCCGACCGCGAGCATGGCGGTGATGTCCGCGATAGGCGATGCGTTGGCATTAGTCCTGATGGAGCGCAAGGAAGTCACGCGTGAGGAATATGGCCTTCGCCACCATGGTGGTTACTTAGGCAAGCGAGCACGCACCGACAACTTGTTGGAATGATGGCCGCGCCGCGGCCGGAAAACTGGGTGCAGCTGCGCGCCAAGGGACTGTATGTGCTCCCGGGTGACTTCTACGTCGACCCTACGTCAGCGGTGGACGCCGCTATTGTCACTCACGGACACGGTGACCATGCACGTCCTGGCCACCGACGGGTCGCTGCCACGCTGGAGACGCTAGAGATCATGTCTGCACGTCTAGGTGCCGCAAAGAACCAGCGTCGCCATCACCTAGGCTTTGGAGAGCGGATCCAGATCGCCGACGTTTCTGTTTGGCTAGCGCCGGCGGGCCATATCCTTGGCAGCGCTCAGGTGGTGTTGGAGCATAAGGGTAGTCGAGTCGTCGTGTCTGGTGACTACAAGCGCCAGCCTGACCCAACCTGTCCACCATTTGAGCCAGTCTCTTGTGACGTTTTCGTGACAGAATCAACGTTCGGACTCCCAGTGTTCCGTCATCCGGATTCGTCTGGAGAGGTTGCTAAACTACTCCATTCTGTCTCCCTGTTTCCTGAGCGATGCCACCTAGTTGGTGTTTACGCGTTGGGCAAGGCACAGCGGATGATCGCGTTGATTCGGGAGGCAGGTTACGATAAACCGATCTATGTGCACGCTACGATTCTTAAGCTTTGCAAGCTTTACGGCCGGTTTGGAATCGACCTCGGATCCCTCCTTCCGATTACCTCTGGATTGAAAGAACAAACTAGAGCTGCCTTTCAAGGTCAGATCTTGCTAGCGCCACCATCGACCATTGCCGATCACTGGTCGAAGTGCCTTCCCGATCCAATTGTGGTAATGGCTTCCGGTTGGATGCAGACCAAGAAACGCGTCAAGCAGCGAGGCGTGGAATTGCCGCTTGTGATCTCCGATCACGCCGACTGGGATCAACTTTACAAGACTTTCGAAGATGTGGGTGCGCCAGAAATTTGGGTCACCCACGGGCGGGAGGAGGCGATTGTCCACCAGGCTTCCAATCTTGGTTACCGGGCCCGGGCGCTACAGCTAGTCGGTTGTGGTCAGGAAAACTGATGAAACCTTTCGCGGATCTGGTCGGCCGACTGCTATATTCGCCGAGCCATAACGCCAAGTTGGCCTTATTGTTTGACTATTTCGCTCGCACGCCGGATCCTGATCGTGGGCTGGGTCTAGCAATCTTGACAGGAAATCTCGATCTTAAGCATTTTAGACTGGCCGCTCTCAGGAAATTGGCCGAGAGACGGGTTGATCCCGTCTTATTCAGGCTGTCATACGATTTTGTGGGCGACCTTGCTGAGACCGTGGCTCTCATCTGGCCTGACGGAAGCTCGAACCAACCCTGGCCGCGTTTGGCTGACGTACACCGTCAATTGATCGATGCACCTAAGACCGATTTGCCGGACCTAATCGCCGGTTGGCTCGACACGTTGGATGCAACAGGGCGTTGGGCGCTTCTGAAACTGTTAACCGGCAATATGCGGGTTGGGATATCCGGGCGTCTTGCGAAATTGGCACTTGCGAAAATGGGTCGTGTCGAAGCGAGCGAAGTGGAGGAGGTTTGGCATGGAATAAAGTTGCCCTATGAAGATCTTTTTGGATGGCTCGAAGGCCGTGTGGCACGGCCAAATGTCGACGATCACCCCCTCTTCCGTCCACTTATGTTGGCCAACTCACTGTCCGAGAAGGGATTGAGGCATCTTGACCTTTCGGAATATGCGGTAGAATGGAAATGGGACGGTGTCCGAGTTCAATTGTCGGCCCGAGCGGGTGAGCGAAGGCTCTATTCCCGGAGTGGCGATGACATTTCTCACGCATTCCCGGAGATCATTGAGGCGATGAGCTTCGATGGTGTGCTGGATGGAGAGCTGCTTCTTTTGCAGGGAAGGGGGGTGGCGTCGTTCAACGAGCTACAGCATCGGCTCAATCGGAAACGCATCACCCCTCGGGCTCTTAAGGAGCATCCGGCCCATGTCTGGCTCTATGATTTATTGTTCGACGGTCTGGAAGATTTGCGCGGACAGTCATATGAGGCTCGCCGTGGGCGATTGGAGGCATTTTTTGATCGCGTGGTCCCGGAGCGTATGGATCTGTCCCCGTTGATAGCTGTTAAGGGATTCCCGAGCTTAGCGATTTTGCACGAATCTTGCCGGGAACGAGGACTAGAGGGTTTGATGCTTAAACGACGTAAAAGTGTCTACGTTGCCGGCCGACCCGCGGGTTCTTGGTACAAGTGGAAACGCGATCCGCTGACGCTCGATACAGTGTTGATGTACGCGCAGCGTGGGCATGGTGCACGGTCCTCGCTTTACTCTGATTTCACGCTGGGTGCTTGGTGTGTTGGCGAGGAGGGCCGTGAGCTTGTGCCTGTCGGGAAGACTAATTTGGGCTTCACAAACAAGGAGTTGCGTATGCTTGATAAATGGGTGCGCGACCACACGGTTCAACGTTTCGGCCCAGTCCGCGAGGTAAAGAAGATCCTGGTGATCGAGGCGGCCTTTGACAGCGTTTGCAAGTCTTCCCGCCATAAGTCTGGTATCTCTATGCGCTTTCCCCGGCTTCACCGAATTCGCTGGGATAAATCAGCGGAGGAAGCTGATGAGCTAGGGGCGTTGCGATCATGGCTAAAGTGACCTTCCGATCGGCGTGCGCGTTTCGGTAGCGACCCTGATCGCTCCAACAAGGGAAACCACCGCGGCGGGCGCCAGTCCAAGGTAGATCCAGTGCGCCACAGCTTCGGCGGTTCCTTCGGTTAGCGTACGATCGAATCCATTAGCGTTCGCGATTAGTCCCGCCACTGACGAACCGAAGGCGATGCCTATAACTTGCATGGTAGGCATGACGGTCCCAACCCGGTTTTTGTCCTGTTCGCCGGCCGCTTCCAGCACGAAACGCCCGATATGCCCCCAAGCAAGCCCGATTCCGAAACCGATGGTCGATATGCCGGCGATCGCGGCCCAAAGTGGGCCTCTGGGTAGGAATTGGCTGGTCCCGAGCACGCCCAGGATTACGATCATCGTTCCCGCGATGCACGCAAACCGACTGGCTTTTCGCGACAGGTTCGAGAAGACGATCGCCGCGATGGTCCAGAACATCGATTGCGCGGTCACGATATAACCGGTGGTGATTAGGGGTATGTCGTGGATAGCGCGAAACAATAGTGGGCCGTAAATTGCCGTAGGTGTGGTTGCGAAAGTAATACCGAATACGAATATGACCCCGCCGCCTAGTGCGGTCGCAGGTCGAAACATATCCCGCGGAAACAATGGCCGGATTGTTTGGCGTTCCCATAGGATCGCAGTTAGCAAGAGTGCGACGCTGACGGTGATAAGTGAAATATCACCTCCAGGCAGACTGACTTTTCCGAGACCGCCAAGTATCAGGGCGGCACCACCCAGAAGAGATAGACGCGCGACGGCACCCCAGGCATTTCCAGTCTCTCCGCCGCCGCCAGGCTGTACGGCTCGAAGCGAGACTGGAATAAATAGGCAGGCGGCGATCGCCATGGCGCCGAAGCCCCAACGCCAGATATCGAATTCGGCAAAAATGCCGCCAATCAATGGCCCGCTCAGTGCGGCTACACCCCAGCCGCCAGAGACCACCGCGAACATCCTGGGCCAGGAGGCAGCCGGGAACATTTCCCGGACCATGCTGTGGGAATAAGCAGTCAGGAGGCCTGCGCCCAGTCCTTGCACAACACGTCCCAACAATACCACTTCCATCGTCGGCGAAGCGGCAGTGATGACGCTGCCGAGGGCGAAAACGATAGTGGACAGGACTAGCGAACGCCTCGACCCTAGCCAGGCCTTAATCATGCCGCCGGCCGCTGAACTGACTATCGATGTGACAACGAACACAGTGGTGGCCCAGCTCATTAGATCGAGGCCACCGATATCGTTGACGACGCTCGGGGCGAGCGTGGCAAAAATGAAGAAATTTGTGGCATAAAGCGCAATGCTAAGTGCAAGCGTGAGCGTCGCAAGCCGAAATTTGGACGACAACAGCTCGCGCCAACTCAATACCCTATTATCGTCGGCCATTCTAACGTCTTTATATTAAGATAATCCTTAATTATATGTATCGAAATAGATAGACAAGAATAAATCTGAAAACCTTGGACAACATGGCGTATTAATAGTGGAGAGTTCCGTAGCTGGGCCAACAGCATCGAAACAGATCGTCTATTCACTTCAAAAACCATACAATTTTAGGCCTTTAAGCCTTGGTTCCATTGTGGTTGGATTGACGCGATCCGGCTCGGTTAAACTCTCGGAAGGGAAATTTACTATGACCGTTCTGCCGAATTCCGTTCATGCTCGAGACATCGAAAGCTTGGTCCACCCGCAGACCAATCTCGCTAAGCACCGCGAGGTCGGCCCCATGGTAGTTACCCACGGGGAAGGGATCAAAGTCTACGATGACGGGGGGCGGGACTACATAGAGAGTGTGTCAGGTCTCTGGTGCGCCTCGCTGGGTTTTGCACAGGAACGTCTTGCCAGAGTTGCCTACGAACAAATGCGGACGCTTGGCTACTATCATTCCTTTCGGCACCGCTCCAATGAGCCCAACGTTGACCTGGCTGAGAAACTGCTGTCGATCGCGCCGGTACCGATGTCAAAGGTCCTGTTTCAATGTTCGGGGTCGGAGGCAAATGACACCGCGATAAAGCTAATCTGGTATTATCACAATGCGATTGGCAAACCGGAGAAGAGAAAAATTATCGCGCGGAACATGGGCTACCATGGCAGCACGGTCGCTGCCGTTAGCTTGTCTGGAAAGCCCGACATGCATGCTGATTTCGGCTTGCCCTTCGAGGCTTTCCGACATACTGAGTTTCCGCATTACTACCGCCGCCATTATGCTGGAGAAAGTGAAGAGGCGTTCGCGACCCGGATGGCCGTTGCGCTCGAAGAGTTAATCTTGGAAGAGGGTCCTGAGACCGTTGCGGGTTTTTTTGCCGAGCCGGTGATGGGCGCAGGGGGCGCGGTACTCCCGCCAGCTACGTACTTCGAGAAAATCCAGCAGGTGCTGCGGAAGTATGAAGTTCTATTCGTCGCTGACGAGGTGATCTGTGGCTTCGGCCGGACTGGCGAGATGTGGGGCTCACAGACCTTTGCCATAGAGCCGGACATGGTTACCAGTGCCAAGGCTCTTTCGGCTGCGATGCAGCCGATCTCAGCTTTGATGATCAACGAGAAGATTTATCAGGCCATGCTGCAACAAAGCGAGAAGTTAGGGCCCTTTGCGCATGGCTTCACTTATGCAGGGCACCCCGTTACTTCGGCGGTAGCGCTGGAGGTGATACGGATCTATGAAGAGATGGACATTGTTAGCCATGTTAAATCGATTTCGCCAACCTTCATGAACGCGTTGGAACAACACGTAGATCATCCATTGATCGGAAATATTCGGGGTGTGGGATTGATTTGCGGGATTGAGCTAATGCGCGACGGTGAGGCACGTATACCGTTCCAATCGGAACTAAACGTGTCAGGCCGGTTCCATGAAAATGCGCTGAATAATGGCCTTATACCGCGGGTTGTCGGCGACAGGTTGGTTTTCGCCCCACCGCTGGTTATCACTGAAAATGAGATCGCGGAAATGTCCGATCGGTTTGGACGGGCTCTTGACGAAACTTGGTCGGAAATCGGTTAGTTAGGGTTTTCCCCAAGATTGGAAAAATGGAGCAGATGGCCTAATCGGGGTTATTCGACAATTTGTAAGGTGAACGAGCTCCAGAGAAAATTCTTTAATCGTACGCCGGGACGGCCATGAGGTGGGCGTTGCGACGAACATTTCTGGCTGCGGATCGAATTTAAACACCCGGTAAATCAGAGCTTGAAACTGCGTTGCTAGTGTTTGCAATCAGTTTTCGGGAGTTTTACACACAAAATGTTTGTCTCTACGCAGGTTGAAAGGCCTCGGTTTCGAATAAGGCATATGGGTTTTTTTGAAACACAGGTGATTTAATTACTAACGATATCGGGAGACATTTTTTCAATATTGTCCGGGGCAAGGGAAGGTACGATGAGGCCGCCGAGCTCGAAATGCGAAAACGCCGCACTATCCCTATTGGGCACCAATGGTGAGTTGATCCCTACACTTATCCGGCGCAAGTAAAACATGTTGTCCCTGGGGTCGCTGAAATTCAGGATGGCTTATCCTGGACTGATCTATCAATAATGTAAAATCCATTACCTGGGATGGAGCGGTCTTTCAGTAAACTAGTACGTCAAAACGGCGGTTTGTATTCGCAACCATCGGCACACCCAAGGGCCCCGGGGCGATGTCTAATTATATTGACCATCTGACGATTACTGTTTTCGGTGGCGGGATACGCGGGTGCTGTCGGCTAATTTACCTTCAGAACTAAAAGTCGCTTTGGGACTGCGTGACCAGAAGCACATACCACGAGTCGGGAGGTAGCTCGAGGGCTTCATACTCGCAGCTCAGTCGTGTGGGTTAGCTAGCCGATTTGCGTTTTGTTTGATATGTCGTCGGCCAAAGGGGTGGTGTGAGTCGATGAGATTTTCACTCTTTGTTCACATGGAGCGTTTGACTGCCGAGCAAAGCCATAGTGAGCTCTACACGGAATTTGTAGAGCTTTGCCGGATGGCTGATGAAGGTGGTTTTGAGACAATCTGGACTGGCGAACACCACGGGATGGACTTCACCATTACGCCGAATCCGTTCATTGTGCTCGCGGACTTGGCCTCGAAAACCAAGAATGTCCGTCTTGGTACAGGGGCTATCGTCGCGCCGTTCTGGCATCCTATAAAGCTCGCTGGAGAGGCGGCGCTCGCGGATATTGTTACGGGCGGCCGGCTTGAGATTGGAATAGCGCGGGGGGCGTATTCCTTCGAGTACGAACGTTTGTCGCCGGGGCTGAATGCTAATTCCGCTGGCGCGGCGTTGCGGGAGATTGTACCGGCTATTAAGAAGTTATGGGCTGGTGATTATGTTCATGAAGGGGAACGATGGCGGTTCCCAAAGACAACGGCTTCGCCAAAACCGATTCAGGTTCCCCATCCCCCAATCTGGATAGCCGCCCGCGAAGAGGACAGCCATGTGTTTGCTGTGAGAAATGGTTGCAACATCCAAGTTACTCCTCTCTGGCAGGGCGATGAGGAGGTGGAGCGACTGATTGGGCGCTTCAAAGACGCCTGTGCGTTGCATCCGGAAGTGCTGCGACCTAGAGTCATGTTACTCCGCCACACCCATGTCGGATCCGACGCCCAAGAGGTCGAGGACGGTGCGGTCGCGCTTAGTCGATTCTATTGCCACTTCGGCGCCTGGTTTAGGAACGAACGCCCAGTCTCACAGGGTCTGATCCAGCGTTTAGACGAGACTGAGATGGCGGCGTTAGAGATGTTCTCTCCCGCCGAGATGCTTGCGAATAACGTTGTCGGCACGCCTGATAAAGTAATCCGGCGGATCGAGACCTATCGCGCAATGGGTTTTGACCAATACAGCTACTGGCTTGACAATAGCATGACGTTCGAGGCGAAATGGCGGTCGCTCCGACTTTTTATCGATGAGGTCATGTCGGCGTTCGCGTCATGACGGTGTCCGATACGACGATCGTCGGGGAAGGCCCCCCCATCGTACTCCTGCACGGCGTCGGGCTCGACCGAAGCATGTGGAATGGCGTAACGAGTCATCTTTCTACTCGCTTCACTTGTGTCACCTTCGATTTGCCGTGCCACGGAACTTCGCCAATGCCGAAGAAAGAGGTGACGCTTCGGACGTTTTCAGAAGCTTTGGCGAAGGTGGTTGGGAGGGTCCAACCTGTAAGGCCGATGTTGGTCGGGTTCTCGATGGGGGCGATGGTCGCGCTACGCTTCGCGTTGGACAGCCCGAATTCCGTGTCCCGACTCGTCCTGTTGAACGCAATTTCAGAGAGAGACTCGAAGCAGCGCGCAGCGATCATGGAGCGGCTGGCAGGAGCCGAATTGGAGGGGCCTTCTTCAATGATTGAGGCGGCGCTCGCACGTTGGTTTAGCGCAACCTTTCATTGTACGAACCCTGAAGACATTGGCAGGGTCCGAAGTCGGCTGTTGGCAAACGACCCGGACGCTTATCTCGCTGCTTACCGGGTGTTTGCGACAGCGGATAAGGAATTGGCACCTTTGATCGACCGGATAACCTGCCCGACGCTCGTTGTCACAGCAGAACGGGACGTTAACTCGACACCGACTATGACTGAAGAAATGGCCGCTAAGATCCCGAAGGCCAAAGGATTGGTGCTCGATGGTTTAGCCCACGGCGCCCCAATCGAGGCGCCTAGACGTGTCGCGGGCGTCTTGGAAGATTGGTGGGACAACAGCGGGTTGGTTAATGGAGGTAATACATGAAATTCTATGATTGCAGTACTGCACCATCGCCGCGCCGCGCTCGTGTCTTCATTGCCGAGAAGGGCATTGATATCGAGACCATACAGGTCGACCTTGGTAATCGGGAACAGCTCTCCGACTGGTTCCGTAAAATCAACCCCTATTGCACAGTCCCAGTTTTAAGTCTCGATGACGGCACTACATACACCAACACCGCCGGCATCCGTGCCTACTTGGATGCGCTTTATCCAGAGCCGAATCTAATGGGTCACACGGCCCAGGCTAAAGGCAGGATAGCTGACCTGCAATGGCGCATCGAGACGGAAGGTATGATGGCGAGGGCGGAAGCGCTTAGGAACTCGGTGCCCGGAATGAAGGGGCGCGCACTTACCGGTCTGGAGGCCTATGAGCAAATTCCCGAACTAGCTGAACGCGGTAAGGCTCGGGCCGCGCGCTTCCTTGCCGGTATCGAAGGTCTTGTAGGGGCCAAGCCATTCGTGGCGGGCGATTCATATTCTGTGGCCGACATCGATTTAATGGTCGTCGTCGACTTTGCTGGTTGGCTCAAGATGGGTTTGCCTGATGACGCGGTTAACGCACGACGGTGGCACGAGGCAGTGAGTGCGAGAGCGAGTGCGAAATTTTGAGCGAACACCATTGATGTGATCATCGGGGGCATTTTGCCGGTCCCGATCAGTTTCGGAGCTCGATGGATGTTAGACTGGAGCTGTATAGGATGACACACTGGTAACATGAGGGGATTTCGATGCGTAACCCGTTACGTGAGAGATTGGACGCGGGCAAGACGAGCGCTGGGGTCCTAGCCAGTATGCCGAGCGTAACAATGGCACAGACATTGGCGAACTCTGGGTTTGATTGGCTTTTTATAGACATGGAGCACGGGCCCATCGATATAGCGACGGCCCATAGCATGATTACCGCAACCGCAGGCACCGAGTGTGCCCCGGTGGTTCGCGTTATGGAGCCCCGAATTAGCTATACCAAGCCGGTATTGGATGCAGGCGCGATGGGCGTGGTCTTCCCGATGATTACTTCAAAAGCGTTAGCGGAGCAGGCGGTTAAGGCAGTGCGTTATCCCCCCGAGGGCGAGCGCGGTTGGGGCCCGTTTTATGCGCCAATGCGTTGGGGTAATGGTGATGCGTTGGAGTACTTTAAGGCGTCCGGTGAAGTCGTGATTATTGCCCTGATCGAGCATATTGAGGCGGTCGAGAACATTCATGAGATTTTGATGGTCGCTGGAATAGATGTGTTTTTGATTGCCCCAATGGACTTGGCCGCTAGCTTAGGACACGTGGGCAACCGGGACCATCCGGATGTACAGTCTGCGATCGCTCGTGCCGAACAGGCAATCCTTGGTGCCGGTCGGCCCATGGGCGGTCTCTGTCTTTCCGTCGAAGAAGGTAACGAAAAGATCGCTAAGGGCTACCAGGTCATTTTGATGGGTTTCGACTTACTGTTGCTCAATATTGGTGCAGCATCGATGTTGGATGGTCTGAAGAGGTAGTTGGTTATGCGGCTTAAGGATGATCAGGTCGAAGAGTTTGACCGCAAGGGCTGGATTTTGCTTCCCGGAATTTTGTCATCCGAAGAGTGTTCGGTGTTAACCGAAGCAGCCTTCGAAGTGTTGGAACGTCCGGGACCGGAGGTGGCACGCGAGAATGACGGATCGCCCCATGTCTGTTGGGGTGTCATTTGTTCGATGAGCGCCTTAACAGACTGGCCCGCCACCCTAGGGTTTTAGGCCCGACTGAGCAACTTCTCGGACAGCAGGTGTTCGTCCATCAATCCCGGATCAATATCAAACAACCGAATGGATCGATCGTGGAGTGGCACCAGGACTGGGGCACTTATTATCGGGTCGATGGCATTCTGGAACCACGTGGCATTATGATCGGTGTATTTCTTGACGATGTTACAGCAGTGAACGCGCCGGTTCTCGCGGTTCCGGGATCGCACAAGGATGGTTTGGTCTCGGAGGCGGTGGTCGATGAGAGTGTGCCGGATCATGAGCACGCCGCAAAGTATCGATACGACATCACGCCGGCGACCATGAAGCGCCTCGTCGACGAGCATGGATTGGAAACGATCGAGGGTAGCGCTGGTTCTATTTTCTTTATGAACATGGCTGTGGTACATGGTTCCAGCGTGAACATCTCGCCACTGAAGCCACTTAGCGAGAACTGCCTCACCAGTTTCGTTCATTCATCGGCGCACCTCTAGCCTTATGGTTAGTAATTAACTCACCACTGGAGCCCAATAGGGATAGTGCGGCGTTACCCATTGTATTTTAGCCCGCATGTTTTTTGCGGTAGGAATAGTTTTTGTTTAACCTTTCCACCAGATATTCGCCCTAGAGAATTGGCTCGAAAGTATCTGCTCCCTTCATGTGTTCGATCGGGGCTGCAATCGAACACATTAAGGGAGCAGAGAAATAAGGCTGTGAGTAACGTTCCACGCCAGACAAATAGTGCACGCGAGGTGGGGTCGAGAGAAAAATTCCGCCATTCCAGCGCCAGAGAATAATTGCGACATTTATGACGAATGTACCAGAGATGGGGGTGCTGGGATCCACTGACCGTTTTTGTCTTGCATCCCGACACCACCGACATCGTCCTGTGCGACAAGTGTCAAGAAGCCGTTATCGGTATGCGGTGCCGCGCCGTAGAGGTCTGACCCTAGTTCCTGACTCTAGAGGCGCAGCAGGCGCAAGAACACTGTCGGGCGGTCGAATTCTGGGTCGAAGAAATGCTCGTCGAGGCCAAAACCTCACGCGATCGAGCGAAAAATCCGCATCGAAAGCGCACGCATACATTTGCGAAGCCAATATTACGCAAGGCCGCATAGTTGCATAGAGTTCCATGTCAGTCTGAGCCCGTGTGGGGGTGTCACTGTCGGTAAGAGCTGCGATGTCGATCCGTGGGATAAGTGGGATAATAGTGCTCAATTAGTGGCGTTCTTTATTCAGGCACCGGGAGGGCCCGCTGGTTGTACATGATTTCATGGATCCGGACACGTTCCTCTTCCGACAGGGTTGACTGGTCGACCGAAAGATCCTTGCCGACGGCCATACCGCGCTTGACTCCAGGCCTCTCGGAAAGTTCCTCGAACCACTTCTGGAAGTACTTAAATTCGGTTATATCTTGGCGTTGGAACTCCCAGTTTATACACCAAGGGTAGCAGATCATATCGGCGATCGAGTACTCGTCTCCGGCCACGTAATTATTTCGGAAAAGTTGGTTGTTCAAGACGCCATAGATCCGGTTTGCTTCATCAGTAAAGCGGCGAATTGCATAGGACTGATCGCCCTCACGGTCCTTTAAGCGCAGGAAGTGCCCACACTCGCCTAGCTTAGGGCCCTGGTTCGCCATCTGCCAGTTGATCCACTGGTTCACTTTGTGGCGCCCTCGGAAATTCGTCGGCAGAAAGCGGCCAGCCTTCTCAGCGATGTAGAACATGATCGCGCCTGACTCGAACAACGACAATGGTTGGCCGCCGTCGGTGGGCGCAGTATCAACCATGGCTGGCATCCGGTGGTTTGGATTGATTTTTAGGAATTCGTGCTGGAACTGGTCCCCCATGCTAATACGGCAAGGAATGATATTGTAGGGCATGCCTAGCTCTTCCAATAGGATTGTTACCTTCTTACCGTTCGGGGTCGGCCAATAGTGCAGATTGATCATGACAAAGTACCGTTTGTGAGTTTCCTGTTATGTTGAACACTATCGAGGACAGTGGGTGGTGGGTTAAGTAAAACTTCGCGAATAATGTTCGTGGTGTGGCCGCGGTAGGCCTTTGCTAACCAAATGGTCTGTCGGTTGCAGGGTGTGAAGAGATTAAGTTTCGTAGTCTCCACCGCATCGAAATCACCCGGCATGAGGAAACTGAATTTATGCAGTCGCACACTTCTGTTAGTGCGATTCTTCCGCGGGAAAATACTATAGATCGCTTAGAAATCGCGTTTGCGACGAATTCTGCTGGACGCTTGCTCTCGACAAAGCTCGATACTGCGAGGCCAAAATCGATGATTTAACCGCACTCAAACTCAGTGGATTTCCCTCAGACAACGAGAATCACTCGTGTTAGCGACTGTTGAGTTTGAGCTTGTGAAGTGTCGCAAGCATTGAAGTAAAGCGATAGACATTGCGTTCATCTGCGGCTTGGACGACCGTTCGCCGGTATGGATATCCTCTATCTTAGTTTTTTTGTTTCTTTTTCGATGAAATTCTTTTTTCCGGAGCAGAAAATGCTCCTATAATTTAGAAAAAAGGGAATTCATTCCCATTGTGGAGATATGTTCGGGATGGATGACACAGACATTAGGATTCTTCGAATCTTACAGGAAGACAGTAGCCTTTCAATTACGGAAGTGGCGCGGCGGGTTAGCCTCTCCGCCTCTCCCTGTTGGAAGCGCATTAACAAACTAGAGGCGGAGGGCATCATTTGCAGGCAAACTGCGGTTCTGGATGCGGAGAAAATGGGTTTTGGGCTCACTGTCTTTGTCGAAGTGCGCACTGGCGAACATTCTGGTTTATGGTTGAGAAAATTCGCCGATCTGGTTGCCAATATGCCAGAGGTTTTGGAATTTCATCGACTGGCAGGAGAAGTGGATTACCTTCTCAAGGTGAAGGTCCGCGATATGAAACGAATTGATGAATTTTATAAAAGGCTGATCGAGACGATGCCGCTGGCAGAGGTGACATCACGGTTCTCCATGGAAAAGATCAATGAGACGACTGCATTACCGATATGAGAACATAGCCAGCTGACGTTGGGAGGCTACACCGTATGTTTACTGTCTCATGATCAGGACGAGGGTGACATGAAGGCTCTGTATATAGAAAGACAAGGCGGACCAGAGGTCCTGATTTATGGCGACATGCCAGACCCGACCCCGAAACGGGGGCCGGTGGTCGTCGATGTTTACGCGGCGTCGGTCAACGCCGCCGACTGGAAGGTGCGTGCGGGTGGATACGATGGAGGCTCGCCAAACGCTTATCCTTACATTCTCGGGCGGGATTTTTCGGGTATCGTCGCTGAGACCCGCTACGGAGCGGATCTTTCAGAAGGCGAGGAGGTGTTCGGCGTCCTTGATGTTGGTCAAGAGGGTGCTTATGCCGAGAAGGTTGCGGTTAAGGCCTCGATTATCGCGCGCAAGCCCGTTTGGCTAACCCACGTGGAGGCGGCCGCTATTGCGCTTACAGGTCTGACGGCGAAGATTAGCATTGAGGATACGATTCAACTTAAGTCCGGGGAGACGATCCTAATCCACGGTGGAGCCGGCGGAGTAGCAAGCATGGCTATTCAGATGGCCAAGCATATTGGTGCCAAGGTTATAACTACGGCGAGCCCGTCGAACCATGGCTACCTTCGCGGTCTAGGCGCAGATGAAATTATCGACTACAACACGATTGACTTCACCACCGTGGTTTCGGGCGTAGACGCCGTATTTGAAACAGCTGGCGAAGATGTTGCTCATCGTTCCTTCCAGGTACTGCGGCCTGGGGGACGGATAGCTTTTATCGCCTCGGGTGCAACCGCACCACCATCACCTCGCGACGATGTCACAGTACTTCGCCCCGCCGTCGGCCGTGATCGTCCACATCTTGAGCGGGTGTTGGACCTTCTGGCCGGGCGTGCGATCAAGGTTCCCAAGACGACGGTTTATCCGCTTTCGGAGGCGGTGGCCGCCCACCGAGTGAGTGAGACGCGCCACCTTAAAGGCAAGCTGGTGTTCCAGGCGCGTTAGGCGAAAAAAACGGTTTCTGCGGCCCTTGGATCGGCTGAGCGCCCCACTAAAAACAGTTTTGCATGCGTTTAAACAATTCAATGCGCTTATTTAAACGGTGTTGTGTTAGTAATCGCTTAGCGGGCCCCGGTGTGATTTTGCATCTTTCTCTAGGCTTTTTGAACCTTAGATAGCGTTCTAGGCGCCCGCTACAAGGCAGTAGCTTGGAGGGCATGGGGACGGGCAGTACAAGACTGGTGGCCGCTAACACTGTGCTGATTGCAGATAAATCGAGGAATTGAACTGAGTAAGCTCGGTTTTATCCAGGTGCCGTTCGTCGGCATTTTTTGATGGAATTGAAAATTGCCGTCATTTTGCTGAGGAAAGCCTAGCAACCTAACGAAACAACGAAGTTGTCGATATTGTGGTCGAATGACACTCCAAGTCGCGCGTCATAGGAATGAAAACACACGGACCAAAAATTTGTCCGTTGCCTCCGGCGGGCTACGCGCCGTCAGGTTCATCAGACAAGGGAACAATATAGGCCGCCTTTACCCCTGATACCGGTAGTCCCGGGCGGCCCCCTCGGGCGTGACCCGTCCTAGTGCTATGTCCCTTTCAATATTCGCTTTATCGCGATCGTCTGGGTTACCGATACCACCGCCGCCGGCCTCGACCATACTGATGCGATCACCGGGGTTCAGAATATAACTTCCCTTAGCATCGATTTCTTTACCGTTGATCTCATGCACGCGTCTCGCCCCCGGTTTCCCGCCGAGATAGCCGAGCGCTGGGAATTCAGTGCGGTTGGCCATGCAGAAAATTGTCATTGGATGACCAGTGTCGTTGCGGATCACCACCTCCTGGCCGACCCCGCCTCGTGCTGTTCCGGGACCACCGCTATCTGGCACGAAACTCTTTCCCTCGATTGTTGTTCCTGTGATGGTCTCCCAAACCTCGACCGGGACAACCGCCATGTTTGATGGGCCGGGGACGCAGTCGCCGCCGTCGTGCGCCTGGAGGGCACCAAATCCGCCAGAGGCGAAATAGATCGTCGATATACCGCGTCCGTCCCGGTGCGTGCCCTGGACCGTCATCAGATCCATCATGCCACAGTCAGCCTGGATCTTATCTGGGGCCGCTTTGGACAGCGCGCCGAAAATTAGGCCTGGAATAAAATGGCCGATGGCGTGCCGCCCACCAGTGGGAAACGGCGGCCGCGCATTAAGGAGACAGCCTTCAGGTGCGGAAACGCTTATGGGGCGCACAGCACCTGAATTATTTGGCAGGCTCGGTATGGTCAGACACTTCATTGCATAGAGCGACATGGCGTTGGTGTAACAAAATGGCACATTGATGCCACGCTGCACACAACCGCCAGTGCCCGCGAAGTTTATCGACACCTCGGACCCTCTGATGTCCACAGAGCATGCCATCGGAATTGGGCCTTCGGTACCTTCAATTTGAATTAGATTCTCATATCGTCCATCGGTAATCTGTGCGAGCCGTGCGCGCATCACACGTTCTGAATAGTCACCGATCGAATCGGAAAGGTCTTCCAAAGTGTCCAGCCCGTACTCATCCATGAAGGCTGTTACCATGGGTCCGCCGACCTCGTTACAAGCGATATTGGCCATAAGGTCGCCGATAGTTTGTTCGGGTACACGAACGTTGGTGCGGATTAATTCCTCGAGGAATGGATCCATCACACCGTCCCGGGCGAATCTGCAAATTGGTAAGCGCAAACCTTCATGGTAGATCTCGCGTGCCGCTGCACCAAAACCGAGCCCTCCGATGTCGGGTAGGTGAGTGATCGACATCGTGTAACCGACCAAATGGTTGCCCTTGAAAACCGGGCGCATCATCGAGATGTCGAACATATGACCCGTACCTATCCAAGGGTCATTCGTGGCGATGACGTCGCCGGGGCGAAGCGTTTCGGGCGGAAACCTTTCCAGCATGTATGCAAGCGTGCGTGGTGCGGTGCCGATGAATACTGGCACTGCATAAGTGCCTTGGGCCATCAAGCGGCCCTTGGCGTCGAGGATGACGACAGAGAGATCATAGCTGTCTCGCACGATGGTAGAAAACGAGGTGCGTACTAGTGTCGAGACGATCTCGTCCGCGATTGCGACCATCCGGTCCCAAAGGATGGAAAGGGACACTGCGTCGAACCTAGTCATGGTGGATTCGGTCCGGAACATGTTCTCAATTCTCCAATTCGGCAACGATGTTGAGAGAGGCATCGATCCGGGCACGGTGACCTGGAGTTATAACACAGGTTGATTCACGTTCTTCAACCAACGCCGGCCCGGCGATCTCTGTGCCCGGCGCTATCTGGTAGCGGTCATATACTGGTGTTTCCATGGTTTCGTCGCCGAAATGACAAAAACGGACGTCCTTCAACGAGACCCCTTGGCCCCTTTCGAAGCCGCCAACCATGTATCCGGGCTGCAAGGAGGGTGTAGGACCGAAGGCCTCCACTTTCCAGGTCACGATTTCCAGAGGCTCGGCTAGTGGTGCCACGCCGAACAAAGTGGTGTATCGCTTGGCGAATTCGGATGGTAGGGCGGCTAATGCTTCGTTGGGGGGTAGAGCGGGGGAAACAATCTCGATCTCATGGCCCTGTCCGAAATACCGCATGTCGAGACGGGTTGAGAGACTTATGTCGGTGCTCGAGAGACCCGCAGCCAGTAAGGGCTGTTTCGCGTCCTCGACCAAGGGTGCAAGTATTTCCGAAAACTTTGTGCCGTCGATCTCATCCAGGAAGGTTCGTCGAGTGCGCGCCTGTTCAAAGGAAAGAGGGCTCGCTAGGAGACCCATTGCTGACATTACGCCCGCGCCTATAGGAAACACCACGCGCGGAATATTGAGTTTTTTAGCGATCGCCATGGCTTGGATTGGGCCTGATCCACCGAATGCGATCATTGTGGCGAGGCGGTAGTCGAAGCCGCGCTCGGAGGCGTGTATTCGAAACGCGCGGGCGACGTCCTCGTTTGCGATGTCATGGATGCCCCAGGCTGCACGTATCACGTCCAGATTCAACGGTTCGGCCACTGTGCGTGAGATTGCGTCTTCTGCCGCGGACTTAACGAGGGTCATCGTACCGCCCAGAAAGAACCCTGGGTCCAGCAGGCCGAGCATAAGGTTAGCGTCTGTCAACGTAGCTTTTTCACCGCCCTGACCGTAACAGGCGGGGCCGGGTGCGGCGCCTGCGCTTCGCGGCCCGACCTTTAGTAATCCGCGTTCGTCGATCCAGGCGATTGAGCCGCCGCCTGCTCCAATCTCGATCATGTCAATACTAGGCACACGTGCCGGCAGCCCGCTGCCGCGTTTGAACTCGTGCACCCGCGCGACCTCCATATGGTCCGTTTTTAGTGGTTTGCCGTTGCGCACTAGGGCTCCCTTGGCCGTCGTGCCGCCTAAATCGAAGGACAGGACGTTGTCGAGCGCAAGCGTCCGGCCATGGAAAGCTGACATTAAGGCACCTGCGGCTGGACCCGATTCTAACATACGTACGGGATAGCGCCTCGCTGTCTCTGGTAACAGCGTTCCGCCACTTGAGGTCATTATGTAGAGGTGTTCTGTGAAGCCAAGCTCTGCTAGTCCGTTCTCGATCCGGGCGAGATAGCGGTCGAATAGTGGCTGCGTGTACGCGTTCATTGAGGCTGTGGTCCAGCGTTCCCATTCACCGATTCCCGCATGCACGTCGGAAGAAGTCGAAACGTGAAGGCCCGGAAATTCCTTGGCCACCATTGAGGCAATTTCCTGCTCATGGCGCGGGTTGGCGTAGGCATGCAGAAGGCAGATGGCCAGTGCCGTGATTCCCTCGGCTTCGACCAAATCCGTGACACCTTTGCGGGCACCTTCCAGATCGAGCGACGTTTCGACAACCCCGTCGTAGCCGACCCGCTCCGTCACCTCGCGGCGACGATCACGTGGCACTAGTGGTTCGGGGTAGGCTAGGCGAAGATCGAAAAGATCGTAGCGCTGTTCGCGACCCATGTCTGGAACATCAAGGAAATTGGCGGTCACAAGCATGCCGGTCACTGCCCCCTTGCGTTCTATCAACGCGTTGGTCACCAGCGTTGTGCCATGAGCGACCGATGCAACGTCCGCTATCGCTACTTGGTTGTCCGCAAGAATAGTTGCGATCCCCTCGATTACAGCGCTGGATGGATCGTCCGGCGTGGTAAGGTTTTTGTGGATAGCGATTCGAGCGTCATTCTGGTCGAACAAGGCAAAATCAGTGAATGTGCCGCC
>PBMU01000071.1 GCA_002722775.1 Rhodospirillaceae bacterium
GCGGCTGCGATCGTTGCGCGCAAGCGCGCCTTCGATATGGCGGCGTCCGACGAACTTCTAGTTGCTGGAATGCATATGCATTTTCCCGGTTTTTCCTTCATTACGCGGGACGAGAACGGATACCGTCTGATCCCGGAATCATGGGCTTTCACGGTCTAGTTACAACGAGTCTAACGATACTCGGGGAGATAGTAATGACCAGATCAACCATTTACGCGGCCTTGGCCGGTTATGTTGGACGTCCAGACGACGTTGGCGCAGTTGGTGTCTTTCGTCGTGACCTCGACGGCGGGGACTGGGAACATGCGTTCGATCAGTGTGACGCCTTCACGGTGTTCGTCCATCCGGCTGACCCGGATCGGGTGTTTGCTGGAACCGCCGAAGGGGTTTGGCTTAGTACCGACAGGGGTCGAACGTTCGAGCAAGTCGGTTTACCGAACGAAAGCACGCAGGTCTGGAGTTTTCTCGCTATAGAGGGTGAACCCGACCGGATGTATGCGGGTACCTCGCCGATCGGCGTCTATCGTTCAGACGACCGTGGCAAGACTTGGCGCAAGCTGCCGGATCCGGGTGTGAAAGAACGATGCTCTGGCCCATTTGCGAACCGTGTGATGCGGATGGTCCAGACGCCGGGTAATCCGAATGAAATATACGCGGCACTGGAGATTGCGGGCGCGATGCGAACGACCGATGGTGGGGAGACCTGGGAGGATCTTGGTGAAGATTTGGTCCGGCTTTCAGATTTGCCACATTTGATGAGTTCGATCGTTCAAAAGGAGAGCCACGCCGAGGGCATGCTCGATTGCCACGCGATCACAATCAGCCCGAATCGGCCAAATGACCCCATCCTCGCTGTGCGCATGGGATTGTTCCGCACCGGCGACGGCGGACGGACATGGGAGGACATGGAGGTTGGCCGCTTTTCGCCGACCACCTACGGGCGCGACGTCAAGGCATCACCCCATGAACCTAACACTCTTTACTCTGCACTTTCGGTTGCGGCGGCAAGTCACGAGGGAGGGCTATATCGAAGCACCGATGCTGGTGAAACATGGCAACGTTTCGACAAGGTGCAGGTGCACGGCACTATTATGTCAATTGGGCTCAACAACTCGGACCCGAAACAAGTTTTCATTGGTGCCCGCTACGATGGTGAGGTTTTCGGTTCTCTAGATGGTGGGGAGACTTGGTCTGAATATTCGATCCCCGGTCCAGTCAAGGACATCTATACGGTTACATGCGGCTGACTAAGTTAGAAGATTGTGCAAAGGCGCAAGTGCTTCCGAAAAAGCTCTGAAAAGCCTCTTAAGGATGTTCGGCCGCCAGTTGAGGTAACGCTTCGACCGAAATTGGTTGGATTTGGGCGTTCACTGAAACTGGCTGGAATTTCACATTTTTTAGCGGCGGGCTGATCATGGTCTACAGACCAAACCATCAGAACCAGGAAAGCTCTAAGAGGTTTCTGTTTTTGCCAAAAGTGCTTCACAAGCGGTTCTCGAACCGTCGTCCACCAATCTGGGTGACCGAGAAGAGAATAAAGTTTGTGCGGAAGTTCTGACATGTTCGAAACGTTGGGAACACGCATCTATGACTAGGGCTGAAAATAGTGACAGGGAACAGGCGACCACGCTCCTGAATGAAGTTGGCCTGAGGCCTACCCGGCAGAGGGTAGTGTTGGCGCAGATGCTATTCAGTAATGGCTATCGGCAAGTCGCAGCCGAAGAGCTACACGCCGAGGCCGAGGCCGAAGGCGCAGCCATTTCGCTCGCCACGGTTTATAACACATTGCGCCAGTTCAAAAGCGCGGGGCTTTTACGAGAGGTCGTCGTTGATAGCGAGCGGGTCCATTATGAGACTAACACGAATCAACGTTTGGCTGAATTAAGTAATTCTGGTCACCCTAATAAATCGTTTGGCCCGATAAATTTTTTATTAAAATTTTTTAAGAAGTTTTTTATTGGTGTTTTGGCCTTATGTGGTTTTATAGTGTTATTTGTGGTTTCGATTGTTGTTTTGATAGAAATGGGAATTATCCCTGATACACAAGTGGTATCCGGGAGACACATGCCAGATAATCAAAAAAATACTTTAATAGGGGCAGGTATATTACGTAAAAATGAAAACATAGAGTATTTTTATTCGGAAGCAGCGTTTAGTGTTGTTGAATCTGGGCAATTTATAACAAAAAATAGGATAGTGCGTTACACAGAATTAGAAATCAATGAAATTCCTATAGATTTTATTGAGAGAACAGAATTAATAAGCAAAGGAAGTGAAGGCACGTTCTTTGATGAAAACCCCTGCACTTGCGACGTTTATAAAATACACAGTGCCGACGCATCAAAGTGGAAGTCTATCAAAATTTTCCTACCGATAGAGGATAATGGCAATCACGTGTTTATAAGTAGATTGGAGTCTTTGATGAAAAATAAATAAAAGGAATTTTATTATTTGATATATTTACATTAATATTAATAATAATATCAAAAAATTAATAAAAATCCTGATATGTTCTTGTCGATAACAAATTTATTAAAATATTTCAGAGGAAAACTCTTGTCATTGTTATTTTCTAAAAGGCGGAGTGTTTGTTATGCGTATGTTGTTCGGGGTAGCGTGATCCGGTCAGCCTCGTTGCACACTAGCGACGCCCATGCGCATTGTCTGGGTTCAGGAGAGGAGGGATCGCTATGATCGAAGTCAATGGGATGGCGCACGTGATCCTCACAGTCAGCCAATGGGAGAATGCACGTCACTTCTATTCCGAATTGCTGCCATTCCTCGGCATGAGAAAGGTCTATGATGGAAACAAGTTCCTCTATCATGTGGGTGGACGGACAGCGATAGGGATCCAGCGTTGCTCAGAGGCGTATGGGGACGAACGTTTCGTTCAGAATCGAGTTGGAATGCATCATCTTTGCTTACGTGCCCGAAGCCGCGAAGATGTGGATCAAGCGGCGAAAAAGGTGCGTGAGATGGGAGCCTTCATCGACCGCGGGCCGATGGAGGGGAATTTTGCCCCGGGATACTATTTTTTTGTCTTCGAGGACCCCGACGGTATTCGCCTCGAAATCAATTTTGTTCCGGGCAAAGGATTGTTGGTCGGTGACATGCCGCTCAGCCCCAGCGCGGATCCAAATTGGGATCAGAATGTCTAATCGGTAGGTAGCCGACGAAAAACACAAGAGGTCATGACTATGGCAACAAGCGAGGTCTCGACCAACTTCACATATGATCCGCGTCCACGTAATGGGTTGGCGCATGTGATCGGCGATATCGGGCCAGAATTATGGAGCCGAACTATTCCCGCAACACTCAAGGCGACAGTTAAGGCCGAAGGTGGGCGGGAAGCGGTGCTCTTCGTTGAACAGGGGGTTCGATGGACGTGGTCCGAATTTGCGGAAGAGGTCGATGCCTTAGCAGCTGGTATTCTTGGTCTTGGACTCAAGAAGGGTGATCGTGTTGGTATCTGGTCTCCGAACCGATACGAATGGTTGCTTACCCAGTTCGCGACAGCGCGCCTAGGCGTGATTTTGGTCACTATAAATCCGGCTTACCGCGTGGCCGAGGTGGAATATGTTCTGAACAAAGTCAGTTGCGTGGCGCTCGTGACCGCAACCGACTTCAAGGCCAGCGATTATGTGGGCATGCTGAGATCCTTGGCACCGGAACTCTCGGCCTCGGAGGCCGGGGCGCTCCGGGCGGAAAGACTGCCGCACCTGAAATCCATCATAAAGATGGGAGATGAGACCGAGCGAGGGTTTTTTCGCTTCGCCGATGTCCTAGAGAATGGACGCGGCGCCGAGCCCGCCGGCCTCGATGCAATCTCGGCGAAACTGATGCCTGATGACCCAATCAACATTCAGTTTACCTCGGGTACGACGGGCGCTCCCAAGGGCGCTACACTCACCCATGCCAATATCGTTAATAATGGGCGTTTCGTCGCAGCCGCGCAGAATTTTACGAATCGCGACCGCCTGTGCATTCCCGTGCCGCTCTATCATTGTTTCGCTATGGTGCTGGGGACGCTGGGCTGCGTTTCCACGGGGACTACGATGTTGTTTCCTTCCGAGGGATTCGATCCCGATTTGGTTCTCAAGTCCGCCTCGGACGAGCAATGCACCGCGATTTATGGCGTTCCCACCATGTTCGTCGCCATGCTGGAACATTCTGAATTCGCGCAGTTTGACCTCTCCGCCATGCGCACCGGTGTCATGGCCGGTGCACCTTGTCCTATCGAGGTGATGAAACGGTGCGTGGCGGAAATGAACCTGTCTGAGATGACCATAGCCTACGGCATGACGGAAACGAGCCCAGTATCTTTTCAGACTAGCGCCGAAGACCCGTTGGAACGCAGGGTCACGACAGTTGGGCGGATCCACCCCCACGTGGAATGCAAGGTAATCGACGCGGTGGGCGCGACCGTACTACCCGGGGTTCAAGGCGAGCTTTGTACGCGCGGTTATTCCGTGATGAAGGGCTATTGGGAGGATGACGAGCGCACTGCTGAGGTTATCGATTCCGAAGGGTGGATGCATACAGGCGATCTCGCCACCATCGACGATGAAGGATACTGCAACATTACCGGCCGAGTGAACGATATGGTAATTCGTGGCGGAGAGAACGTCTATCCACGCGAGATCGAAGAGTCTCTGTATGGCCACCCCTCGGTACAGGAGGTGCAGGTCTTCGGCATCCCTGACAAACGGCTTGGTGAGGAGGTTTGTGCCTGGGTGGTGCTGAAGAATGGCGAGAGCGTGACTGAAAGTGATATCAAAGAATTCTGCCGGGGTCAGATGGCTCACTACAAGGTCCCGCGTTATGTGCGCTTCAAGGATCACTTGCCCTTAACGGTCACCGGCAAGGCCCAAAAATTCAAGATGCGTGATGTGATGATGGAGGAACTGGGGTTGCAAGCTGAGAGAACTGCGTGACGTTTTCGCCCGCTCTGGTCCCCGATGGTGTTTTGGCCAAAAGGCGGCGGAAAACCATGTCTTGATCACCTCAAGACCTTCATGGGAAGAAAACCTAACTTCGGCAAGAGCTCCAACAGTTGTCTGATTTAGAGGAGGTGTAGATTTTTGAGACTCACTCAAGTGCTTGCGAGATAGCAAAGCTTTTCAGTGAGGTCCGACCTAAGAAGTGCGTTCTTTGACGAACGCGCCGGCCTTCTTAATCGCTTCCCGACCCTCGGACAATATCGGCGCGAAGAGTTGCCATACGTGGATCATCTTATCCCAGACATCTAGTTCCACCGAAACGCCCGCGGTTCGCAGTGCGTCCGCCAGCCGAACCGAATCATCCAATAAGGTTTCAGCATCGCCCACTTGGATTAAGATCGGCGGCAAACCCGAAAGGTCTCCGTGCAACGGGCTCGCTAATGGGTTTCGTGGATCGACGCCATCCAAATAGAGGTTGGCGTACCAGAGCAACCCATCCTTCTGAACCATCGGGTCGACATCAGCGCGGGTTAGCATCGTCTCGCCGCTGCCTTCCATGTCGACCCAGGGTGAAAAGCAGATGGCAGCTGCGGGCAATGGCACACGCCGGTCGCGTAGTGCCATCAGTGTCGCGACGGCAAGGCCGCCACCGGCCGAATCACCTCCAATCACGATGTTATCTGGTGTCGTTCCCTGATCTAAGAGCCAGCAGTATCCCGCTATGGCGTCCTCCAGGCCTGATGGGAATGGATGCTCCGGAGCTAGGGCGTAGTCTATTGAAAGCACCCGGGTTCCCGCCGCATGGGAGAGGTTATGGCATAGCGTGCGGTGCGTCGCGATACTTCCGATAGCGTAGCCACCACCGTGTAGATAATAGAGACAGCGCGAGACGTTGGCTCCGGGAGCTGTGACGAACTCTCCGGCGACACCATTAGCCACGACGGGTTCGGCGACTTGGTCCTCCGGTTTCGGAAGCATGTCTGAGAGCTTGGCAAGTCATGCGCGCAGCTGTTCCGGTGTCGGGTTGACGGGTTTTGGCTTCGAGCTCAAAAGCTCACGGAGCGCTTTTAATTCCTTGGCGGACACCTCCTGTTCCTTTCTCGTCAGCCTATTCCGCCGCCTGTGCCTGGCCCATGCCGACTTTGGGCCGGGTGGCGTCAAACCGGGTGAGCACCTGCCCGGGGGCCGGCACCTCAAGATAATGTTCGCCGTCAAACACCTGCACACCGTTGACCCAAGTTCCTTTCAAGCCCGGGGCTGAACGCAGTAGCCGCTCTCCACCCGCAGGTAAATCGAAGTGACGGGTCATTTTTGTGATGTGGATGATGTCCGGATCAAACAGGATCATGTCCGCCCAGGCACCCTTTGTGAGCCGCCCCCGGTCGCTAATTCCATAAATCTCAGCCGGGTCGCTGGTCACTTTTCGAATTGCTGTAGGGAGATCGAACAGGCCTTTCTCGCGCACCCAGTGACCGAATAGGTGCATTGCGTAGCCAGCGTCGCAAAGTAGAGAGTTGTGTGCCCCTGCATCAGACAAGCTGATCATGGTCCCGTCGTTAGCAATGATTTCGGCTACGCCGTCTTCTTCCATGTTAAGCATGTAAAACGTGAACTTAGCGGCAAAGTCCTCCTCGAGACCGATGTCGAGGAAGGTGTCCAGTGGGTCTTGGCCTCTTTCTTCGGCGATCTCTGCAATGGTGCGACCCATTAAGTTTTGGTTCTTCTCGAGTTCGGCAACCGCGATTGGCACCCAATCCCACCGGCCCTTAAAGACGTGCTGCGATTCAGGACGCTTGAGGGTTTCTCGGAAAGCGTCTCGAAAACCTGGGTCCGAGAAGATCTTCCGTAACTCATCGTGGTCCTCGGTAGCGGGCCAGGGATGCATCGCTTTAAGGATGTAGGCCTTGTCCAGTGTGAAGGTTAGGCTAAGCGGCTGGCAGGATCCTTGAGTGTAAACGGGTAATCCGCGCCCGCGTGCGTCCTCGGCCATGCGCATGATATTCGACGCACGGTCGGGTTGGTGGGTAAAATGGAAATGCGGTGCATATAGTCCGGGCTTGCCGCTGATCCGTGTCAGTTCCTCCAAAAACGGGATCGAGTGTTTCTCGCCGAACGTTGCCATGAAGACGCCGTGGTCATAATCTGCGAGCACTTTAGCCAGGGTTCGAAACTCTTCGTCGTCAGCCATACGCGAGGCGATTGGAATTCCGCCCGCCCCGCGGTGGTTTTCATTGCTAGAAGACGCAAACCCGACAGCGCCTGCATCCATCGCCTCACGCAAGAGCGTCACCATCTTGTCTAGTTCTTCAGGTGTGGAAGGCCGCTCGGAGCCTTCGTCACCCATGACGGCAGTGCGCATTACCGTGTGTGAGGCCAGGCAGGCGACGTTCGGATAAATTCCTTTTCGGCGCAGAAGATCAAGATATTCACCGAACGTCTCGTAGCTGGTGTCCATGCCGGCCTTGAGAGACTGGAGGGACATACCCTCCACCTCGGCCAAATTAGCAATGATGCTGTCCCTGACATCCTTCGGTGCCGGGGCAACACCGAAACCGCAATTACCGATCACCACAGTGGTCACGCCGAGTGCGCCCGACGGTGAGGCGGTCTGATCCCAGGTGAGTTGGGCGTCGTAGTGGGTGTGCAAGTCGATTACGCCGGGCGCCAGCACGTGGCCGTCGGCGTCTATGGTCTCCGTAGCCGCTTCTTCAACATGTCCGACTGCCGCGACATGCCCATCTTTGACCGCCAAAGATCCCTGGACGAGCGGATTTCCGAGTCCGTCGGCAATCCTCGCATTTCGGATGATCAGATCGTACACCGTGAACCTCCCACACTAAAGACGTTTTCAGTACCACAATGCATGATAGTGACACTGTGCGACCCTTAAAAGGCTCAGTTGTTGGTATCTTGTTTCTGATTGAGGCGCTGCTTGTCGTGAACCTAGCGTGCTCATAGGTTTCAAGGCAAATAAGTGGTGCGCGGCAGGGAGGTGAGCGTGACTGCTACAGTGCCGAACGTTGACGCCTTGACACAACTCGTTGTTGGCGCTCGAACGATGAACCTGCCGGACGAAGTCCTAGAGGCTGCTAAGATGTGCCTCGTGGATTGGTGTGGTGTCGCGATCGGAGCTAGGAATGAACTCGCCAATCTGACTACTCGTCGGGTGGTCGATAATTGGAAAACCCAGGGTAATGCCCGGATCCTTCTGGGTGGTACAGTGGCGCCGGGAGCCGCCGCGCTGATTAACGGAACTTTAGCGCATTGCCTCGACTATGACGACACCCATGTGGGCTCCCTTGCGCATTTGAGCGGGCCTATTTGGGCAACCGTCGGAGCGCTGGGCACGCATCGGCACCTAGACGAGCATCTGATGCTACAGGCTTTCGTTACCGGGTTTGAAACGGGTGCTTGGCTTGGCGGTGGGGGCATGGGCGAGGCGTTGAACCGTCGGGGTTGGCACTCGACTGGCGTCTTTGGATGTATTGGCGCTGTTTCGGCGGCGAGTGTCATGCTTGGTCTTGACGAGAGACAGACCCGCAATGCGTTCGCTGTGGCAGCAACCCAGACCGGCGGCGTGACTGGCTCTTTTGGCACCATGTCGAAGCCGTTTCACGCCGGCAAGGCAGCCTTCAACGCGATTCTAGCCGCAGAATTGGCCGCCCAAGGTTTTGAGGCGAGGGTCGACTTGTTGGAGCCTGGCGGGGAACTGGCGCGCACCTTGGTGCAGGACGCATCCAGTACATTTCCTTCCGTCGAAACATTCGCGAGCTGGGAGATCCTTAACAACACCTTCAAACCTTATGCGTCCTGTCTGCTTACTCATCCTGTGATTGACGCCGCGCGACGGATGTCTGACCGGATCAAACCGGAGTCAATTGAACGGGTGAGTATCACGGTCAACTCAGCCTGCGGGCAATTGGCGGGCAAAACGAACCCTTCGACATCGCTCGAGGGTAAATTTTCAACAGCTTTCTGTGCCGCGTTGGGACTTACAGGATGCCGGGCGCAGGAAGAGGATTTCCAGGATGCCAGATTGTATGAGACGGTTATTCGGAATCTAGTCGCGAGAACCACTTTGCACGTGGACGACACGCTTGATCTGCGTGCGGCGGTTCTTAAGGTTAAGACTTTTCTAGGTGAAGAGTTTCAGGAGAACACGATTTTAGCATTGGGCAATCCGGGAAATCCCATGAGCTGGAAAGACATGCAAGACAAATTTGAAGCCCTGGTCCGTCCGGCTCTAGGGTTGAGGGCCGATGAGCTATACGACTGCTTGCGAAACTTTGGCAGTGCGGGCTCCCTCGGCCAATTTGATCTGCTGGTTGCAGCAAACTGAGTGGATGCTTTTGTGGCTATGATTAACATACAGTTCACAATGTTTTCGGCTTTCAATATATCGCATATTTAGACAGTGGCCGGTGGCTTCATGGAATAGGAAGGTCTGGAGTCGGAATGGCCGGCTCCCCGCTCGCTGTTTAGGCTATTGCGGCCCTGGAGAACGGGTATGCCCGTGTTGTACAGTCGGCTTTGAGCCACGGCTTTGGAACACTTTCCAGGGATGAGACGTCGAGTGCTGTTCATTTCGTCTAGGTGAACGAGATGAATGGTTTTTATAATAGCCAGGAAACGGGATCCGGATTTCTAACCAAGAAAATCGCAGGAACCGGACATGATCCTTTTCCCCGGAGGAGCGCCATTTGCAATGTAAAATATGATCGTCGAAAGGTGGGCGTCAACTACCCCTGGTTAAATGCAATCAATCCCTTTGAGGTCGCCGAAATCGAAAAAGCATTTCGCGATTGACAGGGCAAGCACATACAGCAACAGAGGCCTTTTCCACTAAAGTTGAAGACCGGGCGCATTGGCCATGCAGGTCACAGGTAGGGCCATTGATTGGCCCTTGTAGGTTGTCCGGCCTTGTCGCGTTGCGGATGGCTAGAGATTGACATGGCAAGTGCTTTCATGAGCGGGTAGCGGAAGACCAGCACCTATTTGAAAGAAACGGCAGCCGCGGAAATCGCTTGGGTCGAGAACCTTAAATTCCCAAATATCCATGAGATGGTGCCCACCGAATGAATTAATGCATATCGAAAGTTCGGATGTCGAACCCCTTACGTGGAGATTACGAACCAATCCTGCAATCCTGCGAGGTGCTGCTGAATATCTGGGAGTACGGCGGCAGGTCGGCCGAGGCTCCGCTTATGAAGAGGTTTTTTACCCTCAGTCGGATGACTGGGGTATCTTGTGCCACTGGCGAACGTGGAGACACGATCATGACACTTGTTGGCAAAGTGGCTCTCGTGACCGGCGCAGGTACGGGGATCGGTGAGGCGACAGCCAGCGCGATGGCGGCTATGGATGCCACAGTAGTGGCCTCCGACATCGATATGGCGGCGGCTGAGGCAACAGCGGAAGCGATCAGGAATGCCGGGGGCAAGGCGATAGCCATAGTGGCTGATGTTGGCGACAAAGATGCCGTCGACCGCATGATTGTCGGAACGCTGGAGGCTTGCGGGCAGCTCGACGTCATCGTGAACAACGCGGGTGTTACCCGCCGCGCTCGTGTAATGGACATAACCGAAGCAGATTGGGACCGGATCTATCGGGTAAACGCCAAGGGTGTGTTCCTATGTCTCCAGGCTGCCGCCCGGGTAATGATTGACGCGGATGGGGGGCGGATCATAAATATCGCGTCTATCGCGGGAAAGGGATATGCTGGGACGTCGAACGCGGCGTATGCCGCGAGCAAAGGCGCTGTGATCAGTCTTACAAAGACAGCGGCTCAGCAACTAGGGGCTCATAACATAAATGTGAACGCGATCTGCCCAGGCGTGACCAGGACGGCATTATCGAATGAGAACTTGCGTGTTCGCGCTCAACAGGAAGGCCTTGATCTCGAGACGATGGAGAAGCGAAGGACTGAGGCGATCCCGTTGGGCCGTCCTAACGATCCCAATGACATTGCTCAGATGGCTGTGTTCCTTGCCTCTCCGGCAGCCCGCAATATTACTGGGCAGTCCTACAACGTGGATGGCGGGATCGTCCCGGACTAAAGATTATTTCGCGTGTAGAATGTCGCAGAAAGATCTGGCCATCTCCGCAACCTCGCCCGGCCAACAGGCAGCCGCTACATAGCGGTCGGGACGGACTAGCATGATCTGGTCGCGATGTGCGCGCAACGTCTTCCAAGCATGATCAGGTTGCGGTGCCAGAACGGCCACGTCTTTGGTAACGGTAACAGAATTCTTGGTGATCGCCACTGGCGTTGGTTGCAGGACTGACCAAACATCAAGACTATTAGTCATCGCTTCAATCGTATCCGGTTGCTGGGCGATCAGGGCGAAGCCTGGACCTATCACGTCATCCAGCCGGGTCAGGACATTGTCGGCGTGTGCGACATCCGGTTGCGGCATCATTTGGCCCACCAGTGACCCAGCGAAAGGTTGATCCTCCAACTTGACGAAAGCTCCATCGTTGTATCGCGGTGGCGGTTTGAACTTCATGCCGATAATGTAGTCGCGAGCTTCGGGAAAGCGCTCCATCCAGGTGAGTATGCTGGTTCGAAAGGCGATGTCGGCGGCGCTTTCGGGCATTACTATGTCACCCATGGCTACGGCGAGCTGAACCATCGCCCAGGCCGGGCCACGCCGTTCGGTCTCGTATGTTGGGAGAAGTCCTGGACCTGCCTTGCCGGTCACCACGGCCCAAATCTTCCACGTAAGGTTGTGCGCGTCCCTCAATCCTGCATTCAGGCCCTGGCCAGCGAAGGGCGGGGTTAGATGAGCAGCGTCACCCATCAAGAATACGCGGCCGCAGCTCCATCGTTCGGCTATTTTAGCTTCGAAGGTATACACTGTTGCTCGTAGGATCTCGGCATCGTCAAACGGGCGGATCGGTTCCAACAAAGCACGGATCTTAGCTGGATCCGTAAGGCTTTCAGGTGTTTCACCGGGCCGTGCGCGAAATTCGTAACGCCGTCCACCGCGGGGAGCTGGTATGCTGACAAAAGGTCGATCGCTCCGGCAAAAGAACTTGGAGACTGGCTCTTCGTCGGGATCGCTCCTCATATCGAGGATGAGCCAGTCCTCGGGATAGGTGTCGCCCAGCATACCAATACCGAGACGATTGCGGGTCGGGCTTCGCGCACCATCCGCGGCCAACAGATAGTCAGCCCTCAGGCTCTGGTCGCCGTCGGGGGTCTGCAAAGTTAGTGTGACGTATTTGGCGGCCTGTTCATGCCCTGTGCAGTCATGCTCAAAAGCGAGGGAAACGTGAGGGAACCTCTCCAAACCCTGACGCAACACACGTTCGTAGTCGGGCTGGAAGAAATGATTACGGCGCGCGAAACCATACTCGACGGGTCCTGGGCCTACGTCGGCGAAGGGTAAGCCTTTATCATCATAGTAGCGTGAGCCTCGTCCACGCACTGTATGGGACATATATTTGCCGTCTAGGCCGGCCGCCTGCAGCGTCCGGGCACCTTCATCGTCCATAGTAATTGCACGTGGCACGTCATAGGGTGCGGCGTTTCGCTCTATGAGCACGGTTTCTACGCCTAAGCGACCAAGAAGGTTTGCGGCCATCAGGCCGACTGGGCCGGCACCGATGATAGCGACTTGGGTGTGTTTCGGCAGATTCTTCATATGAGTTCTAATGGCTCGAATGCGATGGTTGGATTGCGATCGCCTATTGAAACCATCAAAATCGTTCCAGTGAAAGCCCGGGAGGCCTGTGCTATGCGTATTGGAGTTTCCTTGCCCGTTCGCGAGCTGCAAGATGACGTCGGAGCGATAAAGGCATTTGCCCAGGCGGCGGAAGGATTGGGTCTCACGCACTTGCGGGTGCCAGAACAGATCATCCGCCCAGAAAGCGGCCCGTTGCACGAACCACTTACAATGATGGCGTTGATCGCCGGTGCGACAGAGAGAATCGAGTTGGTCCCTTCGGTGATCGTCCTACCGGCGCGCCAAACCGTTCTTCTTGCTAAACAGGCCGCCACCATCGATCGGTTATCGGGTGGTCGGCTCCGGCTCGGGATCGGGGTCGGCAAGGAACCCACAGAATTCGCTGCGCAGGGTATGGACTTCGAGGGTCGGGGTACACGCTCGGAAGAACAGATGGTTCTACTGCGTCGGCTATGGTGTGAGGCCCAGGTGAATTTCGAAGGTCGTTGGGACAAGGTCGTAGGCGCCGGGATCAATCCACTGCCTATCCAACAGCCTATTCCGCTTTGGATCGGTGCTAGCGGACCACCAGCACCTCATATCCGCCGTCGGATCGGCAGATTTGCGGATGGTTGGTTCGTGCTCTGTGGGCCAGAAGTTTTTCCCGAGGTTCGCGACGGCATCGCTACTGCTGCTGCTGCTGCTGGTCGCGATGCCGCCCTAATTGGTGCTGAGGCTGGCGTCGCCGTGGTGGGGCCGCGTGAGCATGAATGGCGAGAGCGAGTGGCCGAGTGGCGTGAGATCGGGCTCAGCCATCTTTGTCTGCGTACGCTGGGTGGCGGGCTTGCGCCGGGCCAGCACGTCGGGAGATTGGAACGGGCGGTGGCGGATCTACCTCGAACGTGACCGCTCACCGTGTTGGGAACATGCGTTGATTCAAACTTTTTCGTAAGGCCTTTGATCCCCCGGCACGGTCCTATCGCCTGTTGGGAAATGAATCTCAGTTCGCTCAGCGCTGCTAGCGTTTGCTGCATCGCGGCACTTGACATTCCAAAGTGCCACCTATCCATTTCGAAATTGCGGCTATACTCTGCGCGACCGACAAGAAGGATTAGACCGGGTTCCTCGCGATCAGTTGCCTTGCGATGATGATCCGTTGGAGTTCGTTAGTTCCCTCACCGATAGCGAGCAATGGGGCGTCTCGGTAATAACGTTCGATGTCAAATTCCTTGGAATAACCATAGGCACCATGGAGCCGCATTGCCTCAAGGCTGTTGTGCAATGCTGCCTCGCTAGCGGCGAGTTTTGCCATGCCAGCTTCCATGTCGCAACGTTCTCCTTTGTCGTAAGCGCGGGCTGCCTGTTCTGTGAACAACCGTGCAGCCTCGACCTGGGTCGCCATATCCGCCAGTTTGATCTGGATTGCCTGATGTTCGCAGATAGGCTTACCAAAGGTCTCGCGGACCTGTGAGTATTCTATGGACTTGGTCAGGCACGCCCTAGCAATGCCGACACCACGCGCCGCAACGTTGATACGGCCAAGGTCAAGGCCACTTAGGATCTGCTGCAGGCCTCGTCCCTCGACGCCGCCGACCAGGTTTTCACCTGGCACAAACACTTCGTCCAATGTGAACTCGCCGGTGTCAATGCCCTTATAGCCTAGTTTTTTCATACGTTTTTCAACCTTGAAGTCCTCGGACTTCTCGACCAAAAACAGGCTCATTCCTTTATGGCGAGGCTCAGCCTCGGGGTCGGTCTTGGCCAGAATAGCTAGCACACCACCCTCGACTCCATTGCTGGTCCAAGCCTTAGCACCGTTCAGTTTATAGCCGTTGCCCGACTTGTCAGCCCGGGTACGAATACCTTGCAGGTCGGTGCCGGCATCAGGTTCAGTGAGTGCTATCCCGCCCCGAAGCTCACCACTCGCGAAACGTGGCAGCCATTTATGCTTCTGCTCTTTCGTTCCTGCGCGTTCGACTGCGGCGGCCATGATCAAATGCGAGTTGAAAATCCCGGAGACCGACATCCAGACGGCCGAGACCCGCTCTACGATCTTGGCGTAAGTTGATACCGATAGGCCTAGTCCGCCATACTCCGTGCTTATAGTCGCCCCAAACAAACCAAGTTCGACCATCTTTTCGACGATGCCCTGCGGGTAAACGTCGTCGCCCTCTAAGTCGTGCGCGTATGGCGCCACATCACGTTCCAAGAAACGATCAACGCTTTCTAGTACCATGCGCTCTTGCTCGACGTCGGCGAATTCTTCGGCTGCGGCCATCATTTTATTCCTAATTCTCTATTCCATGCCCACGTTTTGGAATCAGTATCGAGCGGTCGAAGCTCATGAACACGTCTCCATCAGATTTAGTGCCGATCGTACGGACTGAGACAATCCCCTGATTTGGCCTAGATCGTGACTCACGTTTGTCGAGCACTTCAGATTCAGCGTAGATTGTGTCACCGATGAACACTGGGGACGACAGTTTGATATCGGTCCACCCGAGATTGGCCACTGCCTTCTGGCTAACATCACTTACGCTCATACCTGCGACAATCGAAAGCGTGAGGCACGAGTTCACCAGCGGCTTTTTGAATTCGCTTCCTTTGGCATATTCGAAATCGAAATGCAGTGGGTGGTTGTTCATTGTAAGAAGTGTGAACCAAGTATTGTCCGCCTCGCTTATCGTACGGCCGGGGCGGTGCTCGTAGATATCACCGACTTTGAAATCTTCTAAGAAACGGCCAATTTCCTCCCGGAAACGACGTTTCCCCTCCGCACTTTCGACGCGTGTGCTGTTGTAACTCACGGTGGGTGCCTCAATCTTCGCCCGCCATGCGCCAGGCGGCGGTGTTGCAACGCGTCAGCTCTAGCATTTCGGCCACGGACTGGGCCTTATCTAAACCCAGCAGAGCACCCGACAAGGCATCTCGTTGGTCGGGATCCATGTATGGCACCGTTAGGTCGTCAAACTTTTGTCTGAACTCGCCAGCCGTCATAAAATTTTCGGGCTCCCCTTTGGGGACCGCCACCTTTTCCTCAAACATGCCCCGAGCAGTCTTAATCCGCACGACACCGGACATGTTGGCTGGATATTCCGCCTCTGCCCAAGCATCGGTTACTGTACTGAATTTCTGGGTCAGCGCTTTAGTGTCGGGATCGCCTAGATGCTTAGCGTAGTCGTCCCAGCCCATCGTGCCTTGGCGCAGCACGACCGCTCCGCAGAACGGCATCGAGAACTGACCATCGACCGGGCCAGTCGGGTTGCGTTTAAATTTCTCATTTTCACCGATGATCCGCCAACCGGTGTTGGGCAAGCCGACTTCGACGGCCTCTACCTCATCCGGTATGATATCGTTAGCCGCACGCACGGCGGCAATAGCACCCATGGCGGCATGGCTGTACCGACAGGACGGATATGGCTTCACCCCGATCTTCATAGTTTCCCAAACCTCGCCAAGACCTGCGGCTGCGCGGGCGCAATCCGGGGATGGTGCATAGGACGCGAGAAAACCATCTTTTCCTTCAACGGATCCGGCTGGGCCAACGAACCCTTCTCGTGCCAAGGTGGCAGCGAGCAAGCCGTTGTGACCCGCGTAACCGACTTGGAAGCGCTTGGTCCAAGCGCCGTCAAACAGAAACCGCATGGAGCCAGAAGTTTGGCATTCGGCGATACCGAATGCCCGCTCGATCGCTTTGGCGTCGAGCCCCAGGACCCGTCCTGCCGCTGCCGCTGCGCCGAAAGTGCCGCAAGTGGCTGACGGGTGATATCCGCGCTGGTAGTGATCGCTCGGTCCTAGGGCCAAGCTGAGCCGGATCTGCACCTCATATCCGGCCGCTATTGCGGCGATTACCGTCTTCCCATCGGCGCCGGCCATCTCGGCGGCGGCGAGTGCCGCGGGCACGAACGGCGCGCTTGGATGGATTGAGCCTGAGGCGTGGGTGTCGTCGAAATCGAGCGAGTGGGCTAACGTGCCGTTGATCATAGCAGCAGCCACTGGCGTAAACGTTTCCTCAGATCCAATTACGCGGGACTTGCCCGACTCGTAGCCAAGCGCTTGGCAGGCGGATAGCAGCGCTGGCGTTGAATCCGCGTCGTGCCGCGCTCGAATGGCGATGCCAACGGTGTCAAGCATTAGGAACTTTACGCGTTCGCGAACATTTTCTGGTAGCGCTTCATAGGAGATTGTGGCGGCAAATTCGGCAAGCTTTGTCGTCTCAGACATTTGGCTCTCAGCGTTGGTTTCATACAACTTTTGGACAACCTAGGCCGACACTTTGCACGCGTCAATCAACCGGCGGGTCCCGCTTCGTTTCGTGTTGCACCGCGTGACGAAATACCAGCCCACTGATTGCGACAACGATGAAGATTCGAACGATGTGAAATGCGACGACGAGCGGAACTGCAAGGTCCAGTACTTTCGCGGTGATTGCCATCTCCGGCATGCCACCCGGCGCGAGTGAGAGGATCATCGAAGAAATTGGGAGTGAAGTGAACAATCCGACGACTACACCGAGCAGGATGTTGAGCCCAACCAATGCGATGGTGCTCACCGCTAACGGCATGAGAAAACTTTTGAGACGCTCGATAGCGGCGCGCCGATAGCGCAGGCCAAGCGTGCAACCCAACATGACCTGAGCAACATTTAATAAGACGATTGGCATGCCGGAAAGCGTGATATCCGAGGCGGTTAGGGTGGCCGCCGCTGCCATCGGGCCTAACATCCAAGCATTGGCAACCCGACGCCACGCAAGCAATGCGCCGCTCGACAGCGCTATTATCAGCAACGGGCCGAATCCAGTGGCATCGAACGCGAACTCTGGGATGTCGAACAGTGGATCACTAGTCACGCCGGCCCAGGTTAGGCCGATTGGAACCGTTGTAACGACGCAAAGCACTCGAAGCGCTTGTGCAAGCGCTACCGGCCCGCTCTCGCCTCCGTGCCGCTCGGCTTGGACCGACATCTCTGCGACCCCACCGGGTACGCATGCGAAATAGGCCGTCGCGATATCGGCGTCGGTAGCTCGGCGTAGGAGGATTGATGCAGCCGCACCCAATGCCACCGACGTCAGCGCGCAAAGCACCATGATCATGAGGTGATCGGCTACAAACAGCGCCACAGCGAGAGTGAATTTTAAACCAATACCGGTGCCTACCAGAACTTGACCAGCCTGTCGGCAACCCCATGGAGTGGACAAAGAAAAACCAGCGAGACTGAGACCGCCTACGGTGACCAGGGGGCCGAGCAGCCAGGGCAGTGGCACGGCAAGCAGGCTGAAGAACCAGCCTCCCAAGCCTCCAACAGCAAGCGTGGCTGCCTCCAACGCTAGCCGCTTGGCACATTGTTTCATCTTGAGCTCGTTCAATCTATGCCGAGGTGTTTGAATCTACCCGGTCGGCCATGTTTTGGTTCCCAGCGGAAAACCCGCGCACGACAAGTGGACTGTCCCTTCATTGACCTCGCCATTCAGGAACTTCTTCCTATTGGCTGGTATTCAAGTCCATGTATTAGAATGAAGCCCTACGGGTCCCCCGCCACGAGCCAGTCCACGACGCAACTGGTATCCTCTTGGGACATCCCGATTATCAGCCGATTGAAGATGAATGTATTGCATAGCCGTTTGTTATCCTAGTCAGGAGAACGAGCACCTCGGTCCTTTATAAGTTTTAGCCTCGAAAGCTTTTTAGGGTCGGTCGGTAATTGGGTCAAACCGTCCAACGAGTTCGCAAAGAGGACATGTATTTGGCAACCGCAATTTCTGGGTGAGCCCGAGGGCCCCATGGTTAAAATTCAGGAATGTGTCGTTGGACTAACGCTCACCAACGGTCCTAATCGAACAATATTCGGTCGATTGCCAGCGCTTGGCGTCCCGGATGTATGACTGGTGGTGGATTGGATCCAGAAGTCGGTTTGGAACCCGGGCCGTGCCTATCTCTGGCACGAGGAACGTTTCAGTTAAGCACGTCAACCTTTGCGCGACAGTCTGCAGGGAAATTACA
>PBMU01000072.1 GCA_002722775.1 Rhodospirillaceae bacterium
CCCAGTGACGCGCGATGTCGGTCCGTCGGGAGATCCAGACGTCGTCATAGTGGCTTATATGGTCAAGAAAGCGTTTCAGGCCCATAGCCCGGCCGGGATGACCGATGAGGCGCATATGAAGACCGACCGACATCATCCTAGGGCGCTGTGCGCCTTCTTCGTATAGCATGTCAAAACTGTCCTTGGCGAATTGGAAAAAATCGTCCGCAGTCGCGAACCAGCCGCGCCCGAACTTCGAATCATTGGTGGTGAGCGAATAGGGCACTACCATATGCGGCTTGTCCGATACCACAGTCCAATAAGGCAGCTCATCGTTGTAGGCGTCGGAATCGTATAGGAACCCGCCCTCTTCGACCAAGAGGCGGCGGGTATTCACGCTTGGTCCAGTCCGGCAGTACCATCCGAGTGGCCGTTGGCCCAGCGTTCGGGTCAAAGAGTCCACGGCGCGGCGGATATGTTCGCGTTCCTCCTTCTCGTCCAACTTGTAGTGTTCTATCCAACGCCAGCCATGACAGCAGATATCTAGTCCAGCGTCCCGAATAGCTTGAGCGGCCTGGGGATTTTGTTCGAGCGCCAATGCGCAAGCGAAGACGGTGACAGGCAACCCGCGCTCTTGGAACAGTCGAAATAGTCGCCAGAAACCAACGCGTGGGCCATATTCGAACATAGACTCTGCGGCGAGATCCCGGTCGCCATGAGGGATTGGTGATGCGGGGGATTCTGTGAGGCTCGCCTCGGAAAATCCATCGCCATTTTGGATCGAGTACTCCGAACCCTCCTCGTAGTTGATTACGAAATTGAGCGCTAGGCGGGCCCCACCGGGCCATTTCGGATCTGGTGGATTGGCACCGTAGCCGATAAGATCGCGGGTAAGAGAGGACATGGGCGAGGCTCCTCGACATGAATTCACGTAGGGTTACGCAGCACTGCTGAATAGCTTAAGTATCACCGCGACCGACCGGGTTTATTAAGTAAATATTTGTCTTCATTTGGACTATTCTCTGCATAATTCTCAGCCGGTTTTGGGCAATGCGTGTGGCGCACTAATTTCAAAAATAGCCCATATAGGATTAGTGGGTGCTCTCTGGCGAGTATCCCAAAACACGCAAAGACCAAAGACAATGGGTGCCGGTGTCGAGGTTGTTTCGGTCTTGCGGGTCGGTTTTGCTGTACCAGAACCGCGGGGTTTGAGTTCATTAGGCCTCAAAGTCGTCGCAGCTTTCCCACATCTCATCGAGCCGGACAACACCCACAATCCAAGACGAGCGATACGCTGTGAGGGCCGCGAGGGCCGACTAAGCTAAGGTGTGATCGAGGAGGCCGAGGTTGCTACCAGGCAAAATGTTAGAGTCAAAACTTCCGAAACCGTTATGTTTTATGCGAAAGCTGCTGAGGTCGTGCCGTGTTCCACTTAATTGCTTCGCCCCCAGCTTAGAGTGGCGCATATAAGCGCTGCTAGCCCCATTGCGGCCCCGCCAACTAGGAAAACAGGGCGGTAGTCGCCTGTGCGGTTGAATAATTCTACTAGGCAAATTCCACCAACGAGCTGGGCTACCCCGACCGAAATCGTCATCCACCGCCAGAGGGGGACCATCGGTTGGGTCCCCATCGCCGTCTGGGCCCGGGCCGAAATAACTGCACTCAGCCCGGGCTGTGAACCGAATACAATCGAGGAGAAGACGATCACTTGGGGCTCTGGGCTGAGCACTGGAAAAGTGATTGAGATAGCGAGTGCCGTGAAGATGACGACCAAAGCCGGGGTCAGACCAATTCGGTCGGCAAATCGTCCCCAAAACACGGTGCCTAACAGTGCGCCTGCCCCAACCAAGGTCCAGTGGAACGCCCCCGCATGCATAGGGCCGCCCAGGCCGCGAACTATATAGTCGACCCAATAGATTGAGTGTGGGACGAGCCCGAGCGAAAACAGTGCTTGGGCGACTACCAGTTTTTTGCCGTCCAAAGGAATAGGCGCGGACATCACCCCGGTGGATCCAGCACTATCGAGACGGGGAGCTCCTGACCAAGCCCAGAGCCCTATCGTGGCGCCGATCGCGCCAATGACAGCACTTCCCGCCCAGCCCCAGGCGAGGCCAAGCTCTAGTAGCCAAGGTAGGCCGGCGGCTGAGAAGAAGATACCGATCCCAACGCCAGTGAACGCGATAGAGGTTGCCAGGGCTGCCCGCTCGCGTGGAGCAAAATGCGTGACGTAGGAAACACCGAGCACCATCAACACCGCGACGGTGATTCCGACGACTACCCGCCAAAACGCTAGCCAGGCGAAACCCCAGTCGATGACGCTGGCGACTAGTGAGGCGAGTGAGAGGAGGAGGCAGGAGCGTAACACGTCCGCCTCATGCCAGTGCCGTCGTAATAGCGGGACCGAAAGCGCACCGACCACGTAGCTGGCGAGGTTCATGGCGCCAACATATCCTGCCTCTGCAGCGCTCAACGTACCACTCTGAATCAACGGTGGGATCATTGGCGAATAGCCGAACCGGCCGAGGCCCATGCCAACCAGCAAACCAGCCTGTGCGCCAAGTGCGTATCTCAACCAAGTGGGAAGTCTCATGGTAGTTCTGTTTCAAAGGGTTTTGTTGCAGGATCATCACGTCCGGAATTCCGGGGTGAAGGGCTCGGGGGTTTGGTGGTGTGGGCATGACGGGTCTACTCTCTCTTATCGTAGAATAAACTGTTTGCATTGGGTCGTGTCGAGCGGCCGGAGCAATACCATTCGAGATTGGAACGCGACCATGAAAATTGAGAAGGTCGAGGACTTGCATTGCGGCGCCGGGTGGCGGGATTTCAATTTCCTAAAGATCACCACAGATAACGAAGTTGTCGGCTATTCGGAATTTCTCGAGGGCTTCGGTAGTCCGGGCCTGACGGGCGTGATCCGCAAACTATCGCAATTGATCATTGGCTTCGATCCACGCCCGGTGGAAACCATTACGGCTTATTTACGCAGCGTGACGCGTCACGTACCCGGTGGCATGGCGGCTCAAGCGGTTGCTGCGATTGAAAATGCACTTTATGACATCAAGGCCAAGGATCTAGGGGTGCCGGTGTCTGCTCTTTTCGGCGGCCCGTTTCGAACCAGCTTACCGATCTATTGGTCCCACTGTGGGACTTTCCGCCTTAATCACGCCGAAGCCATGGGTCGGCCCCAGCCACGATCGCTCGACGACATACGCGCACTTGGTGCTGAAGTGAAGGAGAGCGGTATTAAATCACTGAAAACTAATATATTTCTTTTTGATGGCGACGAACCGGAGGTTTACATGCCGGGTTTTGGCCGTTCGGGCGGTGCGCCGGAACTGAACGGAGAACCTTGGCTGATCGATCTGATCAAGAGCCAGATGGAGGCATTCCGTGAGGGTGCGGGGCCCACTATGGGATTAAAGCTCGACCTCAACTTCAACTTTAAGACCGAGGGTTACATCCGAGTTGCCAAGGCACACGAGGATTTGGAAATGGACAGGCTTGAACTCGACATCTTCGATCCGAGCTCACTCGCTGAAGTACGGCGAGCCGCGCCGATGTCGGTCGCCTCTCTTGAATCACTTTTTGGTCGCCGCCAGTATAAGCCGTTCTTCGATGCGGCGGCCGTCGATGTCTGCATCGTGGATGTCCCCTGGAATGGGATCGCAGAGGCGGTGCGCGTCGCTAATCTTGCTGAGATCTACGAGGTGAACGTCGCCGCCCACAACTTCAACGGCCATCTAGGCACGCTGATGGGTGCGCATTTCTGTGCCTCCGTTCCAAACTTCCGAGTTTTGGAGACTGATTACGAGGACGTTTCGTGGAAGGACGAGGTTTTTGACCCGGTTCCGATCTTCGAGAATGGTGAACTTATCCTGCCAGAGATACCGGGTTGGGGAACGAGCATCAACGAGGCAGTGCTTGCCCAGTACCCACCGAATAATACCATGTGGATTGGGGCTCGGGAGGGGTAATTGTCAGCTGAGGTTTTTGCCGAGACGGAGCTGGGCATATTCGGGTTAGGGGTAAATGTGCCACCTAAACAGACGGTATTTTTTAAGGCTAAGATATATGCTCCTAATCCTCAGCTTGCCAAAGGACCTGCCCTATAACGATGTAAGAGTCACGGTTATAGGAGTGACAAACTTCGGAAATGGCGGGCGTCTGGTTTCACGAGGCTTCATACAAACATCAGCAGGAGCATCAGCGCTGACAGAACCACAGCTAGGGGCAGTAGCCTGCGTCTGCTATATTGTCGTTCTTCAGCGAAACGTCGCACGGTGTCGGGGTGCAGACGAAGTCCGCCTTGGGCTAGGTCGTTCAGGCTGCGCTCGGTCCGTTCGGCAAGTATTGGCAGGCGCGCGGCGAATTCGGCTGCTTCCATCGCCGCTCGTCTCAGCCTCGCTTGAGGTGAGCGGTTCTCGATCATCCACTGCTCGATCAACGGACGGGCAAGTTCCCAGATGTTGATTTGGTCGTTGATCTGTCTGCCAACACCCTCCGCTACTAGCATGGTCTTCTGAAGAAGCAGTAGTTGGGGTTGGGTCTGCATTTCGAACTGCTCTGTTATACGGAACAATTGGGCGAGTAACTGGGCGAGCGATATGTCTGCCAACGGCCGACCCAGGATAGGTTCGCCGATCGACCGGCAAGCCTGGGTGAACGCATCCAGCGACTTGTGCGCTGGAACGTAACCTGCTTCAAAATGGACTGCGGCTGCTCGGTGATAGTCCCCGGTCAGGAAGCCGGTCAACATGTCTGCCAGATAGTCCCGAGTCTTGACGTCAAGGCGGCCCATGATACCAAAATCGACGGGTGCGACGCGCCCATCCTCTAAGATGAAGACGTTACCTGGATGCATGTCTGCATGGAAGAAACCGTCGCGGAAGACCTGATTGAAAAAGATGCAGGCAGATTTGCGCAAAACCTCGGTCGGATTGTGTCCCGCCGCGATTAAGCCGTCCACATCATCCGGTCTCAGACCTCGCAGGCGCTCGAGCGTAAGTACCCGGCGCGTCGTGCGCTGCCAGTCAACCTCTGGAACTTTGAAATCCGGGTCGTCTCTGAAATTATCGGGGAGTTCGGCGGCGGCAGCGGCTTCAAAGCCGCATATCCATCTCTACCGCGACGGTATTGGCAAAGAGCTCTACCACATCGACCGGTTTCAATCGCCGAATCCAGGGGAAGTGAGTTTCCAATGAGGCAGCGATCCAGCGGAACAAGTCGATGTCCCGGGCAAACGAAGCTTCGATACCTGGTCTCAACACCTTGACGGCCACCTTCGTGCCATCCGCTGTTTCTGCGTAATGCACCTGAGCGATAGAAGCGGCGGCGGTTGGTGTCTGTTCTAATTTTGGAAAGACCTGCTCGATCGGTGAACCAAATTCAGCCTCAATCAAGCTTTTTGTCTTGGAGAAGGCGAAGGGCCTAAGTTGGTCCTGCAAACGTGAAAGGTCCTGGGAGACCTCCTCCCCCATGAGGTCGGATCTGGTAGCGAGCGATTGGCCGAACTTTATGAAACTAGGTCCCAGCTCCACTAGTGCGGCTGCCAGGCGTTCCCCGGGGCGAAGTTTCGCGTGTAGGCGCTTGCTGCAAGCGATCCTCGATAGGCGGGCGAACAAAGCCAAAGCCGGGGCTTGAGGTAGGCCCTCAAATGGAAACAGGGCGCCGTGACGCGCAAGCGTCCAAACGAGCCGGAGTAGGCGCAGGAGGTTGCGGGTTGTGCGCCACATAATCGACTAAAGCCGCCAAGCTGAATGAATGGCTGCGATACCGCCTGAAAGATTACGATGTGTGATCCTTTCCAGTCCGGCTATTGCCATTTTTCGTTTCAGAGCTTCCTGATCGGGGAACCGCCGAATACTTTCGATCAGATAAACATAGGCTTCTCGATTGCCAGTCACCAAATGACCGATTTTGGGTAGTATTTTTGAGGAGTAAAGGTCGTAAGCTGAATCGATGGTGCCGGTCGCCGGACGGCTGAATTCGAGACATAGGAATCGCCCACCCGGTCGCAAGACACGGCGTGCTTCGACGAGGGCCCGATCGATTCTGGTCACGTTTCTCAGGCCGAAGGCGATCGTATAAGCGTCAATCGAGCGGTCGGGGATTGGCAGCTTCTCGGCGTCACCGCACAGCCATGAAATTCCCTCACTCTGGCCGCGGGCCGCCGCCCTAGTGTGGCCCGTATCGATCATCGCCTTGTTGATATCGCAGACTACGGCTGGTCCGCCACCACGCGCTCTATAGCCGACCGCGATGTCACCGGTCCCGCCGGCGACGTCTAGCAACAAAGCGTCGGATCGGGGGGCAAGCCAGTCGAGAAGCGCTGACTTCCAGAGCCTATGGATGCCAAGGCTCATTAGGTCATTCATGAGGTCATACCGGCCCGCGACGGATTTGAACACGTCGTGAACCAGGCCGGCCTTATCTCCGACGGGAACTTGCCGAAATCCGAAATCCACTTTTTGGTGATCATCCGTCATTGATGCCGTTGCCCGCCTTATTAAACTGTTCACCTGCCGAGCTTGGTCGGTGTGGCCAGGTCCTTTGGTAACCCAAACGTTTGGAGGTTCCAAGGAAAGCTCGCCTAAGGATGATTGCACCTAATAAGGTTGCGTTTCATCATGCGTGCTGAATTACCTCTTGGTCTTGTCGATATGCCAGAACTTCCAGAAGTCGAAACCGTGCGCAGAGGACTGGAACCGGTGTTGGTCGGCCGTAAGCTCGTTTGTATCGAGCAGCGTCGGCGGGACTTGCGCTGGCCAATCCCAAAAGGGTTTGTAGAATCTCTAACCGGCTGTCGGGTTAAGAGGTTGGTGCGCCGAGCAAAATACATGCTTTGGGTGATGGACACTGGATCTGTGATGCTTCTTCATCTCGGTATGTCGGGCCGTGTTCTGGTGGACGATGTCCGTCCTGAAACGCTCAACCCGCACGACCATCTGGTGTTCACTACCGACAAGGGCGCGGTAATCCGGTTCAATGATGCACGGCGGTTTGGCATGGTGGACCTTACAACACTGGAGACTGTTGCCGCGCACAAGTTGCTCAAAGATTTGGGACCAGAACCGCTCGGCAACGAATTCAACGGACCGATCCTCGCCAATGCGCTGGCTGGCAAACGGACGCCAATTAAAGCGGCCTTACTGGACCAGCGCGTAGTCTGCGGGCTCGGCAACATCTATGTTTGTGAAGTGTTGCACGCCTCTGGGATCTCACCCCGGCGTCTGGCGATGAACGTAGGCGGCAAGAGGGCCGAGAGCCTTGTCAGATCGGTTCGCGCCGTCCTATCCAAAGCGATCGATGTGGGCGGTTCAAGCTTGCGCGATCATGTCCAGCCAACCGGCGAGCTAGGCTATTTTCAGCACCAATTTAGAGTCTATGGCCGGGAGGGCGCGTCCTGTGAGGCGCTCGGGTGTGGCGGCGACATTCGACGTATCGTACAGTCTGGCCGGTCGACTTTTTATTGTTACAAATGCCAGCGCTAGGGTAGAAGCGGCGCGCGATGATCAAGCCTCGATTTATTTTGTGTCAGGTGGTGGCGTTGTCCTTCGTCCTGTTGACCGCAAATGCCACCCGTGTTTCTGCTGGGGCAACTGGTTTTGTCACTGGGTTCTACGATTTGCCTTTGATGGTTGGGATGACCGAGATACCAGACACAGGTGTCGCCTTCGAGACCATTTCCGGTCGAATCGTGATTGCATTCGCTCGATCAGCAAAGGCTCGGCAGGACATTGAAGAGTTTTACCGAAAGACCTTATCACAACTTGGTTGGCAGAACCGCGTGGATAAGAGTTTCGAGCGCGAGGGAGAGGTGCTGTCGATAGAGTATCTTACCGATGGACCAAATGTGATTATTCAATTCTCATTATTGCCCAAATAGAGAAATGCGATTTTCCGCTCCCACGATTGGCGGGGTGGTATCGTCGAATGGAGAAAAACCATGGCCTATGAAAATATCATTGTCGAACGCAAGGACGCGGTCGGCGTGATCACTCTTAACCGGCCAAATGCGCTTAATGCATTGTCGTCCAACTTGGCCGAGGAATTGCGCTGCGCGCTGATCGAGCTGGAGGATGACGACGAGATTGGCTGCATGGTCTTGACTGGTAGTGAGAAGGCCTTTGCTGCCGGCGCCGACATCAAGGAAATGCAGCCCAAGAACTACATGGATGTTTACTTGGAGGATTTTGTTACGGCGACATGGGAACAGATCTCGAAGACGCGTAAACCAATCATCGCCGCTGTTTCAGGTTACGCATTGGGTGGCGGCTGCGAGTTCGCCATGATGTGTGACTTCGTTATTGCCGCTGAAAATGCAAAGTTCGGTCAGCCGGAAATCACCATTGGCACCATCCCTGGTGCCGGCGGGACACAGCGCCTACCGCGCTTCGTCGGGAAAGCCAAAGCTATGGACATGTGCTTGACTGGGCGGATGATGGACGCAGAAGAGGCCGAACGCGCAGGATTGGTGAGCCGCATCGTGCCGACGGAACGACTGATGGAAGAAACGATGAAGGCCGCACAACGAATTGCGAGCCTTTCGCGCCCCACGGTGATCATGGCCAAAGAATCTGTGAACCGTGCATACGAAACAACTTTGGCCGAGGGCGTGCGGTTCGAAAGGCGGCTTTTCCATTCGACCTTCGCGACCGAGGATCAGAAGGAGGGCATGGCGGCCTTCGCTGAGAAACGTCAACCGAACTTTAAGAACCGTTGAGCTGAAACGAGTGCAGCGCAGTTGTGATGGTGATTGACGCAGTTGTTCCAGCCCTCTATAACCCGCGCTTTCGAATTCGAAGCCCGATTTTGGAACCAGCCATGGCTCAACACCAGTCCGCCAAAAAGCGGATAAGACGGAATGAAAAACGCCGCAAAATAAATCACGCCAGGATTTCGCGTGTGCGAACCTTTGTAAAGAAGGTGGAAGCCGCTATCGCTTCAGGCGACCAGAAAGTGGCAAGCACGGCTTTGAAGCTTGCGCAGCCTGAGATGCATCGTGGTGTGTCCAAGGGTGTGTTGCATAGGAATACGGCTGCGCGAAAGCTTTCGCGTTTGTCGAGGCGTATCAAGGCAATGTCGGCCTGACCAACGTGCGGCGGAAAACAGGTTGGCCACGGCTCCGTCGTGGCCTTTTTTTCGGCCATAGGGCGTATCAGATAGGCTCTTCCCGGTAGGGCGTGAACCGTCCGGCAACTAGGCTCACGGTCAAGCCATTGATTCTGCCCGACTTCATCTTCGTCGACAAAAATTCTGCGTTTTTTTCTGCCTCGACAGTTGCAAGGAAGCTGACTGGTGGTTACGGTTACAGCAGAGTCATGATAACATGACTTGTCCTGGCAGAGAGATCAATAACAAGCAATGCCGCATACATTGGTTGAACAGTATTTGTTCTCGGCTGGGGTTTTCGGGGTTCGCTGCAATTCGCAGAGCGCTTGCGGCGATAATTGAAATAAAGTTAGAAGTATTACGTTGTATTAAAGGGTCAGTTTGTTACAGATCGTTCATTTTGGTCTGTGCGAGTATTGTATTTGCGTCGCGAGGGCCGCTGTGAGGGGGCGACCTTACTAAGCGTCTGTTTGGCTGAACAAGTTGGTGCGTATCCGGGGACACGAGCGGTCCCAATAGTGGACGTATTAGCGCGGGGGAAATAGCAATGTTGGTCATCCAAGGGCTCTGGATCGATCTGTTCGGCGTCGCCGCGGAGTGGCGGCGTCGAGAGGTAAGGAAACCATGACTGAGGGCGGGAACAACGCCGCCGACAAAACCTGGGTTCGGGTGCGTGCTCGGTTGAGGCAAGAATTTGGAGAGACCGTTTACCGAAACTGGTTGCGGGGGCTGACCCTTGACGGCGTGGAGACGACGACTGTCCGGTTGGTGGCGCCGACACCATTCATGCGCGACCGAATCAACTCACAGTTCGGTGATAGATTGCGTGCCCTTTGGAAAACCGAGAGCGATAACGAGATCTTGACGATTACGATAGCGGCGGCTGGACGCACCCGCGACTCAGTTGGCATGCACCGTTTCAGGGGTTCGGTGGGCGCAGGTGATGACGTCGTAGAGCCGCAATCGGTCGTGTCGACGGAGCCGGAACGAGATGATGCATTGAACGGCTCACTTGACCGGCGGTTTACATTTGAAAACTTTGTGGTCGGAAAGCCAAACGAACTCGCGTACGCCGCAGCGCAGAGGGTTTCGGGGAGCGATGCGGTCCCCTTCAATCCCCTTTTCCTCTATGGTGGGGTTGGCCTCGGCAAGACCCACCTGATGCATGCGATTGCCTGGGACATCCGACGTCGAGATCCGTCGCGCCGTGTCATTTATCTCTCGGCAGAGAAATTTATGTATCAATTTATTCGGGCGCTGAGATTCAAGGACACCGTCGCCTTCAAGGAGCAATTCCGTTCCGTCGACGTGCTAATGATCGACGACGTACAATTCATCGGTGGCAAGGACTCCACCCAAGAGGAATTTTTCCACACTTTCAATGCGCTCGTGGACCAGAATCGCCAGGTAGTAATATCCGCGGACAAGTCGCCGACGGACCTAGAAGGTTTGGAGGAAAGGCTGCGCTCGCGGCTTGGGTGGGGCCTGGTAGCGGATATCCACCCAACCACTTACGAGTTAAGGCTGGGGATTCTTCAGTCGAAGGCGGAGAAATTGGGCATTGGAGTTCCGGCTAAGGTTATGGAGTTTTTAGCCCATAAGATCACGTCCAATGTGCGTGAGCTCGAGGGGGCGATTAATCGGATCGTTGCCCATGCGACCTTGGTTGGTCGCGACATTACGCTGGAAACAACGCAGGAAGTGCTGCACGATCTGCTCCGGGCCTATGATCGCCGCGTCACCGTAGAGGACATCCAGCGCCAGGTTGCTAACCATTTTCAGATTCGTCCTGCAGATATGCAGTCGGCTCGACGCTCTCGAGCGGTGGCACGTCCAAGACAGGTCGCGATGTATCTTTCGAAGCATTTGACACAATATTCCCTGCCTGATATCGGGCGGCGCTTCGGTGGGCGTGACCACACTACCGTAATCCATGCCGTCAAGAAGGTCGACGAGTTACGATCTATCGACAAGCAGTTCAACGACGAAGTTGATTTGCTACGCCGAATGCTGGAGTCATAGGTCTTTCCGTCTGTTCTTTGTCTCGGTACTGCTCTTTACTGCAAAAACGGTTTTTTTTTTGTCATTGTGCTATATTGCTCAGCCGGTGATTCGGGGTTCAATGACCTTTCGCGTCCGGATTATCCAGGACGTGTAGCCAAGCAACGTTTAAATCCGATCTGGACGACTTCATCCAATGAATTTCACCATAGACCGTGCGGCACTTCTCAGGCCCCTAGGGCATGTTCAGAGCGTGGTGGAGAGACGCAACACGATTCCGATCTTAGCCAATGTCCTTCTGAGAGTGCGTGATGGAAAGTTGAGTCTCACAGCCACTGATATGGATATGGACATCGTTGAATCTGTCGAATGCAAAGTGGTGGCTGAGGGGACACTTACAGTTCCCGCGCATACATTGTACGAAATCGTGCGCAAACTGCCGGATGGTTCTGAGCTTTGCCTCGAGTCGTCAGGGGAGGTGGGTAGAGTTGCGGTGACCGCCGGGCGGTCGAATTTCACACTACCCTCGCTGCCCGCGGACGAATTTCCATCCCTGAGCGGCGAGGAACTGCAGTACGCGTTTCTGCTCTCAGCCGCTGATGCTCGTTCGATGATCGATCGGACACGATTCGCGATCTCCAACGAGGAGACCCGCTATTATTTGAATGGAATATTCCTTCATGCCACACAGTCGAACGAAGTGTCCGTTCTGCGTGCTGTAGCGACTGATGGACATCGGTTGGCTCGAGTCGAGATACCCCTCCCGGAGGGGGCATCCAACATCCCTTCGGTGATCGTGCCACGGAAAGCAGTGAATGAGATCCGCAAGTTGATAGAGGAAACCGACGGGGAGGTCTCTGTCTCACTTTCCGAGAGCAAGATGCGTTTTGCCCTCGCGGACACAGTGCTGACTACTAAGCTGATCGATGGCACCTTCCCAGATTACGAGCGGGTAATCCCGACCGGCAACGACAAGACTCTCGAAGTGAATTGCAAGACTTTTGCCGATGCGGTCGATCGGGTGGCCACTATCTCGTCGGAAAAATCGCGTTCGGTAAAACTTCAGTTAGAGGAAGGTAGTCTTGTGTTGAGCGCCAGCAGCCCGGAAAGCGGTACCGCGCGCGAGGTCCTGGACGTGAGTTATGCTGCGGACCCTATGGAGATCGGTTTCAACTCTCGCTATCTACTCGACATCGCAAACCAGATTGAGGGCGAAGGTGCAGTCTTTGCGCTTGCCGATGCGGCATCACCAACTATCGTGCGGGATCAAGAAGATGAAAGTTCACTTTACGTCTTGATGCCGATGCGGGTCTGAGATGCGAGATTACCCCTTTGCCGACATTGATCTCGCGAGCTGATGGCGGCGCTGGCCCATCTCCACCAAATGCGAGTGCAAACAATCAGTCAGAATTTAGCACCGTCGGTACGCCGTCTTACGTTGTCCAATTTCCGGAACTACGAGAGTTTGCGTCTGGATCTGGAACCGGCCCACGTGGCGCTGACTGGTGCGAACGGATCTGGAAAGACAAACCTTCTAGAAGCGTTGTCATTTTTGGCTCCCGGCCGGGGATTGCATCGGGCACGGCTTTCCGAAGTGGATAGGATTGAGCATGGGAGAACGGCTGCCTCTGCAGGGGCCTGGGGGGTTTCGGCGACCGTCGACGGCGCTTTAAGTAGTACGACCCTAGGAACAGGACGCGACCCATCTATGGCGGGATCCGGTGGAGAAAAGCGCATAATTCGGATAGACGGTGCGGCCGTTAGGTCTCAATCGGAGCTATTAGATCACATCGCCGTATCCTGGCTGACGCCTCAGATGGGTAGGCTTTTTGTCGATGGTGCAACACAGCGTCGACGTTTTCTCGATCGACTAGTCCACGCTTCCGACTCCGGTCATGCGGGCCGTGTGAACAGTTATACTCATGCCTTGCGTCAGCGGTCGCGCTTGCTGCGACAGAATCGCACGGACGCTGCATGGCATGCCGCTCTCGAGGACCAGATCGCTATGACTGGTGTTGCGGTCGCCGCAGCTCGCCGCGCTCTCTTGGTTCGTCTGGCACCGATTGCTGAAGAAGGATTTGGCCCCTTCCCGGGAGCATTCCTGGCGGTCGAAGGTCAAGTGGAAGATTGGCTGGACGACCGACCGGCAATTGATGCAGAAGACGTGTTTCGAGCGGAACTCGCGGCCACCCGCAAATCTTCACCCGGTGAAGTCGCCGCGGTGCCGGGGCCGCATCGCACCGATCTCAGGGTGGCCCATGCTGTTAAGGCAATGCCTGCTAGACTTTGCTCTACAGGTGAACAAAAAGCGCTTCTGATAGCGATCGTGCTCGCACACGCGCGCCTCAGTAAACTCGAGGTAGGGGCGGCACCCCTTCTTCTTCTGGATGAGGTGGCGGCACATTTAGACAAGGAAAGACGGATCGCATTATACGATTTGCTCGACACACTGGGTTGTCAAGCATGGTTAACCGGCACAGATGTGGCGCTGTTTGAGCCGCTCGGCGCACGTGCCCAGATGTTCGTGGTTTCAAATGGAGCGGTGACCCGACACTGACGACAGTGTCTGCTATGGTCGCACATACCAAGGATAACTCGCTTATGTCCGATTTACCAGTTACGCCCAAGGATGACGACGGAGAATATGGTGCCGAGTCGATAAAGGTCCTGCGTGGGCTCGATGCTGTGCGGAAACGTCCGGGGATGTACATCGGCGACACGGACGATGGTTCTGGGTTGCATCACATGGTCTACGAGGTTGTCGACAACGCAGTTGACGAAGCACTCGCAGGACATTGCGACCTCGTCGAAGTGACCCTGAACGGTGACGGTTCGGCGACGATTCGTGACAACGGTCGTGGTATTCCGGTCGACATCCATCAAGAGGAGGGTGTTTCCGCCGCGGAGGTGATCATGACCCACCTGCATGCTGGTGGGAAGTTCGATCAGAATTCCTACAAGGTTTCAGGGGGTCTGCACGGCGTTGGTGTGTCGGTGGTAAACGCACTTTCAGAGACCCTAGAGATGCGGATATGGCGAGACGGGAAAGAGCATTTCATGCGCTTCAGCAATGGTGAGCCGGAAGAGGGATTAGCTGTTGTCGGTGAAGCGGGTGCGAAGACCGGGACCGAGATCACCTTCAAACCGTCGACCGAGACCTTTAGCAACGTGAAGTTTGAATATGCGCGCCTTGAACATCGTCTGCGCGAATTAGCTTTCTTGAATTCTGGTGCTCACATCCTGTTGCGCGACGATCGAGAAGCCGAACCTAAGTCCATCGATCTCTATTACGAAGGTGGGCTCACAGCCTTCGTCAAATATCTTGATCGCAGTCACCAGGCCTTGCATGACCCCATTGTCATGGCGGCTGAGCGAGAAGGTATGACCATAGAGATGGCTATGCAGTGGACCGACAGCTATCACGAGACCATGCTGTGTTTCACCAACAATATTCCGCAACGTGACGGCGGCGCGCATCTGGCCGGGTTTCGGGGGGCGCTCACCCGCACCGTTAACGCTTATGCGCTGGAAAGCGGTATCGCTAAGAAAGAAAAGACACAGCTCACCGGGGATGATGCCCGTGAAGGGCTAACTTGTGTGCTTTCGGTCAAGGTACCAGATCCCAAGTTCTCCTCCCAGACAAAGGACAAGCTGGTTTCATCCGAAGTTCGCCCGGCTGTCGAGTCGGTGGTTGCGGACCGGTTGCAACAATGGTTCGAGGAACATCCTGCCGACGCGAGAAAAGTTGTGTCGAAGGCGTACGAGGCTGCCGCCGCTCGGGAGGCCGCCCGAAAGGCACGTGAGTTGACACGCCGCAAGGGGGCCCTCGACATTTCTAGCCTGCCTGGGAAGCTCGCCGATTGTCAGGAACGAGACCCGTCGCTCGCCGAGTTGTTCTTGGTCGAGGGTGATTCGGCTGGTGGATCGGCCAAGCAGGGACGCGACCGGCGCACCCAGGCAATCCTGCCGCTTAGGGGAAAGATCCTGAATGTCGAACGTGCGCGTTTCGACAAGATGCTATCGAGCCAGGAGATAGGAACAATGATTACGGCCCTCGGCACCGGGATTGGTACCGAGGAATTTAACATCCAAAAAGCTCGTTATCACAAGATCATCATTATGACGGATGCCGATGTCGACGGCTCCCATATCCGCACGTTGCTTTTGACTTTCTTCTTTAGGCAGATGCCGGAGCTTGTGGAAGCGGGTTACCTCTATATCGCGCAGCCACCCCTTTATCGTGCTAAGCGTGGACAGTCCGAGACCTATCTGAAGGACGACAAGGCGATGGAGCAGTATCTTACCGAGAATGGGACCGAGGGGGCGACGCTTCGGCTAGCCGACGGCTCTGCCATTTTGGGCCCTGACCTAGTTGCTACGGTCGAGCGGGGTACCGAGGCGCGCGCCCTGATCGATTCTCTGGCGCGCCGGGTCGGATCGCGCCTGGTTGTCGAACAATGCGCGATTGTCGGTGTAATGGGCCCCCAGGGCTTCGACCAGGCTAACGACGCCACAGCCTATATCGTCCAGCGTTTGAACCGGCTTTCCGACGAAATCCAGCGCGGTTGGTCCGGCCATTTCGATGCTGAACGCCAGGAGATGTCGTTTGAACGCACGGTGCGGGGGGTGACGGAACGTTACAGGATTGACGCTATGTTGATTCGTACGCCTGAAGCTCGCCGATTGGATACAATGACCGCGCAACATCAGACACTATATGGGCGGCCCGCGACGCTGGTGTTTAAGGAGGACGAGCATAAGATAGAGGGCCCTGTCCACCTCTCCAGAGCCGTGCAAGAGATGGGACGCAAGGGTCTTGCTATCAACCGATACAAAGGGTTAGGAGAGATGAACCCGGACCAACTTTGGGAAACCACGCTGGACCCTAATCAGCGCACTTTGCTTCAGGTCCGGATCAGCCACGTCGAGAAGGCTGCTGAGGTTTTCTCCACGTTAATGGGCGATCTGGTGGAACCGCGCCGTGAGTTTATCCAGGACAACGCCTTGAAGGTTGCCAACTTGGATGTTTGAGGGTGTTTTAATGCTCTGATGGTGGACGGCTCTCGCGCCGCGCCTTCTCCTCGTCAATTGCCCGGTTGATCTGCTTAAAACTGAGCGGTTTCAAGACCTGTTGCGGCTTGCGATAGGCTTCAGGGATTAACAGACGCGCGAGCCCAACCAGTAGCGAGGTGATTGGAAGTATGATGAACGATAAAGGTCGCCAGAGCGGCAGCAACGGGCGATACAGATTCGGTATCGCTTCACCAGTCGCGAAGATCGCTGCTGAGGCAATGATCCAATAGGCGCCACCATCCAGGTCGTTCCACCACCACCAGGCCCAGATTAACATCAAGACGCTGGAAATCGTCCGGGCTAGCGCGGAGCCCGGCGGAACGACCTTGGGTCGGTTCAGTTCCTCTTCGGGAATTTCTGGAGGTCGAGTGAAGAACTCCGACATCACACGGTAGCCGGTAGTATACGGCTCAGCAGTGAGAAGTCGCGCCTTGTCTCACTTCGCCAGCCGATGGACGGAAATTGTATCCGGTCCACCTTCCGTTCTCCCGACGGCACCTTATCTAACACGCATTCACGAATCACACCGGTGACCGGTTGCTTGCAGGGAATGAAGGCAGGCTTACCCAGGAAGGGCAGCAGGTATTGCATAGTATTCCCGCCAAGCTGGTTGCGCCGCTTCTTCATCATTGTCAGGAGCCTGATCCAGTCGTTGTCCGGCCATTTAACGAAGACCGTAGCCGCCGAGCCATGTTTATTAGCGAATGGAACCAGAAAGGCTGTGTTTTCGATCGTCCTTCTGTTGTATGCCCTATTGCGTGTGATCACCCTGTCGGCCAACAGAGTGTCAAGATCATGGTTGTCGTACACTGACACAGGCCGGGGTTTGAGACCGTCGAAGGGGGTGTCGAATTCTTCCCATATTTTCTCGATCACGGACCAGGCAAACTTAGCTTGAACGACCGGCTTAGCGATTTTCGAGTTCCGGCGGTTGTCAGTAGCAGCGATGAGAGCCTGGGGTATCTTTCCTTTAGTGAGTAATGCCTCGAGTGCGCGCGTCACGCTCTTCTTCTCGGCTACCATCTCGAGGATCGGCTGGAGTGATCCGGCCATCTTTCTGTCTGCCCGGTAGTGAAATATCTCTGGGTGTCCGGTCCTTGACCTCGCAGCCCACGCCGTCACTATGCGAAGAATTCGGCGGAAAGGGAAGGCTGGCATGAGGGTCCTCTGCGGTTGGGAGTTTGGCGCGGGCTTGGGGCACGTGATGCGGTTGCGGCCAATCCTATCGGCTCTGCGGGATTCGGGAGCTGAGATCGTCGTGGCTCTCCAGGACCTTGACCGAGCCTCTGCCTTCCTGAATGCCGACAACGGGGTCGCCATGTCCGGGTTCAATGTGGTCACGGCACCGCGCTGGCAGATGCCCACTGATCCTAAGGCGCGCAGGATCCCCACCCACAGTTTTGCCGACGTCCTAAATATCATCGGCTATGGCGACGAAAGGGCGTTAGCGGTCCGCATTGAGGCCTGGAGTGGGCTGATACGGGCGACAGGAGCGGATCTGGTGATAGGCGATTTCTGTCCAACCCTGCGGCTCGCCGCGCGCGCGCGCGTTCCGATGATTATGGTCGGGAATGGGTATACAATCCCACCCGCGGGTCGGAGCCTACCGCCCATCCGCCCCTGGCAGAAAAAACTCGAGAACTTTAGCGTCGAGCACGAGACAAACCTTCTGACGGCGATAAACGGGGTTTTGGAACGGCGTGGAGAGGTGTTATTGGATTATCTATCGGATGCGCTCAACGGGGATAAAACCTTCGTCTTTTCAATCCCGCTAGTCGACCCATATTCCGCTTATAGGAAAGAACCACAACTACCGCCGTTAAACTTGCCAAAGGGGATACGCCGGTTGTCGCTGGACAAGCGCCGGGCCAAGGGCGTGTTTTTCTATATGCCGGCGAGCCATCCTGACCTTGGTCGTGCGATCGCAGCCGTCAAGACAGCAAGTGTTGATTGCGAGGCCTATATCTCGGATCTGTCTCCTGATCTGGCGGCCGGTATGGCCGCACCAGGGTTCACCTTGCACGCCGGACCCCAATCCTTTGAAAGGGTTATTCCGGAAGCCCGCGCCGTGGTGCATCATGGAGGCTTGTCGACCTCCGTTGCGGCGATCCTCTCCGGAACGCCGCAACTAATCTTTCCATGGAACCTTGAACACTTGGTCACGGCGCGCCAGGTAGAAGGCCTGGGCGCATCTTACACGGCTGGGGCCGAATGGTCGGAGAAGAAACTAGCCAGCGGAATCAGGACCATGGTTCAGGATCGGGCACTGGCAATCCGTGCGGCCAAAGCGGCCGACGCTGTGGAGGTTGTTGAACCAGCCAAAACACTGGAAACATTGATTGAATGCTGCAGAACCTTGGCGGGCTAACAGCTAATTCACCTGACAACGTTTACCATTGGCCCACCCTGCCTATAATTCCTAAAGTTCTCGATGAATATCTCGGCTGCTTGACGTTGCCAGGATTCCCAGACACTGGAGATATGTGGGGTAAGTATCGCGTTTTCCAGGTTCCAGAGGGGGCTCTCAGGGTCTAGTGGCTCCTCCGAAAAAACGTCGATCACCGCACCCCGTAGTCGATTGGCGACGAGAGCTTGGGAGAGGGCGGTCTCGTCGACGATATTTCCACGCGCCATGTTGATAAGGATCGCGTCCGGCTTCATCGCCGCTATGGCGTCCGCGTCGAACCAACCGCGTGTTTCATAGGTGAGCGGGATGACCAGTACTACTACGTCGGCCTCTGCGAGAGCCTCGTGCAGTTGTCCGCGCTGATAGGTTCGTTCGAAACCCTCGACCGATCCTGGGGATCGGCACAGACCTGTGGTCAGCATTCCAATTGCGCGGGCTAGTCTCGCAATCGCTCGCCCGATAGGTCCTAGGCCGATCACCAGCATTCGTGAGCCAGCCGCCGGTTGAACGGTTTTCTCCTCCCAGCGTCGCGTTTTTTGATTCGCGATGAATTCTGGAAATCGAAAATTGTGCGCGAGAACTGCGCCGATAGCGTACTCCGCCATCACGTTGGCTTGAAATCCGGCGCAGTTCGTGACGGTGATCCGGTCGGTATCCCATGGGGCGAGATGGTCGGTTCCAGAACCTGAAACATGTATCCAGCGCACTGAGTCGAGGTTGAGAATGGATCCACGGGGATAAGGGTTCCCGGCGAAGCGGAAACTCATCACCACTTCGGGCCCGAACGATGTAGCCAACTCGGCCGTGCCACTGTATTGGTCGTGGATCACGAAATCTAGCCCCGGCTCGGCTTCCAAAAGGTCCCGGTAAAGATGGGCGTGGTTGTCGTGGACCAGAACCCGGATCGCCTTCTCGCTCATTTATGCCTCGGTAGCCGGACAAGCCTAGATTCGTAGAACTGGCATTTTAGCCTAGAGTATTTTTGGGGGCCATAGAACGCTCTAATCTAAATATGGAACACCAACCAGGATAGATGGGCATGCAGCCAGTTACGGTGGATTTTTCCTCTCCCGAAGTGATCGCGGATCCCTTTTCGGTGCTTCATCGTCTAATGCGCGAGGACCCGGTGCACTGGAACCCTGGGCTACGCGGTTGGTGCCTAACGCGATATGACGACGTGACCTCGGGATTTTTGGACAAGCGCTTCTCATCCGACCGGGTGGCTCCATTCCTGGAACAGGCTACCCATTTGCCGGGTGACTTGCGTGAGGAATTACGCCGTGTGATATCGCTTTGGCTCGTTTTTGTTGATCCACCGGATCACACGCGATTGCGCAAGCTTGTCGCCCATGGTTTTACGGGGCGGGCGATCCGCCGTCTCGAAACTCGGATCCGCGAAATATCGGTCGAGTTGGTTGATGTTATTGAATCCGGTATGAATGATGGATCTGGGCGTGTCCGTTTCGATCTCATCCGCGACTTCGCCTATCCGCTGCCGGCGCGTGTGATAGCCTATATTCTTGGTGTACCGGTGAGCGATATAGGTGAATTGAAGCGCTGGTCTGACGATATTGCTGCCTTTGTCCTCGGTGCTCGGCTCGACGAAGATAAGTACCGCCGCTCAGCCCAGAGTGCGCGTGAGATGCGCTGTTATTTCGAAGCTCTAATTGCTAGGCGACGTGAGGACCCTGGCACGGACATCATCGACGACTTGATAGCCGCACACGATGGCACGGATCGGCTTAGCGAGGACGAGCTGGTGGCAACTTGCGTGCTGTTGCTGTTTGCTGGTCATGAAACTACCACGCAGCTCTTTGGAAACGGAATACTGGCATTGCTGCGCCATCCGGACCAGCAGTCCGACTTTGTAACGAATCTCGCCGACCGCGGCCTGGTGGAAAACACGGTGGAAGAGATGCTGCGCTACGATGGGCCAACGGTGGCTATGGTCCGAATATTAAACCAACACGTCACAGTGCACGGTGTCGAGATGGCCGAAGGTCAACGGGTATTCATCTTCCCTGCTGCGGCTGGCCGCGATCCCCGTGTCTTCGATGCACCGGATCGATTTGACATTCGCCGCGTCAACGCGCGACGACAGGTGAATTTCGGCCACGGTATTCATCTTTGCCTCGGCGCACGGTTAGCTCGGACGGAGGCGCGAATTGCGTTGCCGATCCTCTTTGGACGATTAACGAATCTGCGCCTCGAGGACAAACAGCCGTCCTGGAATGATTCTCTGATTATACGAGGCCTGAAATCTTTATCTTTGTCCTGCCGGAGATCACAACCATGACCTGGATCGCTACCGTCGCCTATGCCGATGCCAAAGGCCGCTTGAAGACGCTTTACGACCGGATCAAAGCTCCCGGTGGAATTATCGACAACATCATGATGGCCCACTCACTCCGGCCCCATTCGCTGGAAGGACACATGTACCTCTACAAATATGTGCTGCACCATTCCGGGAACCATCTGCCCAAGTGGTTCCTGGAAGCTTTGGGAGTATATGTTAGCCATTTGAACGGCTGTGAGTATTGTTTTGAACATCATTTCGCCGGGATGGCCCGTCTTATGGATCACGATCCGCGATCCGATGAGATCCGTACGGCATTGACCGCAGACAGACCGGAAGATGCCTTTGAAGGGGAAGAACTCGTCGCAATGCACTACGCTAAGGCGTTGACCCGCGACCCTGCGGCGGTGCAGGAGGATCACCTGGTCGCAATGCGTTCAGCAGGCTTCGATGATGGGCAGATCCTCGAGATCAACCAGGTTGTGAGCTATTTCGCTTATGCCAACCGCACTGTTCTAGGCTTGGGAGTGAGCACTGACGGTGACATTCTCGGGCTCTCTCCTGGCGACAGCTCGGACTCTGAGAACTGGAACCACGGGTAAAAAATTCCCAACAGCATGGTGTCGCGCCGTCTTAAACGACCTCCTTAAAGGGCTCGATGTGGCGGGTATGGGTAATTAGACCGGTTCCCTTTACCCAGTGATGGAGCTGATAGCTTGGCGGATCAAGTGCGACCACAAGCCGGTCGGGTTTTGCAAAATCGGTTGCCATTTGGTGTGCGGTCGCGGGGCAAACGCTGGCTACCGTGCCTGCCCATCGGGTGACAATGTTCTGATGCATGTGCCCACAGATAACGCGCTCTACGTTGGGGGCGGACGCGATGACGTTTGCGAGGTCCTTGGTGCTTTCGCAGCGAATCCGGTCAAATCCGGTGCCAGTTTCAAAAGGCTGGTGATGCATCATCACGATGGTTGCTCGATCCCGGTCCTCGGCCAATCGTTCGGCGAGCCATTGGATCCGTTCCGCACAGAGGCGACCGGCCGCCTTGCCCTCGATCACGGTGTCGAGGGCGAGAATACGGACTGGTCCTTTCTCTACCGTGAACTGGAGGAACCCTTCCTCGGGAAGATATCCGTATCGTCTGAATGCCCGACGCATAGGCGCCCGCAAGTCGTGATTACCAGGAATGCAGTAGGTGGGCACACCGATTCGGTCGACTTGCTTGGTGAACCATTCATAGGCCTCTAGCTCGCCAGCGTCGGCGAGGTCGCCGGTCATCAACAACATGTCTGGACGCGGGTTCAGCGCCGCGATGGCGTCGATTGCTGTGATCGCGAAAGCACGAGTATCGATTTGGTCCTTGACCAATTGTCCTTCTTTCTTGAGATGCAAATCAGAAATATGTGCAATCAGCATGGTCAGGCTCCAGGGGGATCGTCGAACCAAGTCTCCAACCGTTGCCAGGTTAACTTGGTTCTATTTTTCAAAGATAGTTTCTCAATAGTAGGGCCTTTTAATGGAAGCCTTTTAAAACTATGGCGACTCACCTAAAATCCCCAACAGATCAGTGTTTGAACGCACTGAAACCTTCGGGTGCGCGGCTCGACGGGATTTAAGAAACTAAGAGGGGAATATCCATGGCTGCCATTTTGACAAGCCTTAGGAACACCATCATCGCCGGTATCGTGCTCACGGTGGCATCAGTTTTAGTCATCATTGGTATAACAGGTGATAGCGAAGTTTATAAAAGTATCAAATTGGACATGTATGATTCCTACATCCAATTCTTCATGCGGTGGCTCCACGTGCTGAGTGGTGTGATGTGGATTGGTCTGCTTTGGTACCTGAATTTCGTGCAAATCCCAAACATGCCAAACATTCCCGACGACCAGAAACCGGCGATTGGCAAGGTGATTGCGCCGGCTGTTCTGTTCTGGTTCCGATGGGGTGCGATGGCCACACTCGTAACCGGTTTGTTACTGGCGTGGATGAACGGTTACATCGTTGATGCGATCGCTCTGGGCTTGACCGATGGTGTCGCTAAGAATACTGCGATCGGTATTGGAATGTGGTTGGGTGCTATCATGTGGTTCAATGTTTGGTTCGTGATTTGGCCGAACCAGCAGAAGGCACTTGGCATGGTGGAGGCCGATGCCGACACTAAGGCCGCTTCTGCGCGCACGGCTATGTTGTTCTCGCGCACCAACACTATGCTATCGGTCCCGATGCTCTATGCCATGGTTTCGGCCCAGAACCTTTATTAGGGAGACACAACCCGTCAAAATAGCGGGATTGCGAGCCGGCCCCAATTCGGGGCCGGTTTCTTTTTCAGGTGTCTATATCTTCAAATTCCGACAGGATGATAAAAATGGCGCGCCCGGGAGGATTCGAACCCCCAACCTCCTGATCCGTAGTCAGGCACTCTATCCAGTTGAGCTACGGGCGCAACCACGACACAGTGGTCGCAAAAGGTTGGGGAAGGTACTCAAAGCCGTTTACGATGGCAAGGCCATCATCTAAAAATTGTAGTATGGCGAAACACCTTGTGACAAAGAGGTGATTTCTGTACTATCCCCTTGAAATTCGCGGCTTAACGTCACCTGCTGGGAGTGGTGTGAACGAGATCCATGGACTGGTTGAAAACCTGTCCAAACTGGGCGATTCTGAATATGGGTCCTGGTGTTATTGTTTTTGGGACCTGATTTAACACTTCAGTCGGCTGGTGAACGGACTTTTGAGTTGGTCCGCGAGAACGAAAACAGTTTGCCAAGGTGTTGGCGTCACATGCTTCGTAACCGATTGCCGATCGCCGTTTTCAGCACGGTGCTAATTCTTGGGGGATGTTCATTTTCCTCCGAGGCGCTCTGGCCCTCTCTTTCAGGGGGGGCGCCTTCAGATAAGGTAACCACCGCTGGTTCCGCTAAGGCGGCCTCGGTTGTTAAACCGACGAAGGCTCTAGCTATCAAGCCTTCGTCGGGTGAGAAGGCCGGGCAACCGCTGGTCGATGCGACCGCCGCCCAGGTGCCCCCGAAGCTTGGCACTACGAACTTTCAGGTCCAGCCTCCTAAACCAGGTCAACCAACCGGAACCTTCGTAGGCAAGAAGGTCGCCCAGCTTCGGGATGATCTGCGCCGGCTGCAGACCTCTATCAGCCAAGAAAATAGCGACCTACAGGTGGTTCGCAAGCAAACTATCGTTAACGCACAGGGCTATCATGGCCGGGTCGCGGGCATTCGCTCCCGACTGCAATTGGGCACTACACCAGGCAATCCTCAGCTGGTTGGCGAGTGGAACACCGCTCAGGTCGAGCTTGAGAAGGTGCATACTGATATTGGGCGCATGAATGCACTCTCGAACCGCGTGGCGGCAGACGCGGCCATGTCGACCTATCTTCTGGAAGCTACCCGTGCAGCATTTGGGCTGTCCGGCGCGATCGACGCTGATCACAGGCAGCTAGAGGTTCTCGAGGATGACGTCAACCGAACGGTAGTCTTGATTGATCGCTTGCTCACAGAGCTTAGCGACGACATCCGGCGTCAGTCGAACTACGTTTCTACCGAACGAAGCGGTTTGAACACATTGGCTTTGGCTATCAAGAATGGCGAGTTTTTCGGCCCAAGTCTTGCCACTGCATCCTATACTCAGGCTGCTGGTCCGGTGAATTCGGCGACCCTGTCCCGGGGGATAAGTTCAAGGCGTGAACCGCGACGTCCTTTGGTTGTGATTCGCTTTGATCGGCCGGACGTGAATTATCAACAAGCGCTCTACACTGCGGTAAACCGTGCGCTGGAACGTAAACCAGACGCGTCTTTTGATCTCGTCGCAGTCAGTACACTTCGCGGTGGTACCGCGCGATCTGCCCTGAATGCGAACACCGCGCGACGCAACGCACAATCAGTGCTTCGCTCCCTGGTTGATATGGGATTGCCCCCGAGCCGGGTTGCCCTGTCAGCTACTACATCGCCGACAGGGGGTAATGAGGTTAGACTTTACGTGCGATAACCGGCTTTCGGGCATTTTCACCACGATCTTTGCCGCGAACTAGTGAAGTACTTTTTGACTTAATGATCCGAAATTTCGTGAGGGTCATATCTAAGGCGTTGGAACAGAATCACTGGGGCGGAGTAGTTGTGGCGAAATTCGGTGGGTTGCTGATCGTGCTTCTAGTTAGTACTTTAGCGATGGCGTCGGTGAACGCCGACGACAAGCAGATCCACCAAAAGGACGCCGACGCGATCCGCCAGGTTATCGAAGGTCAAATCTCCGCCCTGCAGCGTGATGACTGGCCCCGGGCCTTTAGCTACGCTGCCCCAAACATCCAGGAAAAGTTCGGTTCGCCCCAGGGGTTTCGGCGAATGGTATTGAATAGCTACACGATCGTGCATCGCCCTACCGCTGTTTCATTCGAAGACTTAGAGGAGGTCAGCGGACGGCTTGCTCAGAAAGTTTTCATGGTGGGGTCGGACGGATTGGCGGCGATCGTGGTTTATTTCATGGACAAGTTGGATGATGGGGTATGGCGAATCGCTGGTGTTTCTATTCACCCGGTTGCGGACCAATCCGCCTAATTAGCTCAATCTAACTGAGAGTGGGATTGCCTTGAAACGTGTTCGGGATTAAGTCTGCGTCCCAAATATGACTGGAGGGGAGCGGTGAACGAATCGGCGGAACCATCCTATACGATGTCCTTCCCGGTCAGTTGGGAGGAACTGCACCGCACAGCCAAAGCGCTTGCTTGGCGTCTTTTCGAGATGCCACGCTTCGTCGGGGCCATCGCGATTACGAGGGGTGGCCTCGTTCCAGCTGCAATCGTCGCGCGGGAGCTGGAACTTAGGGTCATCGACACGATCAGCGTGGTGAGTTATCAGGATAACGCGGTGGATAAGATAGAGGAACGCGAACGTGGCGAGGTCAAGATCCTCAAGCCTCCCACTTTGACGACAGATGGCGAGGGTTGGCTTATTGTTGACGATCTGGTCGACACTGGCGAGACTGCCAAGGCGGTGCGAGCGGTGTTACCTGAAGCGCATTTCGCCACGATCTACGCAAAAGCGCTTGGCCGCCCGCTGGTCGACACCTATGTTACCGAGGTCAGTCAGGATACCTGGATTTACTTCCCGTGGGACCTGGAACCAAGGCCGGTCGAGCCGATCGTGGTCAAACGATGAGCTATCCTCTGCACCCCGTAGCATTCACTTAAAGGTGCCCCGCTCACCAAGGAACATCATTACCCTCGTGTGTCAAAAATCGGCCGTTGTCGCCGGATCCGAAG
>PBMU01000073.1 GCA_002722775.1 Rhodospirillaceae bacterium
GAAACATCACATTGAAACCGTCAGATCCCCGCTCTTCAAGCCAGGTCTGCATTTGGTCTGCGATGGTTTTCGGTGTACCTACCATTGCCAGCCCGGAAAACCCTCCGAGTCGCTGGGCTAGCTGGCGGACCGTCAACCCCTCTCGTTTAGCGAGCCGGACTGCGCGCTCCCGCCCACTCTTAGACGCATTGCTTTCTGGAATCTCGGGCAGCGGGCTATCTGGGTCAAAGGCTGAGGCATCGTGGCCCAACGCAATCGACAATGAAGCAATAGCGCTGTCATAGTGCACAAGGCTATCGAGCATAGCGCGTTTTTCGTTAGCCTCCTGGTCGCTGTCGCCAACCACCACTAAACAGCCAGGCAAGATCTTCATATGATCGCGCGATCGGCCCAGGGCCTCCATGCGACCCTTTAGATCCTGGTAGAGCCGTTTTCCATCCTCGAGGTTTTGGAGTCCGGCGAAAACCATTTCAGCTGTCTCTGCAGCGAGCTGCTTCCCGGCTTCGGACGCGCCGGCTTGTACGATCACGGGCCAGCCCTGGACAGGGCGCGCGATATTGAGCGGTCCACGCACCGACAGGAACTCGCCATTGTGATCCAGCACGTGCATCCGATCAGGGTCAAAGAAGATACCGCTCTCGGGATCACGGACGAAGGCATCGTCGGCGAAACTATCCCAAAGGCCGGTCACCACATCAAAGTATTCACGAGCCCGACGATAACGGTCGCCATGCTCCATGTGTTCTTCCATGCCAAAATTCAGAGCAGCATCAGGGTTGGAAGTGGTCACCAAGTTCCAACCAGCCCGCCCGCCACTGATATGGTCCAACGAAGCAAACCTTCGGGCGATCATATAGGCTGGCTCGAAGGTGGTCGACGCGGTGGCAACCAAGCCTAGATGTTCGGTCATCATCGCAAGAGCCGGCAGAAGGGTGAGCGGATCGAAGGACGTAATGGTGGCGCTACGTTTCAAGGCCTCGATCGGCATGTTGAGAACGGCAAGATGGTCCGCCATGAAGAAAGCATCGAACCTACCCCGCTCCAACGTCTGGGCATAGCGGATGATCTCCCTAAGATTGAAGTTCGCGTCCGGAGTGCCGCCGGGATATCGCCAAGCCGCTGTATGAATGCTTATCGGGCGCATGAAGGCGCCGAGGTGGAGGCGTCGTTCCGCTGCCATGTCGCGTCGTCCTCATCGTCAACAATAGTTATGATGTTGGTGATGAAGGCCGAGGCTTGCAACGGTAATTGCGACCACCAGCGTTTCTCTCAACGCGGTAATTTCAGAAACGTGCAACCCCTGGCTCGATCCAGTTGTGGAAGTTGAATACAAATTCAGCCTATGATTGTTGTAGCCTGAGCTATCTTTATAGAAGATGGAGGCGGGCAATTATGTAACCTGCGTCTCGTCAATGGACCTGCGGAAAGTACCTCTGCGTCGGCGCTATCCGACGTTCTGACCCAGACGAACAAGTAACTATCGGAAAGGGGGCAGAAAAACCTCTCCGCTTACGGCACTCGAGAAGCCCGAGCAAGCGTTGGGAGAGATGCCAAATGCCGGGCTTAGTACAACCCCACAATTTAAGTCAGCAAAGCCTCATCTATTCAGCGGAATGCGCGGAAAACTTGACGGGGGCCGCCGAAACAACAAGATCAAACATGGCTCACCGAAGGGATCCGCAGCATGTCCATCGATCCTAAACCAGTGCCAGAGCCTGGGCATTTATTCTGCTTCGGGCTCGGTTACACAGGCACTCTATTAGCGCTCCGCTTGATGGGGAATGGTTGGCGGGTATCTGGGAGTGTTCGAAAAAAGGAAACCTTAGCGAGAGCATCAGATTCTGGAATCAGGGCCTATCTTTTCGACGGCAACAGCCCACTGGCTGATCCGGACAACACCTTCGCCGGCGTCACACATCTCCTGGGTTCGATCCCTCCGAGCGAAGCAGGTGACCCGGCGCTCATCCACCACGGTGATGACCTCCGCTCGTCAAAAACACTCCGCTGGGTGGGATATCTCTCCACGCCAGCCGTCTATGGTGATCGGCAAGGCGGTGTGGCCCGGGAGGAAGATAAGCCGAACCCGGTATCGGCTAGGGGTAAGCGCAGACTGACCGCCGAGAGGGCCTGGGTCAAAGCCTTCGACGGCACACGGGTCTCCGTTCAAGCGTTCAGGCTCGCCGGCATATACGGGCCTGGACGCTGTGCCCTAGACCAAGTCCGCGCCGGCACCGCGCGAATCGTCGACAAGCCCGGACAAGTTTTTAATCGTATCCACGTCGACGACATTACAAAGATCCTAATAGCCTCAATGGCGCGCCCAGATCACACCCGCATCTACAACGTCGCAGATACTGAAGCCTGTCCGAGTGGAGACGTGATCCGCCACGCTTGCTTTCTCCTGGGTGTCGATCCTCCTGCCCCTATCGCGTTCGAGTCGGCGGAGCTTTCACCCATGGCACGGTCCTTTTATAGCGAATGCAAGAGGTTGGACACGAACCGCCTGACTAAGGAACTCGGTGTAACGCTCACCCATCCTACATATCGCGAGGGATTAGCCGCTATCCTAGGCGCTACTTAATCTTCGATTCTAACCACCCTACATCTCCTGATCATGTCAGCCGTTATTATCGATTATCTCCATGCCAGGTCGATCTCAGAGCTGACAAACTATCGGCAACCGATTATCCCATCATAGAGCTAGACCTAGATCATTAGAATTCGATCCCGGCCTGAGCTTTGAAGCCGGAACGGAAAGGGTGCTTAACCATGGTCATGTCAGTCACCAGGTCGGCGGCCTCGATCAGAGAATCTTTAGCATTGCGCCCAGTAACGATGACGTGAAGATCGTCCCTCTTACGGGTCAAAGTTTCAACAACCTCGTCGATCTGCAGATAGCCGTAGCGGAGCACGATATTGAGCTCGTCCATTAGCACCATACCATAGCTTGGGTCAGCCATCATCTCCTTGGCCTGCTCCCAAGCCGACCTCGCCGCCGCGATATCACGTTCCAAGTCCTGGGTGTCCCATGTAAACCCCTCACCCATCGTGCGGATTTCAACCTGGCCTGGAAACGCCTCTAGCACCTTGCGCTCACCGGTCTCCCACTTACCCTTCACGAACTGTATTACAGCCACCTTCATGCCATGGCCGATAGCCCGGCAGACCATCCCGAAGGCTGCCGTCGACTTTCCTTTGCCCTTACCGGTATGAACGACCAATAGTCCCCCGGTTCGGTTCTTAGTCGCCATGATCTTGTTCCGCGCGGCCTTCTTCTTGGCCATCTTCTCGGCGTGCCGCTCCGCCTTAATGGGGTCAACAGGGTTATTTAATTCTGACATTCGGCCCTCCGGACCAGTTCGTCGTGAAGTGTTCCACAACAGGGATCTTCATGAAACCGTCGAGACCCCAGCATAGCATGCCCCCTCACAGCCAATCCGCGTCGGGCTATCACGCAGTAATGGCTTCGTCCCCAAAAGCTCTTTCGACATCCTTGGTTTTATTCCGCCGCCTGATTCTCGACTATTGGTGCGAAAGTGGCGAGGGTCTGCTGAACCTAGTGTGACATGCCCTACTACGCGAGAACGGACACCATTTCGGTCTGTCGGATACGGACATAGAGCGGACAGAGCGACGAGTCTGAGGAAAGGTTCGTCAGATGATATGCGTTCGCTTAATCAAATAGGGAGATTTTAGGCTAGAAGCCAACAGCCGCCGCATGTTCGCAGAACAAGAGCCCAAGGACGATTTCTGCCAGCTTGGTTGCGTGGGCCTTATCGGTAGAGCGGGTAATTGCCGTCTGTACGCTCTCTTCTGGCCTCCAAACGCCTTGGCTAATATATAAACGAGGTTAATCCATGATTCTCACATTAGCGATCAAGACTTAGATCTCATGCTCGCTATGGACAAAATAATCCTGAAAATGGCTCCTCAAAGACATCGACAAAATCAAGGCCCGTGTAATTTCCGTTCGGGTCTGATCGGAACGCAGGCGCCGAACCTGCATCACGACGACGCACGTGATTTCGAGTAGAAATTCAATCTGACAGAACGCGTCTCTAAAGTCCTGCTCTTGAGAATCTAGGATAAACAATCCAATGTCTTGCCTAACCAGGGTCTTCACTGATCCTAATCAATCTACTCTATATTCAAATGGCACTGTCCCAACGTGCCGAAGTCTGCGACCACTTTCTGACTTGCTCCGCCCACAAAGGGTTGGGTGGTCGAACCCGTAGTGACCAGGTCCCCGGATTTCAGCGCGCCTCCTGTCGAGGCTAGGAAGTTCGCCAACCAAGCGAGCACAACCATCGGCCCTCCATCCACGTTCCGGCCAGCACCTTCACGGACGGTTTTACCATTGACTGAAAGCGACACTGGATGTTCGACCAAGTCGAGCGATCCGAAATCAGTTGAAAATTCGCCGTGAACCCACAGCGCATTAGCCCCGTTATCACCAATGATATTGCCGATACCAGCCTCGTTCCATACAGGAAAAGGGGAGGAGACGATTTCGATAGCGGGCGCCACAGCCTCCACCGCCGCCGCCACCGTCTCCGGCGTAAAAGGCGCCTCCGAAGCCGGTAGATCGCGCCCGAGGCGGACCGCGATCTCGGGTTCCAAAACGACGACATGGAAGTCACTACCCCTCACCGTCATTGGTGAGACATGGCAATATGTGGAGATCAAATGGCCCGCGAAAGCCTCGTCTGTACCGAGCATATCTCGAGCCGCCGCGTTGGTAGCACCGATTTTGTAACCTAAGTGGTGGGCACCACCAACTCTCAGAAGTTTGTCGACTAACGCCGACTGCACTGCGTATCCATCCGAAGCTGTCTGGGGCCGACAGGACTTAGGTAGGGTATCGATCCTTGTAAATTCTTGCCGTGCGCGAAACAGCTCCGCGGCCGCCATCTCGGCAGCATTTTGACCCAATGGCATATCTTAGTTCCCACGGTTTGGCCCGATCGAACTTTAGTTTAGACGCAAACCCCGAGGCGCACCATGTTCGGTGGTTGTTACGCCGCCACGTGGCCGCTATAAACGCGGCCCCAAAGTCTTTAACCGACACCTAACTGCCTGACCGGACCCACTCATGGCCACGCCCACCCGCCACTATTTTGAACCTCTAGCCGCCGGCCTGCCTGGAACTGGACAGAGTTCTTTCACTTTCAACATTAGCGGAGCGTTTACTGCCGATACGAGGATTTGTTACGCCGTGCGTTCTGATCACTCTGCGAAAAGCATTATTTCCAAAATTAATATCACCTGCGACATGCTCACCACGAAATACCTGCCGTCGATTTTCGGAACCATCGCGCCGAGCGATAACAGAATCAAATTGTGCCACAATCTTCGCTCCAAAAGACCTGTCCGCCCCAGCCAAGTGGTCGCAACACTCCTCGAAATGATCGAAATATTTGAGGCAAAGAGTTGGATGTTATTTGAGACAACCTGCACGTTCGCCAGCAACGCAGTACGCGACGTCAACCATACGGTTATGGTCCCGTCACGAACTAGACAAGGATGAACGACATGCGGATAGTACGCGGCATCGCGTCGGTCCGCGATTCGGACAAGGGAACTGTCGCGGCGGTCGGCAATTTCGACGGCGTTCATCTAGGTCACCAAACCGTTGTGGAAGAGGCTGGGCGCGTTGCGCGCGGCCTCAACGTGCCGCTGTCAGTGCTCACTTTCGAACCCCATCCGCGCACATTGTTCCAACAAGGAGCAGCACCGTTCAGACTAACCGGGAGCGAGTCTCGAGCGGAAGCAATTGCTGCTCTCGGAGTCTCAGTCCTTTTCGAGATCGTCTTCAGCCAGGATTTTTCCCAAATATCGGCCGAGGACTTCGTCGCTCTGATACTTAAAGACAGCCTTGGACTCCGTCACGTCGTGTGTGGCTACGACTTCGTCTTTGGCCACCGACGCCGCGGCACACCCGACATGCTTCAGACCCTTGGACGCGATGCTGGTATCGGCGTAACCTGCATGCCCGCCGCCGCAGAAACTGATGGTGCCGTGTATTCCTCTACGCGTGTGCGCCAATGCATCGCTGAGGGCGACCCCAAGGGGGCTGCCGACTTGCTAGGCCGTCCCTGGAGTTTCACAGCCACGGTTGAGCAGGGTGACCGGCGGGGGCGTACCATTGGGTTTCCGACTTGCAATCTTCGTATCGTCGATCTGGTTCAACCTGCCCATGGTGTCTATGCGATATGGGTGCGTGTGGAGAACGAAGCGAACTGGTTGCCTGGTGTAGCGAATTTCGGTCGCCGGCCCACCGTAAACGACAGGGGGGCCCTTTTCGAGGCACATCTATTCGATGTGGAACGCGACCTCTATGGCAAACGGCTATCGATCCGCGTCATTGACTTTATCCGTCCGGAAATGAGATTTACGGGCCTTGACGAACTAACGGCCCAGATAGCAAAGGACGCGTCCAGGGCACGAAAAATTCTTTCCTAATTGAAGGGGCGTTCCCCGAGGACGTGCAAGTGTTATGACCGTGGACTACAAGTCGACGATTTTCCTTCCCAAGACTGATTTCCCGATGCGTGCCGGGCTCCCGGAACGCGAACCGGAAATCCTGGCCCAGTGGGATCGGATCGGCCTCGAACAGCGCCTACGAGAAAACCGACGCGGAAAGGAGAAATTTATCCTTCATGACGGGCCGCCGTACGCGAACGGCCACCTGCACATGGGCCACGCCCTCAACAAGATCCTTAAGGACGTGATCAACCGCTCGCAGCAAATGTTGGGCAAGGATTCCAACTACGTGCCCGGCTGGGACTGTCATGGTCTGCCTATTGAATGGAAAATCGAAGAGGATTATCGGGCCAAGAATCTAGACAAGGACGCGGTGCCGATCAATGAGTTCCGCAAACAGTGCCGCAACTTTGCCACCGAATGGATCAAGGTGCAGACCGAGGAATTCAAACGCCTAGGCATTACTGGAAACTGGGACCATCCCTACACTACGATGAGTTACGCGGCTGAGGCCCAGATTGCGCGCGAGATCGGCAAATTTCTGATGAATGGTGGGCTTTACAAGGGCGCCAAGCCGGTGCTCTGGTCTGTGGTTGAGAAGACGGCGCTGGCAGATGCCGAAGTTGAGTACCATGACCGCACTTCCACAACGATCCATGTCCGCTTTCCGATAATCAAGGCTTCGCAACCTGAAATGAAAGGTGCGTCGATTATCATTTGGACAACTACGCCCTGGACGATCCCCGGTAATCGGGCGATCGCTTATGGTGAAAAGTTCGCCTACGGGCTCTACGAGGTCTGCGCGGTCGCTGAGAATAGCCTGGCGAAGCTAGGCGAGAAATTGGTGATCGCAACCGACCTCGTCGCCGAAGTAAAGGATGCCACCAAGATCAGCAGCTTGAAGGAACTCACCCGTGTAAAAAGTGAACATCTGGCCGGCATCACTGCGGCACATCCCTTCCGTGGCAAGGGCTACGATTTTGAGGTGCCGTTACTACCAGCGACTTTCGTCACCGTCGATCAAGGCTCAGGATTCGTCCATATTTCACCAGGTGCTGGCAGCGACGACTTCGAACTCGGCCAAGCCCACGGACTAGAAGTGGTTGCCACCGTCGATGATGGGGGCAAATTCTATGATCACATGCCACTAGTCGCCGGCATGGACGTAATGGAGGATAATCACAAGATTGCGAAGATCATCGAGACCCAAGGCCACCTACTCGCGACCGGGCGCCATGTACATAGCTACCCCCATTCCTGGCGATCCAAGGCGCCCTTGATCTTCCGCACGACACCACAGTGGTTCATCTCGATGGAGAGCAACGATCTTAGAGAAAAGGCGTTGGCCGCAATCGGTGAGACTCGGTTCGTACCAGCGGGAGGTCGGAACCGGCTTTATGCGATGATCGAACAGCGCCCAGACTGGTGTGTTTCGCGCCAGCGCGCCTGGGGTGTACCTATACCGATTTTTGTCCACAAAAGAACCGGCGAACCGCTTCGCGACCAGATGGTAGTCGACCGAACAGCCGCCATCTTTGAGGAAGAAGGATCGGACGCCTGGTATGCGAGCGAGCCCTCGCGCTTTCTCGGGGACGATCATGACCCGATCGACTATGAGCAGGTGCGCGACATTATCGAGGTTTGGTTCGACAGCGGTTCCACTCACAGCTTCGTTTTGGAAGCTAGACCGGAACTACAATGGCCCGCCTCTCTCTATCTCGAGGGATCGGACCAACACCGGGGTTGGTTTCACACCTCACTCCTACAGTCCTGCGGCACACGGGGTCGGGCCCCCTTTGAAGCCGTTCTAACCCACGGTTTCGTGCTCGACGAGGACGGACGTAAGATGTCGAAGTCCCTCGGAAACGTAACCGCCCCACAGGACGTAATAGAAAAAAGTGGCGCCGACATCCTTCGGCTCTGGGTAGTCGGTTCAGACTATTCTGAAGACTTGCGTATCGGGCCCGAGATCCTAAAACGCCAAGTGGATCTGTATCGACGCCTGCGCAACACGCTGCGTTATCTGATTGGCAATCTCAATGGATTTCATGAAAGCGAATCACTTGAACCAGCTGAGATGCCAGAGTTAGAGCGCTGGGTAATGCACCGACTGGCCGAACTCGACGCTGTGGTGCGCCGGGGAATAGATGATTTTGACTTCCACGCCCTGTTTAGTGAGGTACACAACTTTTGCGCAGTCGATCTGTCAGCCTTCTATTTTGACATCCGTAAGGACGCGCTATATTGCGACCCTCCAAGTTCAGTCCGCCGACGCGCAGCACGCACAGTGCTAGATATGCTATTCAACTGCCTAACGGCCTGGCTTGCGCCGATCCTATGCTTCACAGCTGAAGAGGCCTGGCAACAACGCGCCAAAGGACCCGAAGATTCAGTTCATCTGCGCCTAATGCCTGAAATCCCAACGAGCTGGCTTGACTCGGCGCTCGCCGAGAAATGGGAGTTGATTCGGGACGTGCGACGCACGGTGACCGGAGCACTTGAGATTGAGAGGGCCGAAAAACGCATTGGTTCATCCTTGCAGGCTCGGCCGACGGTGCACGTAAGTGCCTTGGCGCTGGCCGCCTTCCAAGGGCTCGATCCAGCGGACATCTTCATCACCTCGGGCGCGGTATTGACCACCGATTCAAGCCCTGAAGGCTCATTCCGTCTCAATGATGTGGCCGACGTCGCTGTGATGCCTAATATCGCCAAGGGTGGGAAATGTGAAAGGTGTTGGAAAGTTCTACCGGAGATTAAAAACAGCGACGCCTCTATCTGCAGTCGCTGCGCCGAAGCCATGGCCGCTTCCAATGGCTAATTCTTGCCAATCGGCCTCACATGATCAGTGAATCGACCAGGCTTGGCCTTTTTTTGGCAGTCGCGATTGTAATAGCCGATCAGGCGACCAAGACCTGGGCGTTGGATGTTTGGTTTTTTCCACCGCGTGCGATCGAAGTCACATCGTTTTTTAATCTCGTCGCAGTGTGGAACACCGGGGTAAGTTTCGGTTTCCTTGCTGGCGAGTCGAAGTTTATGCCCTATATTCTTGCGAGCTTCGCGGCAACGATCACCATCGCACTTGTGGTCTGGCTTACCCGTGTAGAAGGCAAACTTATAGCGGGAGCGCTCGGATCCGTGATCGGCGGCGCAGTTGGCAACATTATAGACCGGCTTCGTTTCAGCGCCGTAGTCGATTTCATCGATCTTCACGTCGCTGGATTTCATTGGCCTGCTTTCAATTTGGCGGATTCTGCTATTACAATCGGTGTAATGTTGGTTCTTTTAGACAGTTTCTACCGACGAAATGAAGAAGAACAATGACCGGAAATTTCTTGGAGGCGAGCCTTGAATGATAGACTACGCTACTCTTTCTTGACGCTGTTTGCCCTAATCGCGACTGGAACTGTCCTGCAGGGCTGCGGCGAGGTGCGGACTGCGCTAGGGTATGAAAAGCGGGCGCCGGACGAATTCGCCGTTGTCGCCCGAGCGCCCTTAAGTGTACCCCCTAATTTCCAGCTGCGGCCGCCACGACCAGGTGCAGAACGCCCGCAGGAACCTTCAAAACGCCATCGCGGGCGTGATCTCATTTTGAAAAACCGTGCAAAACCAGCAACAACTCCGACGTTGCAAACTGGTGGTGAAGGCAGCATGCGTCGCCTGCTCGGAACCAATGAAGTGCAGCCCGGCATCCGTGATATAATCAATCGGGAGACCGCCGTCTTCGTCTATGAGGATGAGGCATTCATCGACAAGCTCCTGTTCTGGAAGAAGGAACGCACACCTGGAATCGTGGTCGATGCGAAGAAAGAAAAGAGACGCTTGCAAGAAAACGCCGCGCTCGGCAAAGCCGTGACTGAGGGTGAAACTCCGACAATCAAACGCAAGCGCGGCGGCCTCCTAGAGAATTTGTTCTGAGGATGCTTGTTTCACTAGCCCATGCGCACGCGCTTGTCTTGCGGTCGCGTTAGAGAAAATGGATAACTGCGGAATTCTACCTTCTGGACGTTTCTGGGCCAACCTTTTGACCCAAACTCTTATTTTCACCTCTCTTTTCTTCGCAGCACTGTGTTCCTGTTCCGCCTTGGTTTTCGCCAAAGTCTTCGATCCGGACCGGTTCATTCTCGACAACGGGCTCGAAGTAGTGGTGGTAAGTGATCACCGCGCCCCAGTGGTAACCCACATGATCTGGTATCGGGTAGGCTCTGCAGACGAGCCTCCCGGTAAATCCGGTATTGCGCACTTCCTGGAACATTTAATGTTTAAGGGCACAGACAAGCTGGAGCCGGGCGAAGCATCTAGAATCATCGCCAGAATCGGTGGCAACGAGAACGCGTTCACTAGCCATGACTACACCGCATACTATCAAACAGTAGCACCCAAGCGGTTGTCTATGGTCATGGAGATCGAGGCGGACCGAATGGTTAATCTTAAGCTCGACAACGCAAATGTTCTTTCGGAGCGCGACGTCATCCTCGAGGAACGGCGCACCCGGACCGATAACAGCGATGCCGCCAAGTTGCGCGAGCAGGTCACCGCTTCGATGTACATGGCCTATCCCTATCGGGTCCCAGTAATTGGTTGGGCACACGAGATCAAACGGCTCGGCCAATCAGATGCTATCGAATTCTACCGCCGTTGGTACGCACCCAACAACGCAACCGTTGTGATCGCCGGAGACGTTACGACCGGTCACGTTCGTACCTTGGTTGAAAGGCATTATGGCCCTATTGCGAGACGCGAAATAGCTAAACGAAACCGGCTGGAAGAACCACCTCAGGTGGCACCCCGACGTCTCACTATGGCAAGCGCCCAAGCCGGTCACCCGCGCTGGAGTCGTCAGTATCTGGCGCCCAGCTACAACTACGGAGCGACCGAACACGCTTATGCTCTGCAGGTACTAACAGAGATCTTAGGCGGTGGGACGACGAGCCGGCTCTACCGATCCCTCGTGGTCGAGCAAAAGATCGCTGTCGCAGCTGGGTCTTGGTATGGTGCCCTAAATATCGGGCCGTCTACTTTTGGATTTTACGGTAGCCCCAGTGCGAGCCACAAAGTTGCGGATCTTGAAACCGCGATAAACAGAGAGATCGCGGACTTACTATCCGATGGTGTGACCGAGGAAGAACGCGCCAACGCAATCAGGCGCCTCACCCGATCTGCGATATTCGCGCGTGATAGCGTCACCGCACCCGCCCGGATTATCGGCGCAGCACTCAGCAGTGGGCGTAAGATCGAAGAAATCGAGACCTGGCCGGAACGAATCGCTAACGTTACAGTGGACGATATCTTGTCCGCGGCACAGACGGTGTTCCGTTTGGAACGATCGGTCACAAGTACGCTACTGCCAAAAAAACGGGACTAGACAGGGTGTTGGGAAATGAACCGGTCTGTCATTCTTTCCACCTTCCGGTTCGTAGGCGCGCTGATTGTTTTAGTGGGATCGACCACGCTTACCGAAGCCCTCGAGATCACACCAGTTAAAAGCCCAGGTGGGATCGAGGCTTGGTTGGTCGAGGACCATAAAAATCCCATCATTACCATTCGGGCAAGTTTTGCCGGAGGTTCTCGGACGGATCCACCGGGCAAACCGGGACTCGCCTATCTTGTCTCCGGCTTACTCGATGAAGGTGCCGGCAATCTGGATTCACCCACTTTCCAAAAAGTTTTGGAAGAAAACTCGATTTCACTCTCCTTCAACACGCGGACCGATACTTTCTCGACATCGCTTTCCACGCTTACGGAAACCAGCGAGAAGGCCTTTCACCTTATGCGTCTGGCGATGACGGAGCCCCGTTTCGACGCCGAGCCTTTTGCTAGGATCCGAAGTCAAGTTATCGCGGGTTTGCGTAGCCGACGCGAAAATCCAAAACGGATAGCCGGGCGGGTCTGGTGGAAAGCTGCTTTTCCCGACCACCCCTACGGCATGGCGCGCCGCGGCACGGAAGCCACCTTGGCTCAGATCACAAAGGATGATCTGCAGGCCTACGTCAAGTCTCAGTTCGTGCGTCAAGGCCTTTTTATCGGCGTAGTCGGCGACATAACCCCCGAACGGCTAAGCCAAGTGCTGGACCAGGTATTCGGCACGCTTCCTCTGCATTCGGAAGCACCCACAATAAAAACGACTACGCCAGCGGCGGTGGGAGAGACCATGATCGTGGAGAGGCCTTTACCACAATCCGTGGTCGTATTTGGTCACAAGGGCATTCTGCGCGACGACCCGGATTGGTACGCGGCCACGGTGCTGTTTGAGATCCTGGCCGGAGGTTTTGGGTCGCGTCTCACCGAGGAAATCCGGGAAAAGCGGGGGCTGACCTACGGAGTGTCCGCCTATCCGCTACCACTAGATTACGTGGGCCTTGTCGTCGGTAGCGTTTCAACGATGAATGCACGAGTAAGGGAATCAATCAATCTAGTCCGTCAAATCTGGGGCGAATTTGGTGAGCACGGCCCGACGGACCAGGAAGTTCGAGACGCTAAGGCATATATCAATGGCTCCTATGGGTTAAGGTTTACCGACTCTGGGACTATTGCGGGCCTCCTGACAGCAGTACAACGCTCAAAGCTGGGTATTGACTATATAAACCGACGTCCAGACCTCATCGAGGCGGTGAGCTTGGAGGATTTAAGGCGGGTGGCAAAACGTTTATTCAAGGTCGACGAACTTACCTTCGCAATTGTCGGTAAACCCGACGGGGTATACCCCACTCGGCCAGCACCCGACCCGGAATCCTGAGTCGACTCTGATGATCAGTCTTTCTATATTTGGCAATACACATCGTCAATTTTGCAAGATCTAGTAGGTCATGGCTCTCGAACCTACATTACTTGAAGATGCCCCGGCGCCTCGAATTCGACGCCTAACAGAAGGACAGGTCAATCGAATTGCCGCCGGCGAAGTAGTCGAGCGACCGGCCAGCGTGGTCAAAGAACTAGTCGAGAACGCAATCGATGCCGGTTCGACCCGGATCGACGTGGTGATGCGCGAGGGCGGGCGCGAGCTGATTTCGGTGACCGATGATGGGTACGGAATGTGGCCCGCCGATCTAGTGCTGGCCGTCGAACGGCACGCCACCTCAAAACTGCCAGAAAACGACCTCTCCCACATCCGGACCCTTGGCTTTCGGGGCGAGGCTCTACCCTCAATCGGCTCGGTCAGCCGCATGACCATCACCTCGCGCGCAACGGGTGTCGACGAGGCCTGGACGATTGGTGTCGAAGGCGGTGTTGTTAATGGACTGAGCCCAGCGGCCCTCAAATGGGGCACCCGGGTGGAGATACGCGACCTGTTCTTCGCAACGCCAGCCCGGCTTAAGTTTCTGAAGACGACACGCACGGAATTTAGCCACGCAGTCGACGTCATAGAACGGCTCGCCATGGCAAATCCGACGATCGCGTTCACACTGGGTGACGGGGATCGCACACGGGTCCGCCTGGATACTCCCAAGGGAGAAATTCAGGACGCGCGTCTTGCACGATTAGGAGCCGCGATGGGGCGTGACTTCGGGAACAACGCCCTAGCCATTGAGGCCGAGCGCGAAGGTTTCCGACTGACCGGCCACGCGAGCCTTCCGACCATGAACCGGCGCACCACTAGTCATCAATTCTTATTCGTTAACTGTCGACCAGTGCGCGACCGGCTGTTCCACGGCGCAGTTCGTGGTGCCTATTCCGATTTTCTCGCCCATGGTCGCCACGCCATGGCTGCCTTGTTCTTAGAGGTGCCGGAGGGCGCCGTCGACGTCAATGTGCATCCAGCCAAGACCGAGGTCCGCTTCCGCGAACCTGGGCTTGTCAGAGGCATGATTGTTGGCGCCTTGAAACACGCATTGTCCGCCGCGGGGCACCGAGCGTCCACCACCATTTCGATAGCAGCCCTCGGTGCACTCGAACGATCTTCTAACGACCTTAATCAATCCACCCGAGTGCTATCCAGCACCTATACCGCCAACCTACCACGCGGGCTTACGGGGCAGACCGAGGCAGCCTTCGCCCATCCGGCGTCGGACGCGAAAATGATGCTCGACCTCGCCACTCCCCCCAGTGCGCGGTCGGGGGAGTTTCCGGTCGAGTGCGAGCCGGACGGCGCAGACACGGGCTCCGGGAGCCAAGCTACTCATCCACACTTTCCGCTCGGAGCCGCGCGGGCTCAACTCCACGCAACCTATGTGGTAGCCCAGACGGCCAATGGCATTGTCATCGTCGATCAGCACGCCGCCCATGAGCGATTGGTCTATGAACGCTTAAAAAGAGATCTGGCTGAGGGGGGCATAAAGCGACAGATACTGCTGATCCCAGAAGTGGTGGAACTGGAGGAGGCCGCCATCGCACGACTGGCCGAACGCATCAGCGAGTTCGCTGAACTCGGCCTCGTCCTCGAGGCCTTCGGTTCAGGTGCGGTGGTGGTGCGTGAGGTGCCAGCCTTGATTGGCGAAGGCGACGTTCGAGGCCTCGTTCGAGATCTGGCCGAAGACCTGATCGAGATCGACCATGGGTTGGCGCTGGAGGAAAGGCTGGCCAATGTTGCAGGCACAATGGCTTGTTATGGCTCAGTCCGTGCGGGGCGAAGACTGAATACGGACGAGATGAACGCATTGTTGCGGGAAATGGAGGCGACGCCCCATTCCGGACAATGCAACCACGGTCGGCCCACTTATGTAGAACTGAAGCTTTTGGACATCGAACGTTTATTCGGACGCAAGTGATTCAATAAGCAGGGCAGCTAGAATTGACCGACTATACTCTGCTGCTCCGCCGAGGGCGAGGTGCCAGACCCACATAACACCGGTTCCGGCCTACTAAACATCGACTACTTGTCATCATATTCCGGCGGGTATCCATCCGGCATTAGCGGTCACTTTCTGACCGTACGCCCAATTATATCGCACGCAAGCGGAGTCGCACTCGTTCTATATCGATCTGTGCATCTGGAAGACCGTATCTAACTTCGGGAAAATGGAAGACGCAATTTTTCGTTTTATCTCTGCCAAGACTTTAATCCGAACAGCTTAGACACTCTGCAATGACGGCGGAAAAGAAAGTCTGAAATGGCGAGAACCTGCCCACGGCTTGAACGACATTGGACGATCTGTCAGGGATTCAACTGAACGTCAATTGGTCCTCCCGGATCTATCATCGACGTTTCCTCGCAATGCAGGTAAACGAACTCCTTCTAGTGCAGAATAGGTGAATAACCAGCGGCGCAGGCACTCTGCATCCCTACAGAGCCCCGAGCTAGCCACTTTCGACGAGCACCCATGGCCAGCCGACTCGAGCGCATATACTCATGTCGATCATAGACACTTCAACAATGCAAAGATTGTAGGGAAAGAACACAACTGCGCCCCAAAGCTTGACGGATTTCGTGACCATCATTATTTTCGCGCGCATGATGAGAAACATGAGGTGCGGCCTCGGCCTTCGACTTATAAACCCGGCTCTTTAGGGAGTCCGGGACAGAGTCGCTTGCTACTCGTGTGTTCACCGTGCGTCAGTGCTTCCATGACCACTAAACTTGCCGTTCTAATGAATCTTTATCGCGCGTTACAGTGGCGCCCAACGTTTGGCGTACTCCCTATCCAGTGGTGACCGGTGGCGTCAGGCAGGCGACGCCTCAAGACATAAATTCCCACGAAATGATCGCGCGATCTGGAAGATTAGAGGCCACCGCACGCACTAGGAGTTAGATTGATGAATCGCATGCCGATCGATAAATACGCGGCCTACCCCCAGGTCCCGATTCAGAACCGTCAATGGCCTGGCAATACCATCACCAAAGCACCAGTCTGGTGCAGCGTTGACCTGCGGGATGGTAACCAGGCCCTAGTCGACCCGATGGACGGTCCGCGCAAGCACCGCATGTTCAAGACCCTGGTCGATATGGGTTTCAAAGAGATCGAAGTTGGTTTCCCGGCTGCCTCCGAAACCGATTTCAATTTCGTGCGTGAGATCATCGAACAGAACAAGGTTCCCGATGACGTAACTATCCAGGTGCTTACCCAGGCGCGCGAAGAACTGATCCTGCGAACATTCGAAAGCCTGGTAGGTTCGGTCAATTGCATCGTCCATCTCTACAACTCGACCAGCACGCTTCAACGCCGTGTAGTGTTCGAATCCGACCGCAACGGGGTAAAGCAGATCGCAACGGACGGTGCAATGATGGTACGCGACCGAATTCCAATGTTGGCTAACGCCGGCACTAACGTTCGGCTCGAGTACTCGCCGGAGAGCTTTACCGGCACTGAGCTTGACTACGCGATGGAGGTCTGTGAGGCGGTCATGGAGATCTGGCTGCCGACGCCGGATAATCCGACCATCATAAACCTGCCGTCAACTGTCGAAATGGCGACGCCAAACATCTTTGCCGACCAGATCGAATGGATGAACGATCATTTCGCTCAACGCGACAACGTGGTCTTATCAGTGCATCCGCACAACGATCGCGGCACAGGTGTGGCGGCGGCCGAGCTGGCGCAAATGGCTGGCGCCGACCGTGTAGAGGGCACCCTATTCGGGAACGGCGAGCGGACGGGCAATGTCGATATCGTCACACTGGGATTGAACCTGTTCACTCAGGGCGTGGACCCGGACCTAGACTTTTCCAACATCAATTCCCTGTTGGAAACGGCAGAGCACTGTAACCAACTGCCTATTCACCCGCGACACCCCTATGCGGGCGAGCTGGTACACACTGCCTTCTCGGGCTCACATCAGGACGCTATTAATAAGGGGATGAAAGCGCTCGAGGGTGCGAACGATCCATTGTTCGAAGTACCCTATCTACCGATCGATCCGAAAGACATAGGCCGGGACTATGAAGCGATCATTAGGGTCAACAGCCAATCCGGCAAAGGGGGAGTATCCTATATTCTCGAAAGCGACTACTCGATTCGCCTACCAAAGGCGGCACAGGCACAGTTTAGCCAGGTGATCCAAAGGATCACCGACGCCACGAGTCAAGAGATCACCGGGCCAGAAATATGGGCTGCTTTCGAGAAGGAATTTATTACCCAAAGTGGGCCCTATAGTCTTGTCTCGTTCTCGTCACAATCCGCCTCTCGATCCAATGACCTCGAGCGCATTGAGGCGGTAATTGAGAAGGGGGGCGAGCAACATGTGATTGACGCGACTGGTAACGGCCCCATCGCAGCATTCATCAAAGGTATGCGCGAAACCTTTGGATTGAAATTCCGTTTGAAGGATTACACTGAGCACACGCGGACCGCGAGTTCTGAGGCCGAGGCAGCCGCCTATATCGAACTCAAAGTTCCCGATGATAGTGGTGAGAGTGTGTTCGGCGTCGGTATTGACACCTCTATAACACTCGCCCCGATCAAGGCCGTGGTGAGCGCGATTAACCGCATTTAGACACAGCGCGGTCTTATCATCGTTAAGCCTAGACTTTTAGTTATCAACTGTGGGCGCATTCAAGGAAAACAGACCATTCTCAACCTGACTATAAGATTGCACCACCCATTCCTTGAAGACCTCCGCTTCCATCGCTGATTGAATTCGTAGGAAGAGCAAATAACCTCCTCCATCACACCGTGAGCAATCACGGTTGTTCGCAGGGTATCGCGCCAAACATTATTATCCGTCGACAACAGATCTCGTCCATCTTGCTCGATCTCAACCAGATGATCGATGATGGCCTGCTTTGAACAAAGACTTCGTCGTGGTGGAGAATCAAAGCTTCAACTCGGTCAACAAACGCTGTCGCTCTTACTCCACCTCTATAAAACGGAGGATACAGCCATTCTACGCATGAACGAGAAACGGTTTCGACCAAAGAGAATCGTGGATCGCCTTCCACTACGAAACTACCGCGGTGTCGGACGTGTATATTAATGTACTAGTTCTATCGCGTTGATTTGATTCGGATCATCGGACTTACTTCGAAATAGAGGCGATATTACGGTTCTCGATTCGCTTAGCCCGTTTATAATAAGCGTGATCTTGGGGAAGGGTCGAATGTCGGACGAAAATGAACTGGATGCTGAAACTCGTCGGGGTTTGCGTATCCTCGCAGATAGCACAAAGGCGAAAGTTAACGCGGGAGCGGCTCAACAGCTCTACAAAGCAGCCGATTCGGGCAACCTGGATGATTATGACCAAGCTGAGGCGGAATTCGACTCACTACCTGTCGAACAGCGCACCAGGATCCAGCTAACGGCTGAGACTAAGGCAACGACAGTTCGCCAGACACAACTCCGGCGTAGGGCCGCCAAGAATCAGCAGGCCGAGACGGAAGAATCCAAGTCCCCCCCGCGGACTGGGTCAGATCAAGTCGACGACGACAACAGTTGGGAGTGGAAGAACTCGCGAGACGATCTAGCACTTGAATCCCATCGGAAAAGAAAACCTTCAAACGAGTTAGAGGCATTACGTCAGGAGATACTTCGCACCCTTAAGAACTAGGAGATGGCCCCGAACCCAGGAAGGCTCCAGAACCAATGCCAAACCGGCAATTTTGGATAATGATGAGCTCCCACAAAAGATCCTGGTAACAGCCTTACGTGGCCCTGGGATAGCCTTTGGTCAAGGTTGGATAACAGCGTTACATACATCACCACAGGTGTTTGTTCGTCCACCAGCACCAGACAAAGCCCACCGTAAAGTCTATGTTAGACCGAGTGTGCCAAAGTGGTGGCTGTACAATACAGATCTCCATGGCAACGAACTGATTGTCCCCTTCGAATGAGACCGCGACCATCGTAGCTGTGATCACTTGCAACAGGCGTCTAACTTCATAAGCACCATTGCAATCCGACGAGAAAAGAACCCAGTCTAACCGCCAACACCCCGGTGGCGTGTGTTCCACTCCGCCAGAAGAGTAGATTGGAAAATGATAGGATCAGGCAAGTCCCGACGGGAATGCAGATATATCAACTGCCCAACACGAGCCCCATTGGGCTCGCCTCACGGAGGCGGTCATGGCAAAGCACACTGTCGCGAACAGGATCTGAGTGCGTGTAAAAGGGCGGGCCTCGGCCCGAGGTTAACATCCATTGTATTTTAAGACATTGCAGGCTCTTTTGACTTGACCAAAAACCGGCAGAATTCCTTTCGTCCAGCTAGATAGCCAAAGTGCCACTAGCTCCCGATTCATTGGATCCGGAGGCCACCGTGCCAGAATACATGCTAACCGTGAATGGCCAGACACGCCGTGTCGATTGCGGGCCAGACACACCACTGATCCATGTACTGCGTAACAACCTTGGATTAAAGGGCACAAAACTTGGCTGCGGGTTGGAACAATGCGGCGCGTGTGCGGTACTGGTTGACGGGGAAGCGCGTCTAACATGTGTCACGTCGGCGAGCAACTTCGAGGACCGGGAAATCGTCACCATCGAAGGCCTTGCCCGGAACGGAACTGTAAGCCGAGTTCAACAGGCCTTCATCGACGAGGCAGCCGCCCAATGCGGATACTGCACACCCGGTATGATCATTGCGATAACGGCTCTTCTTGACTGGACGCCACGCCCAACACGAGCTCAGATCCTGGATGCGCTTACGGGCCATCTCTGTCGATGCGGGAGCCACGCACGCATATTGGCAGCTACCCAACGGCTAGTGCGAGAGGATTGATCGCATGACCAGAAACCCAAGCCTGGTGAAGAATCCGGATCTGGATAACTGGCTTGCCTTCACGTTGGACGGTCGGGTGCGCGTCCAAATTGGCAAAGTCGATATTGGCCAAAAAATCTCGACGGCCGTCCTTCGGATCGCAGCGGACGAGTTGGACTTGGAACCGGGGCGTATACAGATAATGCATCCAGACACGATCGACGGCCCTGACGAAGGCATGACCTCCGGAAGCAACTCGATAGAAGAGGCGGGCAATGCGGTACGCCTCGCCGCGGCAACCGCACGGATGAGATTGCTAACCCTTGCGGCTGCAAAGTTGGGCGTTGAATTAGACGATCTGGAAGTCACTGACGGTACGGTATGCGCACGCGCCACCAACCGCTCGATTTCATATTGGGAGCTGATGGGCGGTAAACGGTTTGATTGTCCAATCGAGCTCAACGTCAGATCAAAGACGGCTTCTAAAATGCTAATCATTGGCCAGCACACACCCGCGAGAGACATCAAGAACATCGTCACCGGTGCACATGCCTTCGTCCACGACATGATGGTTGATGGTATGCTGCACGGTCGTCCGATACGACCGCCGCATATTCACGCCCGCCTGAAAGACTTGGATGGAACGACGGTCAGAGCGGTTCGTCGTGACGGTATCGAGGTGGTAAGCGACGGCAGTTTCCTAGCGGTCGCTGGGACGGATGAGTTTGCCGTAATCAAAGCAGCCCAGCGCCTTGCGACAGCCGCGACCTGGGATGCCTCGCAGAATCTAGACGCCCATGACATTTACCAACAGCTTATAACAAACCGACGGGTTAGTCTTCCGGTGGTTAACGGTACGCCAAAGGACGGACCGTTACCGCGAGTGACAACCTTGCCAGAGGATGCAAAAGCCACACATTCTGCGACCTTTGAAAAGCCCTACATCATGCATGGCTCGATCGGGCCGTCCGCCGCCATGGCTATTAGCAAAAACGGCGATCTGGAGATTTGGACCCACAGCCAAGGCATCTATCTTCTCCGCGCCGCCCTCGCCGAAGCTTTCTCGATACCGGTCGAACGTCTTCGGATTCACCATCGCCCAGGCGCGGGTTGCTATGGGCACAATGGCGCCGACGACGCGGCAGTCGACGCGGCCATCGTCGCCCGCGCCCTACCCGACCGGCCAGTTTTGCTGAAATGGACACGCGAGGACGAGCACGCCTGGGAACCTTACGGTCCAGCCATGGTGTTGCAGCTCTCGGGCACCGTCGACAAAAATGGCACTATCTGTGCCTGGAGCCACGAAACCTACAGCGACACTCATGTAATGCGTCCGCGCCCCGGGGTGCCCGGGCTTGGTCCTTCACGCCTAATGCCTGTAAAATTTCTCGCAAACCCGGCTATGGAGATTGACCCCGAACCAAACCGAGCCCATCACGGTGGCATCCATCGCAACCTAGAGCCACTCTATCGGATCGAGGAGCCGCGGTTGGTTAAACACTTGGTAAGGGACCTTCCACTTCGCACGTCCGCATTACGCACGCTGGGAGCCTATGCAAATGTCTTCGCGCTGGAATGCTTTCTCGATGAACTTGCCGAGTTGGCGGAGGAGGATCCTATAGACCTTCGGCGTCGCCACCTGGATGACCCAAGAGCCTGGGCATGTATCGAAGCAGTCGCCCACCGCATCGGTAATCTGGACAAGGCACCCCAGGACTGCGGCCGAGGGTTAGGATTTGCACAGTACAAGAATACTAAGGCCTACGCGGCCGTCGCGGTCGAGCTTATGGTCGACCAGACCTCTCGAGTTCACCTGCATCGCGCCATACTCGCCGGCGACGCTGGCCAAGTGGTTGACCCGGTGGGGTTAAAAGCACAACTCGAAGGGGGGTTCATCCAAGCGGCGAGTTGGACGCTTTATGAAGAGGTCGCTTTCGACCCCAATGGCATCACCTCGCGAAATTGGGAGAGTTATCCTATCATCGGATTCGACAATATTCCCGAGATAGAGACCATACTGTTGGACCGGCCAGGAGCGCCCTTCTTGGGCGCAGGCGAAGCTGTTTGCGGGCCAACGGGCGCTGCAATCGTCAATGCTGTCCGTCGTGCAACTGGCGTGAGCGCTCGGCGCCTGCCACTCACGCCCGATAATCTGCGGCGCGCCGCACTTGGTTGAGCAGGACGTTCAGATTGTCATACCCATCAAGAAACATTGTCGTCTGGGTGAAAACTCAGGTAACGAGCAAAGAAGAAGGGAAAAGAAATGGGAAAGACAATCGGGTTCATCGGGCTGGGCGCGATAGGCAAGGGCATGGCTGTCAATCTGGTCAAAGCGGGACACACCGTGAACGGATACGATGCTCGGCCGGAACCGGTGGCGAGGAGTGTCAATGTCGGAGGGGCAGCAGCAAAAACACCAGACCAGGCCGCGAGAAATGCCGACCTTCTTCTAGTCACCGTCTTCGACTTCAGCCAAACGACCGAAGTGCTTTTCGGGACCGAGGGGCAATAGCGGCGCTACCCCCCGGGGCGACGGTCACGATACACACGATCATGTCGCCAAGTGAGACACAGACCCTCGCCGGCCGAGCCAAAGAAAGCGCCACCTCTTTGTCGATGCACCGGTCACCGGTGGAGTGGACGCGGCCCGAGACGGTACTATGACGATCATGGCGAGCGGGAATGATAATGCTCTGACGGCCTGCGATGGTGCGTTCCGGGCAATGTCCGGAAAGATCGCTCCCTGTGGGAATGCGCCCGGAGCCGCGACGACCATCAAGATGATCAACCAGCTCATGGTTGGTGCTCAGATAGCACTTGCAGCCGAGGCGATGACGCCGGCTGCCAAAGCGGGCGCCAACCCCCACATCGTCTATGACGAGGTGGGTAGTGGGGCCGCTCGGTCTTTCGTTTGGGAGAGCCGGGCACCCAGCATGCTAAATGGCGACTTCTCGGCCCGTGGCGTTTTAGATATATTCATAAAGGACTTGAAGATTGTCCTCGACAGTGCGCGCGAGGTTGGCGCTTATACTCCGCTCGCAGCCACGGCGTTGCAAATCTATCAGATCGCTTCAGCGTCAGGTCGTGGACAGGAGCAGGACAGCGCGGTGGTATCCGTCTACGAGGGCCTCGCAAATCAGCGGGTAACGGACGCGGCCAATTGAAACGGTATCAGACCGCGCGTGACGGCTTCCCTGGGATATGCTCATAAAGAGAGTCGACGAAGCCGCCGTCGATCAGAATGTTCTGGCCCGTCACATAATCGGCCTCAGGTGACAACAGAAAACCGATGACATTAGCTATATCCTCGGGCTCTCCAATTCGTCCCCAGGGCACCAGAGCCGCTCGATCGCGTGCGATCTGATTGTTCTCGTAGACCCTATAGGTAAGCGGTGTGCGGATCATGCCAGGTGACACCGTGTTGACGTTGATATGATCAACCGCCCATTCCTGGGCCAACACCTGACACAGCGAAATCAAAGCTGCCTTGCTAGGACTATACGCTCCCATTCCGGGATGCGCGCCAATGCCAGACATCGAAGCCACGGCAACCAGTCCGCCCTGCGATTCTTTGAGTGCCGAATAAGCGGCTTGCGCAAGCAATAGGGTCGCACGAGTGTTCACCGCGATGAGTTTGTCCCATTGTCCAACACTCAAGTCGTTAATAGCTGCTGGGCCGGTGATCCCCGCATTGCTGACCACCCCGTCAAGACCACCAAAGGCGTCGACTGCCTTCGCCACGAGCGCTCCCGGTGTCGCCTCGTCACCAAGATCACCTGTAAGTATGATTACATTAGCCCCATCGGCCCGCAGATCCTCGGCCAGCGCTTTCACCTCCTCGGTTTCACGGATCTCGCATGCTGCGATTTCAACTCTCTCCCCCCGGGCCTTAGCGAGTTCCAGAAGGCGGCGACAAGTCACCCCTCCGATACCCGGGCTCGCACCTGTCACTAATGCACGCATTTCAGTCCCTCCTCTTTCTGCCTTAGGGATTATCGAGCATCCTTATCTCATCGAGAAACGCACCGCTTTGGGAACAGGCGAAAGTTGGCTCCAGGGACCCCTATAGGACAACATGTCACCCCGTGCGATTATTCCTATCCCACGCAAATGCCGGCCGAGCAGGATAGTAAACATGAAAGGTTTCGATCCAACCAGCATGACGGGCTCACATCACCGCACAATCGCGGTGATATTAGCATCTCTTAGCCGACAAGCCCGTCACTTCCATCTAATATTAATCGCGGTGGCCAATCGCCGTCACTTGTTAAAAGAATCTTCATGAGAATGCCCAAGCCGGCTTGGATACGACCTTGGACCATCAAGGCTCGGATTGGTCAATCAAATGCAGGAATGATCCCAGGACCGAACCACGTCGAAGACCGGCCTCACCCAGTTCGGTTCCTTCAGCGTCACGGATCATGAAGAGCGGTTCGTCACCGCCTTCTCGCATCACCGTCGCATAGTGGAATTCATGGCCTCGAAACCCAGATCCAGCAGGACCTAGTGCGGTGTCGGCATAGGTTCTTGCCGAGCGGTATCCGAGTGACAGGCGTCTCTCCACGAAACTGCTTTCGAGACTAAGCAGCCCCGCCATCCGATGTACAACGCCGCCCTTATCTACTAACCGATCACCAAGGACCATGTAGCCGCCGCATTCGCCCAGGACTGGTTTTCCGGCCTCCGCCGCGCCTCGCAATCCGTCGAGAAAACGCTGACACCCGGCGAGCCTGCCAGCATGTAACTCCGGGTATCCACCGGGAAGGTAGACGGCATCCGCGTTGGAATCTGGCCCCTGATCGAGCAGCGGGGCAAAATGTAAGACTTCCACGCCCGCACACCGCCAGGCCTCCAGCACATGCGAATAAGAAAAAGAAAAGGCCGGATCGTGTGCAACCGCGACCCTCTGACCGGGCGGGGAAAACCCCCACGTCCCATTCCCTTTGAGGCGTCGAGTGGACGGTCGCGCGAAAGCCCGAAGCGAGTCGAGATCGACGTGGGCTCGAATGGTTCGACCGGCAGCCGCAATAAAACCTTCAAGATCTGAATGCTCAACCGCCTGAACCAACCCCAGGTATCTTTCTGGTATATCAAGCCTATCGAATCTGGGTACCGATCCGAGCACCACCACATCGATCTCGCCAAGCGCCAGCGTAAGAGTCCGGACATGACGATCGCCAGCGACACGGTTAAGTATCACTCCGACGAGCGATATGCCTTCGTGATGGTCTCGGAACCCACGAACCAATGCCGCAACCGACTGCGCCTGGGCCCGTGTATCTACCACCAGCACCACTGGCCATCCCACCCGAGCCGCAAGCTCGGCGGTTGATCCGGTATCAGTGGCGCCGGGTTGTGGCGCGCCGTCAAACAGCCCCATCACCCCTTCGATAACCAGAAGGTCAACAGCTCCAGCGGCGACGGCTGCGAGTTGATCCAAAACCGCTGGACGCATTGCCCAACCATCGAGATTTATACATGCGCTGCCGCTTGCCGCCTCGTGGAACTTCGGATCAATATAGTCCGGCCCACATTTGGCAGAACCGACGGTCATACCTATATCACGACAAGCGCGCAACAGGCCAAGAGTGATAGTGGTCTTACCAGACCCGGACGAGGGCGCCGCAATCACTAGTCCGGGCGCTAGCTCGGACCCGCTCATCCTACCTTATCAGACGTTCTAGAGGACAGCGGATCAGGATCAAGAATCCTACCACCGGCCGCGCCAAGCCAATCGAGGCCGCCGCGCAGACGCACAACTTCCCCCACCACCACGATGGCGGGCGGGGAAAGATCGGCCGTAGTTAGATCGTCGATACAAGCTCCGAGCGTCGTTTCCAACACCATCTGATTAGGCAGGGAGGCATTAGAGATTATTGCCATCGGTTCATCCGGGAGTCGCCCTCCTGCCATCAATTCTCTGGAAATCGAAGCAAGTCTTTTCACCCCCATGTAGATGACCAAAACGGGTGCACCTTGTGCAACCGCCCTCCAGTCAATACCCGTTATCTCGCCGGTGGCATCATGACCTGTCACCATGGAGACCGCATGATTGGTATCCCGGTGGGTCAAAGGTATGCCAGCATAGGCTAGACCACCTATCCCAGCGGTCACTCCTGGCACCACGCGAAACGGAACACCTGCGCGGACCAAGGCCAAGGCCTCCTCTCCACCGCGTCCGAATACAAACGGATCCCCACCCTTCAGCCGCAGTACACGCTTGCCCTGACGCGCCAATTGAATTAAGCGCAAGGAAATATCCGCCTGATTGAACGACGGTTTGCCGCCACGCTTACCCGCATATTCCCGTGGTACGTCAGGTGGTGCGAGCGCCAACACACCCCGGCTCACCAACGCATCGTAGACAATCACGTCTGCGCGTTTCAGCGCCGAGAGCGCATGCAGAGTTAAGAGCCCCGGATCGCCGGGCCCGGCCCCAGTCAGCCAAACGCTACCAGGCGCGAATTCGATAAGTGAAGGCGGCGCATCCGTCATAACGACAAGATTAGACCTCACCAATCGACCTGCCTAGCCATGGAGCATAGTGGAGCCCTATAAATTCAACATGGAAGCCGATTCAAGGACCCCTTTACGACGTGGTTGGACCACTGGCGCCTGCGCGACAGCGGCGGCGAAAGCGGCCTATACCGCACTCTTGACCGGTACCTTCCCCGATCCAGTCGAGATCATCTTGCCAAAGGGTCAGAAGGTATCGTTCGCGTTATCCCGCGAAGAACACAACGGGGATTCGGCAATGGCAGGGGTAGTCAAGGATGCCGGAGATGATCCAGATGTGACCCATGGGGCCGAAATCCAAGTCACGGTCCGGTCCGGCACACCTGGGACTGGGGTGAATTTCCAAGCGGGTGAGGGTGTTGGAACAGTAACTAGGCCTGGCCTGCCCTTGGGTGTGGGCGAGCCAGCCATTAATCCGGTTCCGCGTCAAATGATTCGCGGGGTCATCCTACAAGTAGCAAGAATTAATGGCCACGTCGGCGATGCACAGGTCGAGATCGCCGTGCCGGGTGGCGCGGCTCTAGCCGAAAAGACTTGGAACCCGCGTCTCGGCATCGTTGGCGGAATCTCGATTCTTGGGACGACGGGGGTCGTCATACCCTTTTCATGTGCCGCTTGGATCCACTCGATCCACAGGGGCATCGACGTGGCCCGCGCCATGTCGATATATCATATTGGCGCCGCCACCGGCTCGACCTCGGAGACTGCACTCCATAAGCGACACGGCTTGGGCGATAGCGCGATTATCGACATGGGTGACTTCGCCGGCGGCATGCTGAAGTACCTCCGTGGTCATCCTGTGCCCAGATTATCTATCGGCGGTGGGTTCGCTAAGCTAACCAAGCTCGCCCAAGGGCACCTGGACCTCCATTCGGCACGCAGCCAGGTAGACATGGAGTGGATGGCCAACCAAATGACGCACCTTGGTGCGACGGACAATCTGGCCACCCGGGCACGGACCGCCAACACCGCTTTAGAAGTCTTGGATCTCGCAAATGACAACGGACTTGGTCTCACCAGCGTTGTTGCCACGGCGGCGCGGGAGACCGCGCTCTCCATTCTGGATGGCGCTCCCGTCTCCGTTGAAGTGCTAATTTTCGACCGAGATGGCAAGCTCATTGGGGGAGCGCGTGGCTGGTAGACGCTTACTCATTCTTGGGGGGACGGCGGAGGCCGTCGAGTTGGCCGACTCACTCTCGGCGGTCAAAGGGGTCGAGATCGTCTTCTCGCTAGCCGGCATCACCCGAAACCCACGCCGACCCATGGGCGAGGTTCGGACTGGTGGATTTGGCGGAGCAGTCGGCCTAGCGAAGTATCTCAAGGCCGAGAGGATCGCCACCGTTTTCGACGCAAC
>PBMU01000074.1 GCA_002722775.1 Rhodospirillaceae bacterium
GTCATGATGGGTCGGGTTGCATATCAGAAGCCATGGGTCCTCGCAGCGGTTGATTCTCGGTTCTTCGAAGCGGATACTTTTCAACCCGACCGTTGGGCCGTTGCTGAAACAATGGCGGACTACGCGGCGCGACGGATGGGCGACGCTGTTCCCTTGAAGTCGATAACACGGCACATGATGGGCCTATTTCATGGTCTTCCCGGCGCGCGTAGCTGGCGGCGCATGCTTTCTGAAGGGGCCAGAGCGATGGATGCAGGGCCGGATTTGATTAGCCGAGCGGCGGCACTGGTTTCGGTCCCCGACTACGAAACAGCGTGACGGTGGACGGCTTGGCGAAGCGGTGTCTATCAGCTGGCCAGCGCACTCTGGTGGATCTTGGTCCGCTAGTGGTGTTTTTTGCGATCAATTATTTCTTTGGCATCATGGCGGGCACCGCGGCTTTGATGGGGGCGACGGCGGTGGCAATCGGTGTGACCTATTCTGTCGAGCGTTCTGTGCCCCCAATACCGGCGATCACCTGCCTGTTCGTGATTATTTTTGGCGGGCTTACGCTGGTCTTCGACGACGAGTTGTTCATCAAAATCAAGCCCACCGTAGTGAACCTGCTATTCGCAGGCGCGTTGCTCGCGGGTCTTGCGATAGGGCGCAATCTGATGAAGGTGATGCTGGGGCGGATGTTGCGTCTGACAGACCATGGCTGGCGTATTCTGACCCGGCGTTGGATCGGTATGTTTGTCCTGCTCGCAATCATAAACGAGGCCGTATGGCGAAATGTCGAGACCGATACTTGGGTCTCCTTTAAAGCCTTCGGAATTCCGGTCCTGGTTCTTGTCTTCAGTCTGTTTCTGATACCAGTGATCCAGCGGCATCAAATCACGGGTGAGGACGAGAATTAAGTTTGGCGAGGATCATCGCTGATATCAGCGCCGCACAGCTCATCACTCCCATCACCAAATACGCGTTTTCCCCGAGACGAGCGTAAAGCAGCCCTGCTAGCGGAAACATCCCACCCGCAAGGACGCCGCCAACCAATGCGTAGTATAGACTCTGCCCAGTCGCTGAGTGTTCCGGCGGGATCTCTTTGCTGAGGAAGGTCATTGCCCCCAAATGCCCTGCACCGAAGGTAAAGCCGTGCAGGGATTGGAGCGCTAAGAGTAATACCGCGTCTTCGACGACCGCCAGAAGCGGCCAACGGACGATACCACCGAGTGCAGCGAGACCCAGCAAAACGGGTGGGCTTATTTTGTCTCGGTAGCGACGGGCCAACGCAAAAAGCAAGATCTCCGCAACCACACCCATCGCCCAAAAGAGGCCGATAGTAGACTCGCTGTGCCCTTGGGTTTGCCAATTCAAAGTAGCGAACCCATAAAACACAGCGTGGCTGGCGCTGATCAGGCCGCTTGTGGCTAGGAAGACCATGAATAATGGCGACAGGAATTGCCGTGTTAGCGGCCGGGATATTGGCGCCGTCATGATTGGTGGACGTTCAGGTGCCATTGCACAAGCGAGCCCGACCGAGGCCATGGCGGCAAACATTAACCAAACCACGAGGCCAGCCCCTTGGCGGTCAATCGCCAGCCCTGCTGTCGTTGTTGCTGCGACGAACGCGATGGATCCCCAAAGCCTGATTCGGCCGTAGTCTAATCGCTGGGTCTCGACGTGACGAAGGGTCACACCCTCCATAATAGGTAAGACAGGTTGGTAGCAGCCCGCGGTCAACCCGCCTAGGATCAATAGCGGCCAGAAACTGTTTGTGGTCGACTGCGCTAGAAACCCGATTGCGGCAAGCGCCATTAATACCGTGGTCAGTCGCCGGGTCCGACCGCGCCAGTCAGCGATGCGCGCGATCGCCGGTTGGGCGACGATCTTGATCCAAAACGATGCTGCCAGAATCCAGCCAATCTGGACTGGGTCAAGGGTGCGTCCTTCAAGCCATATTGGCCAGTAGGGCATGTAGATGCCGACGGCAAAGAAATAGGCGGCATAGAAAACAGAGAGACGCCAGGATAGTGGATTTGTCCTGGCCACGTCGGTCATACCGGCGTCAGAAGTCCAGGTCCTCGTAGTGCGGTGGCGGACGCATGCCGGGTACATAATCTGCGAGCAAAGGCCGGAAGCTGGGGCGTGACTTGATCCTCGCATACCATTGCTTGGCCTCCTGATAGTCTTCCCAAGGCACGTCGCCCAGATAGTCGATTGCCGAGATGTGTGCCGCCGCGGTGATGTCAGCGAGCGAGAAGCGGTCACCGGCAAGCCACACTCTACGGTCTGCGATATAGCCAATATAACTCAGGTGTGTGTCAAGGTTGGCATGGCCGGCACGGATCGCCTCGCTGTTTGGTTCGCCCAATCCGAGAAAGCGCTTCATCATTTTTTCACCCAAAAGATGCTCTGTTACCTCACGATTAAACTTGTCGTCGAACCAATGACAAAGCCGGCGAACCTCGGCGCGCTCTATTGCGGTTCCGGCGATCATCACCGGTTCCGGCACGGTTTCGTCGAGGTATTCGGCGATCGTCTGCGAATGTGCGACTACAGCACCCCCCGCCTCCTCGAGCACAGGCACGGTTCCGGCGGGGTTAAGAGCGAGGAATGCCTCGCGGCGCTCCCAGGTTTGCTCGACCCTGAGATCCACCTCGATCTTCTTTTCTCCCAAAAGAATACGGATCTTTCGCGAATAGGGGTCGAGCGGCAGGTGATAGAGGGTCCGCATGCAACTCCGCGGGGGATGATTCTCAAGCGCTCTTAAGATATCAGAATCTTCATGATAGCCACAATCATCAGTGTTGCCGGAAAAAAATATGCTGGATAGCTAATATGTAGAACTCGGAGCGGCGTGAGGCTAATAATGCGTTGCTTTCACACACCAAAAATTATTGAACAGGCTATATCATCGAGATTGGCGAAAAAGAGACCCCAAATTGTGTTTTCGAGCACGTGATGCCGCCTCATCTTCGTTCCTCTCAAACCTTAATTCGATATACAGGTACTTTGACTGTTGTTTATTTGCCGGCAAGTCAAGGCGGATGATCTTTAATTTTCATCGGTAACTCGAGGTGCCGAAATTGGAGGCTAGTGACGTCATGAAAAAAGGATCGGCGAAACGACTGATCAGTCTTGGGGCTTGCACTGTAGACGTGATTCTCAAGGTCCCTGATGTACCAGTATTCGACGCCAAAGTGATCGCCGAGGACGGAACCGTGGTGGGGCAAGGCATGGCGGTCACGGCGGCTTGCTCGGCCGCAGCGCTCGGGGGAGACGTTGCGGTGTGGGGACGCATTGGATCTGACAGGATCGGCGACTTCTTCTTGGCTGATCTCGCGGACGCAGGTGTCGACACCTCCCAGATTCGGCGAGCTGAAGGCGCGAGGACGGGGGTTGCCGCGGTGATCTGCGACGCCGCCGGACAACGCCTGAATGTGCCGTTTTATGATCCGGCGCTCGGTTCCGATTCGTCGTGGCTGCCAGTCGACCAACTCGACCATGTCGACTGCGTACTAGCTGACACCCGCTGGCCCGAGGGTTCGCGGCGAATTCTTGCCGAGGCCAAGGCGCGCAACTTGATCCGAATATTAGATGGGGACGTTGCCTCCCGCGATACCATCGCCTCGCTGGTGCCGTTGGCAAGCCACGCGATATTTTCCGAACCAGGTTTCAAGATCTTTAGTGGTGCGGACGATGTTTTGCCGACATTGTTGGAAGAAGGGTCAGTATGTCAAGGAATTATAGGAGTTACGTTGGGCGAACGCGGGTTTGCCTGGGTTGAGAAGGACAGAGTCCGAACAGTGCCGTCCCCGAAGGTTGATGTAGTTGACACGCTGGCTGCGGGAGACGTGTTTCACGGAGCCTTTGCGCTCGCCACTGCGGAAGGCCGGTCGGTCGAGGAGGCCGGCAAGTTCGCTTGTGCCGCCGCCGCGGTCAAATGCAGCCGGTTCGGGGGACGTCGTGCTATCCCCACGCGAGAAGAGGTCCAGACTTTGGTCGAGGACTTCTACTAAACAGCAGCGTTTTCACAAGGCGGCTGCGTGCCGTGCAAGCTCGGTGATAGCGGTCCAGTCTCGTGCGGTTACCAGGTCATTCGGCGAAGCGAAACTGCCCCCAACGCAGGCAACGTTGGGTTGGTCCAGATAGGCTGGTGCTTCATCGAGACTAATGCCACCCGTGGGACAGAAAACGAGGCCCGGATAGAGCGGCGCTAATTGGGCGAGGCCATATGTTCCGCCAGCCGCCTTGGCCGGAAAGAATTTTAGGGCACGCAGGCCAGACCGATAGGCACTCATCGCCTCGGAGCTGGTCTGGATGCCTGGCAGGTAGTCAATTTCTTCAACTACAGAGGCCGCAACCAGATCCATGTTGAGACCGGGCGAGACAGCGAATTTGGCACCCGCGTCGCGGGCCTTCGCGAAATCGGTTTCGTCGAGCAGGGTCCCTACGCCGATTGTTGCGTCGGGTAGCGCTTTGACCGCCATCTCTACCGACGGGATCGCCGCTGGCGTCCGCAGCGTAATCTCGAGAACGGGAAGCCCTCCCTCGGCAAGTGCCGAGCAGAGGGGGACCGCATCCTCGACATCCTCGATTGTAAGCACGGGGATCACTCGCGCGAGCTTCAAAACGTTTTCGATAGCCATAGCGTTCTCAATTTTAAATGGATAAAACGACACCCTAGCCTATCACTTAACTGAAAGTTTTTCGAACACCGCATGTCGTTTGATCCGATAGATCTAATCAAGTATGTCCCGCCATCGGCCGCACGCGTTTTGGAAATCGCGGAGATGCCTTCGGAACTCAAGAAGATAGCGGCGATGCGCAGCCCTAATGCGCGAATTACCTCGGTCGCCCCGAGTTGGGTAATGGATAGGGGTGAGGGGTTCGATTGCGTGGTTGTGTTCTCACCGGTAAGTAATCCGGATCAGCTACAAGAACTATTTGCCGGGTTGCCAAAACGGTCCCAAATCTTGTTCTCTCACGAGGCCTGGAACGAGGATGTGGCGCGCGCGCTCACGGCAGCAGGTGGCGTGGAGTATGATGTCGGCGAGGTGGTCCGGGCTTGGCGATCGCCTGATGTGCCTCGCCCTGTCCTCCTTCATTGCTCGATCCCACCCCAATCCGCCGATGACGCGGAAGTACGAATCCATAACCCGAACGCATTCCTTCGAACTATTCCAGGGCTGCGCCCAGTCACTGAGATTGAGGGTTTCACGTCTTCCCTCCCGCGCAACGGAGAGGAACGAATACTGCTAATGCACCGTTCGATCCCATTGTTGGGTAGAGACCGGGATTTTCTCCGACTCGTGCTCGAATGCGGTTATCTGATAGTGCTCGATCTTGACGACGACCCCACGTGTTATCCAGGGTTATTCCAAGATGGGGCCTTCGGCCTGCGGTGCGTGCATGCAATACAGGTTTCCACGCGAGAGATTGCTGAACGCGTGCGCGAGTATGTGCCAGAGGTTGCGGTATTCGCTAACCAGGTTCCGCTACTTCCTGCCCTGTCAGCATCGCGAACGTCACCGGTTCGGATATTCTTTGGCGCCTACAACCGGGAAAGGGACCGCGACGAAATCCTCGGGCCATTAAATCAGCTCCTCGCCCACTTCGGTGCCGCTGTCGAGGTCGAGGTGGTGCATGATCGGATATTCTTTGATAGCCTTGAGACGCCGGCGAGACGGTTCACGCCGAGATGCAACTACCGTGAGTATCTGCGTCGTTTAGCCGAAGCTGATATTGCGTTATTGCCTCTGCGAGACACGCCGTTCAATCGTTGCAAATCCGACCTGAAGTTCATCGAATGTGCCACCCATGGGGTCGCGGTGTTGGCGCCACCGGTGGTGTACGGACGCAGTATTAAAGATGGAAAAAGCGGCGTGCTTTATCGGACGATTGAGGAATTCGCGATTGGCCTCCAGAGACTCATCCAAGAACCGGAGCTTCGGCGCCTCGTGGCTTCTGGTGCTCATGACCAGATGCGCCACGGCCGTATGCTGTCGAAACACTATGAGGACCGCCACGCCTGGTATATCAATCTACTGGACCACGCTGATTCTCTGCGTGCTGCCCAACGGGAACGCACGCCTCAACTTTTCTAGCTACAGTGTGAGAGCCGACTTCAGTCGAATTTTGGGATAAAGACCATACCTTCCATAAGTGTGCGCGCGGTGCGGTAAGCGGTTACATGGCGTGCGATTGGCACGTTGCCGACCGTCGTAACTTGGGAGTCGAGTGGAAGTATGCCGGACGGGTTGGCTAGGCGTACGCCGCCGCCAGTGTCTGTGTCTCTAGTTAGCAGCATTTGGCAGATAGAGCCTGGAATTCGGCAAGCGACGGCTAGACACATCGCGCCTGTGAGCGGCAGAACCCGATGGACCTGCCCCATCGACCAGATTCTGGCTGAGAGGTCGGCTTGACGTGCGCTAATCTTCACCCCGGCCAACGTGCGAAAAGCGGATGGGCGCGCGACTAGACCAATCTTGGGTGCGGACGCGGGTGCGTTTTCCGGAGCATCGGCTAACTGCATCGTCACGGCAGCAGCGCGGCGCAAGCGCTCAACCAACTTCATCAGGGAAGAATTTGCCTCCAGCTCGGCTACCGTCTCGGACCCGGAGAGCCCGAAGCGCTCGGCGGAGAGGAAGGCGCAGGGGACGCCCGAATCTACTAAAGAGGCCTCGAAAGCTCCCTCACCCTCGATAATCAGCGTATTGACAGGTTGTCGGGTGGGTAACAGAGATCCAGTCGAAGTCCCTCCGGGGTCAAGAAAATCTAGCCGGATCCTAGCACCGCTTCCCGAGACGCCCGGAATCTCGAAATCGCCGTCGACTCGGGCCATGCCGTCGACCAACGGGACGGTGGCGCGGATCAGTTTGCAGGAATTGGTGTTGTGGATCATGATCTCGCAACATTCGCCAACCGAGGATACAAGGCCACTATCAATCGCAAAAGGCCCCACGGCAGATGACAGATTGCCGCAATTCGAAGCGTAGTCGACCAGTGATTCGGAGACCGCTACTTGTGCGAATGTGTAGTCAAGGTCGGCGTCGTCCCGGCTTGACGGCCCAATCACCACCGCCTTCGAAACCGAAGACACACCACCACCCATCCCGTTCAACTGTCGGCCATAGGGATCCGGGCTACCTATGGTCGCGAGTATAACCTGGTTCCGTCTGTCGGGATCTTTGGGCACATCTCGGGCATGGAAGAACACACCTTTTGAAGAGCCACCGCGCATGAAGGTCGCGGGAATCCGGATTTGCGCCATGACCGAGGCCTCCGTGGGTGATTAAAGTAGCAATAAGTCAGGATAGCGTGCCCGACGCGATTTTCCACGCGAGCATGGACAAGGCTTAGGGCTGAGTCTATCCATCGTGCGTTACTTTAATCCCCGGCGGTGGCTATTAAGCTTAGGTTGGATAATGCTTGACCATGGGAGAGGCTATATGAAGGCATCGTTGCTTGGAGTGATTGGTCTGTTTGGCATCGTTGCCATGTCGAGCGTGCAGTTTGTCCGGGTGTCCACGCCAGCCTGGGCTTCTGACAACCCAATCGCGGCCTGTGAGAAGGGCGTGGAAATCATACGCCTCTGGATCAGAGCGACGGATCCAAATGCCCCGTCCGAAGAACGAGAAAAGGTTCGACTTAGGGTTGAACGTGCCAACGCTGATTGCATTGAGGCGCGTAAGGTTGCCCCCGGCGACAATCAGCTCCTGGTAACCAGTGCCTATGCGTTGTTTGCACTTGGAGATAAATCTGCTGGTGTCAAACTAATAGCCAAGGCCGCCGAGGCTGGTTATCCGCCAGCGATGCTTATGATGGCGCGCTATATGGGCAACGGCGACACGGTCGATAAGGATGTCGAAGCTGCGTGGATGCTATTGATCCAATCGCTCCAATCTAACCACGCCTCGACGCGGATCAAAGCAGCATTGGAATTCATGCCCGGCGGTGTTGGACCAGAGAGCCCCAAGCGCGCAACCCGAACGCTGCGCGAACTGGTTGGGGAGGGCAATGGTGAGGCGATGGTGGCCTTAGCCATGCACGTCCTAGACTTGAAGACAGCGGAACCAGGTAGTGAGCGCGCTATAGAGGGGTTGGATCTATTGGAGAACGCCGCAAGTGAAGCTGGGAATGGGACAGCGATGATCTTTCTCAGCCTGTTGCATAACCAAGGCGATGTGGTTGAGCGTGATGCTGAGAAGGCCAAGGTATACGCGCAGATGGCAATCGACGTGGGGATCAAGCGAGCTTATGGGACCATGGGCCAGATCTATCAAAATCAAGGCGATATGAAAACGGCCGTCGAATGGTTCCACAAAGGGGCAGCCGCCAATGACGGTTTCAGCCAAGGTATGCTCGGTTTCATGTATTCCGGTGGATTCGGGATCATTCAGGACATAGAACAAGCTATAAAATGGTGGACTAAGGGTCGCTGGAATGGCGACCGGCTTTCGGCTGGATACCTTCAGGTGTACCGGGACAAGCAGGCAGAGAAGAAAGCATACGAAGATAAAAAAAAGGAAGAGAGGAAGAAAACAAAGAAAATTGGCAAGACTCCAAATAAGAATTGAACATAACTAGTCGTAAGTGGCGAGACCCTTTTTTAGAGTATGGCCAAGAGCAAATGCGCGCTGTATCACTTTTAAAGGGTAGCGTCGGCAGTGTTCGACTTATGTTGCGATACGGAACCATCGGGTTGGTTCGAAAGATGTCCTCGAAAACGGGCACGGTGGTCTGGCCTAACGCAAGACCAAAGCAGTTAAGAATCGCCCTTTTGGTGTTGCCGGCCTTTTTGACGTTAAATCAGAACCACTAAAACGCCCCTCTATCCGCTCGAGTGCGCAATTTCTTAACTTGAAACCGGGAACTATAAGTAAAGTGAGCCATCTGCCACGTGCCACCCAACAGCCTTCACGCATTTGTATGGAGGTGGGTATTGGTGTTCCCTGCTTCTCACGTTAGTAGTGTTTGTGGGGTCGGAATGCTCACAGTCTGCCAGGTCGACGTGGTAGCGTATTAGAATGAATGAGGATGATCGACCGCCGATCCTGAGGGACAAGCACTATCAAGCAGTTTCCGCGTTCACCCCGGAAAGCCTACTTCGTGAGGCGAGGCGACAAAAAGCCAAAGCTTATCGTCCGGTCCCTGAGATTTGCCTGCTTGATCCCGATGGTGACATCTTGCGCCGTCTCGTGTCCGATGGCCGTGTGTGCCGGCGTGAAGACTGGGTTTGTTACCATACCGAACTTTGTGTCTTTGTGGAGGATGGCCTGGAAATTGGTCTGATCGGTTGCGCCGTGGGTGCTGCTTTTGCGGTTTTGGTGGCCGAGGAGCTTTTCTCATCGGGTTGTAAATTGCTAATCAGCATGACTTCGTCAGGCCAGGTAATTCCAATTAGCGCGCCACCCTACTTCATCCTGATTGAGCGAGCGCTGCGCGATGAGGGTACGAGCTATCACTATCAACCTCCAGCGGAGTATAGCGAAGCGCCCGATCTTGTGATCGAAACCTTGGAGGGTGCGTTCGATCATTTAGAAGTGCCTGTGCTCATTGGTGCAACCTGGACAACCGATGCACCTTTTCGAGAGACTGATCAGGCAATCGACGCTATGCGAAGGCGAGGATTGATGGCTGTGGAGATGGAGGCTGCGGGGCTTTATGCTTTTGCTCGCGCTCGAAATCGTCAGGTCGTCTGTTTTGCGCATGTCACGAATCAGTTGGGTCAGATAGAGGGTGACTTTGAAAAGGGCGACGCTGATGGCACCACGGATGCGTTGGGGATTGTATTGGCGACCATCAAGCGGCTTACAGTCTAACGGGTCTGGAACTCTCCATTAGTCGTTTATTATTAAATCATTCGCTTCGCTTTAGGTCATAGAGGAGCCTCTTAACCGGTTCGGGTAGGAGATACATGCCACCCGACGTGCCGCGGAAAGTGACGAATGCATCGCCGGCCAACGGTTGACCTGAGAACAAGAGGTCTGTGAGTGGGCTACCACGTCGTTTGGTTCTTACAGCGGACTTGACTTGGTTTTGTTGCGGTCGATCGGGTCTGCGGACGGCCAGAGTGATGGATGCAACTGTGTAAGTTGCATCCCTGTGTTTCCTACTTCCAAGCCCAGACTGGTTCGCCCAGGTGTGAGACTCGGGTTTTCTCACGGCCGTGCAGGCAAACTTCGCGAAACTGATACACCATGGCGGCGGTAGGGGCATGGAGTGCGTTGTTCTCGCCCATCAACAGCCGTATCACAGGTCTTTCGCTTTCGGGTATGGGCACAAATTCAGGCGAGTCGGGTCGGTTCAATTCACGGAAGGTGAAACGATGGATGCGGGCAACTTCCTCTGGATTAGGTTCCATGTGCGCATCCTCTCCGGCCCAAACCACGAACGGCGTGATCAGATAGCCAGATCGAGTCGGATAGTCATCGAGAACGCCCAAGACCGCATCCTCCTCGAGCCTCAAGTTAACCTCCTCATGCAACTCCCTGAGAGCGGCCTCTGCAGGGCTTTCCCCAGTATCTATCCGCCCACCGGGTAAGGCGTATTGTCCAGCATGGCGGTTGAGCCGCGCCGCACGGCGTGTGAGCACATAAGCCCCTTCACCATTATCGTCGTTGACGAGAGTAATCGAGACGGCCGCGCGCTTCAGGTCCTCTCCATCGTGCGGGCGGCGCTCAAAGCTTCCGAGATTGGCGAGGACCCGGGCACGCATGTCTTGATTGTATGTGTAGTGACTTTCATGCATCGTTACACTCGTATGCTTAGCACAAATCCCCTGCCGACAGTGCGTAGTGCAGCCGGTAGGTCCCGAGGGCGGCGGACAGCACCCCTTTTTCCTTGAGGGCGGCCTCTGATAGTTCTCCGCCCCGCCAGAGTGGGTTGAGCCGGTCTGCCTCTATGCCTTCCACAAAGAGGATCCAGTCGGCGACGTCGTCCGGCTTATCTCGCATCGCCTTCTCCACGGTCGGTTCGCTGCTGGATTTGTGATCGCCCTTGAGGAGGTGCGCGGCGACGATACCGGGGCGCTCGATCAGATCGGGGAATAATTCATCCGCCAGCCAGCTGGCGAGTTCCTTCTCGCGGCTTTCTTCTGTGCCGAGGCGGCCGGTCAGGATCGCCGCCCCGCCACCGATGCCGAGCGACGCGGTGACCTCGCACAAGGACCGGTTATTGTCTTTAATGTTAGGTCCGATTTTTTGGGTCCACTCGGTCGGGTTGTTCAGCCGGGTCATATAGGCGTTGGAAGTGAGCGTCGCCAGAGACTCTGTTTCGTAGAAGTGGAAAAACTCTGGCTCTCCGTCGATCGCAACATAGCGCCGTCCGCGCAGGAAACCGGTAATAGATACTCGTTCCGGTACGTGCTCATAAACGTGCCAATGATTATAATCGGCTTGAAATTCGCGTGCCACGTTGTGCCAAATCGCGGCCACACCCTTGCCTAGAAGCGGCATCCCTTTCTCCCTTTCTCCCCTTCGACTGGTCCGCGCCACTGTTCCGGCGGTAAGGTCATGCGAACCACAGGAGGCATGCTGACATGAAACTGGTTTTGCTCGAAGTCTCTCATTGGCATTTTCCTCTCTATATCGATGCTCTGCTAAACAGTGAAGCCGAAGTGATTGCTGTTTCAGACCGGAACCCGGAGGTTCGGGAGCAATACGGGAACCTATTCTCTTGTCTGAGCCACGCGAACTGGCTCCAGGCTCTCGATGGGGTGACCCCCGATGCGGCAGTTGCCTTTGGCCGCCACGTTGAAATGCCGAAAATTGGCCGAACGCTGATTGAACGCGGTATCCCCTTCGCGATCGAAAAGCCAGCGGGGTTGACGGTCGACGACATCGTCGACCTGAGGAAACGCGCTGAAGAGGCACGCGTTCCGGTGGCGGTCCCACTGGTACAGCGGATTGGACCACTGCAGGCACTGCTCGACAGGCTTGTAAAGGAAGAGGAGGCAGTCTTTACCATGACGGCCTGGCGCTTCAATGCCGGTCCACCCGCCCGCTATCCCGCGATGAAGTGTGATTGGATGTTGGATTCGGAGATGAGTGGCGGTGGTTGTTTGATGAACCTCGGTGCCCATTTGATAGACTTAGCTTTGGGGCTGATGCCTAACCCACCGGACAGCGTGTTTGCACATCTTGATGACGCCCTGCATGGCGCGGGAGTGGAGGACACGGCTTTAGTTACGATGACAGCGCGCGCTGGCGGCCGGGCGTTGGTGGAGACTGGCTACAACTTTCCCGATAGCGCTGCAAAACGGGAATATAGCTTTAGTCTGGCGAGCCGCGAGCACTATCTCCAGACGCTTCCTGGCGGTGTGATTGTTCACCGTCCCGGTGGTAAGACGGAAATGATCGAGATGAACCTTGACTCGGATCCTATGTATGGGGCTTTCGTGTCGTCCTGGCTGTCCGATTTGCAGACAGGTGCGCAAACAGTCCCAGGGCTAACTGATCTTGAACCGGCGATGCGGGTGATTGATGCGGCCCATGCCGCGGCGAGAGTGGGATGTTCGGTCGCATTCGGCGGTGGGCCCGCGGCTCTCTTATGATTAGTGTGTCAGTAATGCAACTAGCGATCAGACTCACTCAAAAGGAAGATTAGATAATTGAGTGGTGAGGTATCCGAGCGCCCCGTATTTCCCGCTGTCACGATCAATTCGTTCACCGAGCGCGATTTAACGCCGACTATTTATTCCGACAACTGTCCCCTATCCTCCGCCAGCGCCGCCGTGAGTAATGCCTTTGGGCTGGGCGGACGTTTGCCATTTGCGCCAGTGCGTTCGAAGCTACGCGAAGCTACAAGTTGGTTCGCACTGCGCGCTAATGTGCACATTCCGGGGAACCTCCCATTCTATCCGTATGACGCAAAATTGTGGGTTACTGTGAAGCCTAGAGTCAGAGTCCTAGGGTAGCTGGATTGGTTTAGAGTTTCCGATCACTATCGGCCAGTCGGTCGCGCACTGGGGTACCGGGATCCGCGACGGCGCGGACCGTGCCTAATACCTCGGCATCCAATGTTATTCCCTTGGCATCGGCCTTTGCGCGCCGCGCAAGTCGTCCGTCTCCTGGCACCCGCTCTTCCGTGGCTCCTGCATATGCGGCCAACAGATCCGCCACACGGTCTGTGAATCCTGGTCCGTGTATTCGGTCTGGATCCATGGCGATGATTATCTGACCGCGATTTGCACCAACGAAATCAGAGGCGTCCGGGTCGGCATTTTCGAAAGCGAATCGACCACCGGTAAGCCCGGCTGCCAGCAGTTCCACCATAAATGCGATAGCAGAACCTTTGTGGCCAGCCATCGGCAGCAGCATACCGCCCTCAATCGCAGCGCGGGAGTCCGTTGTTGGAGCACCATTCTTGTCGACGGCGGCATCGGGCGGGATTGCCGCTCCCGTCTCGGCAGCGACACGCATTTCCATTAAACTGATAGCACTGGTCGCCATGTCCCAAACGATTGGCGGACCTTCTCTACGTGGGCAAGCAAAGGCTATAGGATCTGTGCCAAAGATTTTGCGTGCCCCTCTGTGGGGCGTCATGTGCGGCCGCGAAACCACACAGGTGAATGCCACCAGCCCGGCTTCAGCTAGCGGTTCTACATCATGACGCAGAGGCCCCACGTTGTGTCCGTTGCGGATCGCGAGCGTCGCGATACCAGCCTCACGGGCGGCTTTAACAAGGTCATCGCAGAAACGATGGATTGCCACCTGGTTCCAGCCCTTTTGCCCATCGACCCGGATGACCCCGGGCGCTGCGCGTTCGGCGGTCGGGACGGCTCTTCCGTCGACATAGCCCCGCCTCAGCCCGGCTAAATAGTTTTCGATGGCGAAGAAGCCATGGCTGGCGGGCCCATCTCGTTCACAAAGGAGTATTGAGTTCGCCATCACGTCCGCGACATGGTCGGAGCACCCGTTACCCGCAAATACATCGCGGGCAAGCGCGCGAGCTTCTTCAAGGGACAAACGTATTGGTTTGGTGATCGCAGGTGCGGCCATTAGGCCTTGCCATGTAATGCCTTGCGGAAGGCGGCTTTGCGCTCGGTCGCGTCCATCGAACGTTTGATCGCCGGAGGCGGTTGGGTGTTGACCCTCAACAGAACGAAGCTCGGCCCATTCGAATTGCGCAGCACCGCGGCTCCTCCCTCGATCTGGTTCTCTGTGGAAACCGTTCGGGTCATCGGAATGGCCGAGCCTTGTGCGATCACCTCCAAGTCGACGCCGCGCTGGGTGTGGGTCTCCTGATAGCCGGTCTCGCCATAGTGACCGTTGTCGACGCAGAGGATTGAAAGATTCGACGGCTTCATGATTCCGACAGTCGCCAGCGTACCGACATTCATCAAGAGCTCGCCGTCGCCGGTGACCACGAGCACCCGCTTGGCTGGCTGAGACAGTGCCAAGCCAAGGCCCATGGCGGTCGCCCCACCCATGGCTCCCGCCATGGTAAATATATTGTCGCCATCTTTGGTTAGATGCGCGATGTCTTTGGATGCGCCAGCGAGGCCACAGATAATCAACAGATCGGACGGGTCGCCAACAATTGCGGGCACGGCATGTTTTCGGTTTAAAGGTCTATTTTCGCTCACAACCTCGGATCCTATTTAATTTAGCGCGTTTAGAAGGGCTTGGCGCCGATCAGCTTCTGGGTCAGTAAAACAGCTACACCTTGGTTCGACTTGTATGCCATATCCATGGCCGCTTGTGCTGTCGGAACGACTTCGCTCGGCGTCATAGCGCGAAGGCAGTGCAGACCCATTGCTTCGACAACCGGTTGCACGCCCTGACCCATCGGAATCTGCCAAGGGTTCATTTCACCGAATTCACCCCGCATGGTGATCAGTGTGACAAAAGGGAATAGGCCGTTCTTGACCAATGCGAACATGTTCACGCAATTCCCGACCCCGCTCGACTGCATAAGCAGTACCGATTTGGTGCCACCAAGATGGCAGCCGGCGCACATGGCCACCCCCTCCTCCTCGGTGGTGAGTGGTACCGAAACCACGTCGGGATCCTCGATCGATCGGTTGATCAATGTTTTGTGCCCGCCGTCTGGGACGTAGCAGAATAAAGTCACGCCGTTGTGTCGGAGCACCTGGTACAGGTCTTCTTGCCATTGTGCGGCGGAGCCGTATTCCTTTGCCATCAAATTAGCCTGTTCCCATTGAATCCACGCCGGTGATACTGGCTCGGTAAACTATATCATCAGGTTCGAGACGATGTGTCCAATTGATCCAATATCAGATGTTCTTGTTATTTGAATGTGCGCGCCGGTGTTAATTCTGGGTCTCTGACAAAGGAAGCTTAGAAACGGAACCAAGTTATGTTCATACTGCGTGAATTGAACATATGTCCTGCTGACTGATATCTTGATTGGCGTTGGCATATATGAGGCTTTCTTGCGCGCAGAGACTGAGGAAATTTGCCCCGATTCTGGTCCTTGCCGCAGGATTTACAGTATTTTTCATCTTGGGGCTCGATCGCTACATGTCGTACGAGGTTTTGCGAGAAAACCGGCTGGCCCTGACCGGATTCGTTGAAGGGCATTTCGGGCTGTCTGTGCTGGCCTATTGCATGCTTTATTCAATCTCCACGGCCTTGTCACTACCGGGCGGCGCGCTTCTGACACTGACGGGAGGGTTCCTATTTGGTAGCGTAGTCGGTGCGGCTGCCTCGGTTATCGGCGCGACGATTGGCGCGTCAATCGTGTTCCTGGCTGTCCGCGTAGCGTCTGCTGAGATGATGCGTGGGCGCGTCGTCTCGGGGCTCCAGCGAATGCGCGCAGGTTTCAAAGAAAATGCGTTGTATTACCTGTTGTTCCTTCGGTTGGTCCCTTTGTTTCCGTTTTTTCTGGTGAATCTTGCGTCGGCCTTCCTCAACGTGCGTTTCTCGGTCTACCTTGTCGGAACCTTCTTTGGAATCATTCCAGGAACGACCGTCTTTGCGCTGGTCGGCAGTGGCCTGGGTGAAATTTTGGCGCACGACGAGACCTTCTCAATCTCCTCGGTGTTCACAACCGAAATCGTGCTTGGCCTATGCGGGCTCAGTGTTCTGGCCCTGCTACCGGCTGTCTATAAGCATTATCGCCGGTGGCCCGATGGATAGGCCGATGGCAGTTAGCCGGATTCGGGCAATGAAGCACACCATATTTGGGCGAGCGCAAAAGTTTGTTGCGAAAGTCGCGGGGGAAGTCACGTTCGCTAAATAGCATATGGAACTGACGATGGCAGATCTTGTGGAACTGCGACTAACGCGTATCACCGTCGGGGCGGGGTGCCTAGTGCTGCCTGGCCCATATCGTCGCCCACGTGGAACGCGCACCCAAAACTTACGGGGGCGCCCGGACTGCTGTTGGA
>PBMU01000075.1 GCA_002722775.1 Rhodospirillaceae bacterium
CACGCTGATCCTGCTGCTGATTGGGTGCTTGCGTTGACGGCGTTGGATGCGACAACAATCCTCCAAGGTCCGAACGGAGATCGCCGGATCACCGTCGAGAATTTTCTGATTGGGCCATATGCCACAGCCTTGGGCCACGGTGAAATCCTGGTCGCGGTCGAGGTGGCAAGGCCACGTCCGCAAGCGCGCTGGGGGTATTGGAAATTCGTGCGGCAGGCCGGCGACTTTGCCAAAGCAAGTGCGGCTATCTTTCTCGATCCAGAGCGCAACTTGAGGCGTTGCGTTGTGGGCGCGCTGGGTGGACCACCGTTGGTTTTGGTTGGGTTTGATGAGTATCTCGTGCGGGAAATGACTGCGATCGATCTGCTGCATGGTGCCTTACCGGATCGGGAACTGGGGTCGCTTGCGCTTCATGCTGCCGCATTGGATCGGGCCCGCGAGGCCGTGACATGAGCGAGATCCAGATACAAATTCATGTAAATGGCAAGCCAGCTTCAGGGTTGGCGGAACCCCGCACCCATCTGGCGGACTTTTTGCGTGAGGATTTGTTGCTGACGGGCACGCATGTTGGTTGTGAGCAAGGGGTGTGTGGCGCATGCACCGTGTTTGTCGATGGGAGACCGACACGATCTTGTATTACTTTTGCCGTCGCTTGCGCCGGCGCTGAGATACGCACGGTTGAGGGTTTCGAGGATGATCCGCTGATGTCTCAGATCCGACGGGCATTCCGCCGGCACCACGGATTGCAGTGTGGTTATTGCACACCAGGTATGTTGACCACCGCTTATGATATCGTCCGGCGAATTCCTAACGCCGATGAGACGCGGATCCGCCGTGAGTTGTCAGGCAATCTTTGCCGCTGTACAGGTTACGCGGGGATCGTGGCGGCTATTCGAGAGGTCCTCAAGAACGACCCTCCTGTGGCTAGAATCCAACCTAAAATGCGTTCCCGACGCGAGGCTGAGACCGGTGCGATCCCGGTTGTGCGAAACGATTATTCTCCGTCTAGTGATAGTGGATCGGGTCTGCCGTCTCTCGAATCTCTCTCCGATACTGCGCATCTCACACGCAGCCTCGAACTCGATACCAGCGTGGACGAGGCCTGGGCCGTTCTGGCGGATCCCAAACTGATCGTCGCTTGCGTGCCGGGTGCCGGGCTGATTGCACCAATCGACGGCTCTAGGATTGAAGGGCAATTAGTCATTGCGATGGGGCCAGTCAGGGCAATTTTCCGGGGCATCGGATCACTTACCCTCGACGAGTCCGGTAGGACCGGTCGCCTGCTAGGACGAGGCCGCGACAGGCTCAGTCGGACCAGTCTTGAGGGAGTGCTTGACTTCGCTCTTTCTGAAGTTGGCCCGGAGAACTCCACACTCACACTCGACATGCGCTACCGCTTGGCCGGTCCCCTTTCGCAGTTTGGTCGACCCGAACTGGTTACCGAGATTGCCGACCGGATCCTGGTCGACGTTACGCGCGCCATCGAAAGCAGCGCGCGTGGAGAACTAATTGACGTTGAGACACCGGTTACACTCAACCTTTTCGCCCTGCTTTTCGCGTCGCTTCGAGCGATAGTGGCACGAGTTTTAAGGAGGGGCTGACTGCCTACACCTATTCTAGTGGATCTTGGAGATGTACCGCCCCATCATTGATCCGTAAGTCATGGCGCTGCAGCGCGGGCAGGTCCCAACCTGGTCCACAAGTTCCATCCGTCAATTGGAATTTTGCACGGTGGTGCGGGCAATGTAGCCATCCGTCCGCGATGGTGCCACGCCCAAGACGGGCGAACTGATGCGGGCAGGTCCCCTGATAAGCGACAACCTCGCCATCGACGCGGACGAGGATTACCCGCTTGTTCCCCACCGCTACCTCTAGGACAACGCCGGCCATAACTTCGTCGACCCTTGCGACGGCGCGCCAAACATGTTCCGATTCTGACATAGTGAGGCCTCCCCTTGCATTGTATAGTTTAACCTCGATCACAGTGTCGCGAGAAACAGATGTCCGATGATCCTGTAATTGATCTTCTCAATACACCACCCAAGGTCGTCAATATCGGTCTTGAAGGGTTTGCGCGGGATCTACAAGATGAAGGGGTCAAGGTGGTTCATCTGGAATGGAGGCCGCCGGCCGGTGGCGACCCGGAACTCGCGCGGCTACTCTCCAAACTAGAGGCGTGACTTCCGCCTTCCAAAAGATCGAGGAGGCGAATGCTGAGGCCGTCGATCGGATGCTGTCCGGCGATCCGGTGCTGGTCGACGTGGTTCCCGCCGCCCAGGCGATCCCGAACCTTAGGGACCGGATGATCCTACATGCTGGGCCAATGATCGAATGGGAGCACATGTGCGGGCCGATGCGTGGCGCGATCACTGGGATAGCGGTCTTTGAGGGTTGGGCGGCGGATCTTGCAGAGGCCGAGCGGATGAGCGCGGCCGGTGCCTTTGATTTCTGGCCCAACCACGATTTCGACGCGGTGGGACCAATGACTGGCATGACTACGGCTGGCCAGTTCGTCATGGTGGTCGAGAACCGGGCGTTTGGAAATCGAGCCTACTGCACTGTCAACGAGGGCCTTGGCAAGGTTATGCGCTTCGGCGGGAACGACGCCGAGGTTCGCTCCCGCCTTGCCTGGTTGCGGGATGAGTTTGCCCCTGCAATGGGCCGCGCTCTGCGCTTGAGCAATGGAATAGCTTTGAAGCCCCTGGTTGCCCGCGGACTTACCATGGGCGACGAGATGCACCAGCGTAATGCCGCTGGCACCGGGCTCGTTCTTCGGGCATTGGCGCCGGCGCTTGCGGCGACGGCCCGTAATTCCGGAACGCTGTCACGGGCGCTTTCCTTCATCGCGGGCAACGATCAGTTCTTCCTCAACATAGCTATGGCGATGGGCAAGGCGATCATGGATCCGGTGCGAGGCATCGAAGCTTCGAGTGTGGTTACCGCGATGACCCGAAACGGAACAGATTTTGGGATCCGGGTCTCGGGAACTGGGGATGCCTGGTTTACCGCGCCGGTGGAGATGCCGGAAGGGTTATATTTTCCGGGCTATACGGAAGACGACGCGAATCCTGATATGGGTGACTCGACCATCGTCGAGACTATTGGACTTGGCGGTTTCGCGATGGCGGCGGCCCCTGCCGTTGCGGGTTTTGTCGGTGCTGGTGCGGCCTCTGAGGCTGTCGAGTTCACGCGTCGAATGGGCGAAATCTCATGCGCCTCTAATCCAGAATGGACTATTCCGATTCTGGACTATGTGGGCGTTCCCACAGGTATCGACGTCCGACTAGTGGTGGAAACCGGACTTGCGCCGACCATTAATACCGGGATAGCGCACAAGAACCCGGGAATAGGCCAGGTGGGTGCTGGCGTGGTCAGGGCGCCACTTGCCTGTTTCGAACAGGCGCTCCGCGCGCTTGCTGCACGCCTCGGGGTGTCATGAGCCGGGCCCTACTAACCAGACTCCGCAAGGGCTTTCACCTAGATTCGGTGGCACTAATGCGGATCGCGCGCACGGTTTCGGAGTTGGACGGAATCGAAGACGCGGCCCTCATGATGGGAACATCCACGAACCTTGAGATCCTCGCCGACGCTGGCCTACTCGATGGCGAAGGTAAAACAGCCCAGGGCGGGGATTTGGTAATCGCTATTGCTGGAATGGACAGCGACGCGGCAGCGCGGGGGCTGGCAGGAGCTGATGCATTGCTGGATGGACCTGGTGATATCGCCGTCACCAACAATGGCTGGCGGCCCCGGTCCCTGCGTGGTGCCGTCACAGTAATGCCCGAGGCCAACCTGGCACTCATCTCCGTGCCTGGCGATTTTGCTGCCGCCGAGGCACGTAAGGCGATCCGCCGTGGGCTCCACGTGATGATCTTCAGCGACAACGTGTCTCTGGCCGACGAAGTCGACTTAAAGCGCGAGGCGCAGGCACTCCGGCGTTTGGTCATGGGTCCTGATTGTGGTACCGCGATTATCGCCGGAGTGCCGCTCGCCTTTGCCAACCGCGTGCCGCGTGGCGGGATTGGTATTGTAGGGGCATCGGGCACCGGCATTCAGGAAGTATCAAGCCTGATAGCGCGCCATTATGGCGGAGTATCCCACGCGATCGGCGTCGGGGGACGAGACCTCCACAGTGAGGTAGGGGGCATCTCAACTTTAATGGCGCTTGATGCGCTAGATCGCGACGTTGCGACGCAACATGTGGTGCTGATCTCGAAACCGCCGCCGTGTGGGGTAGCCAAGATCGTCTTGGAACGGGTTTCGAGGTTTACCAAGCCGGTTACTATCTGCTTTGTAGGAGCTGGAGAAATGGATATGCCAGCGAACGTGCACCAAGTCCGCACGTTGCGCGACGCGGCCATAACGTCGTTGGGTCAATCAGTTCCTGCAAGCCATCCACAAGTTTCGGTTATCGGCACTCGGGAGCATCAAACTTATTCACGGGGCTTGTTTATGGGCGGGACGCTTGCGGCCGAGGCGCAGGCGGTGTTCCTCGCCGCTGGTCTGCCTATTTCCTCCAATGTGCCGGTGCCGGGAGCCGAGGTGATGAATGGGGCTAAGGAAACCGGTAGAAACTTGATACTAGATCTGGGAGCTGATGCTTTTACTAAGGGGCGCCCTCATCCGATGATAGATCCCGTTGCCCGAGACGCAGCGGTTACCGAGGCTCTTCGGGACGACACCGTCGGCGTTGTCTTGGTCGATTTGGTGGTTGGCCATGGCGCGCATCCTAATCCCGCGCAATCACTTGCCGAGGCGGTGGCAATAATACCGGAAGCAGGCCGGCCGGTGGTGGTCGCCTCTGTAACCGGCACCGATGCCGACCCTCAGGTTCGATCCATCCAAGTGGCGACGTTGGAGGCAGCGGGCATTTCTGTAGCGCCAACCAGTGCGGATGCTGCCGAATGGGCCGCTCGCGCCGTGGGTGCCAAGTTTTGACGGCGTTGCAAATTGATCCAAGCCATACCGAAGTTTGGCGCACGGACCGCTGGAACATATCTGTCAAGGAGATAGGCTGTCTTGCCGTAGCCCGACTGACGACCCATGCTCGCGGCGTCGTGCATGCGGTCTTCAGCAGAAGTTTCTATATAGATCTTCCGGGCGGACTTGTATGTCTTGTTAATCCTGGTTTGGGATCTTGCCCGCTCAACGTCATAGCGGCTGTTCCGGTTTCGACTGACTGGCGTGCCAGCGGCGTTGCAGTCCATGACGGCGTAACAATTATTGGCCTTAACCTCTATGTTGGTGCGCGTTTCGTCTTCGATCTTTCCAGCGCGCTAGGTTGGGAACCGGTCTTTCTGTCAAGTTCAGTGGAAGCAAGTAGGATTAGGAAGGGATTGAAATTATTCAGGGAAGCGGCGCGGGATAGGTTACCGGCCGACGGGTTGGCGTGTCTGCTAGGATCTGAGAACGCGGCCGTTAATAAAACGGCCAGGCATTTGCAGCCTGAAGTAGCAGATCTTCAGGGCTGGCTCGCGGACGGCGGGAAAGTTGGTTCCGTTCCAGTATCCACGATTCTTGGAGCAGGGCCGGGATTGACGCCATCCGGAGACGATTTTCTCAGTGGGATGATGATCGCGCTTTCTATGCTCGGCGAAGAAAAGCTCCGCGATCGCCTTTGGCTTTCTATCTATCCGTGCGCAGCGCGGTCCGGGAACAGGATTTCCCAAGCTCATCTTGAGGCGGCGGCACTGGGGTTCGGACATGCGGCCCTTCACCGTGCCATCCACGCGATTGTTATGAATGATGGGAGGGGCATTGCTGTCTCCGTCGAAGACCTCGGTACCATCGGCGCTACGTCGGGTTGGGACGCAATGGCCGGCGCGGGCGTTTTGCTCGAGGCCTGGTCTCGCTCTGTTCCCACTGGTCGAAGGGATAGGTGAAATTCTATAAATCCAGTCCAAACAACGTTTGGTTCGATCAAATTGCACAAATACCTGATCGTCGATAGGACCCAACGTAAACCTTGTTGGCGACTTTGTGATTGAGCGGTTTGAGTTCGATTTAGCTAGGAAAAGAATGATGGAATCCAACAATCGTGTCGAGAAGCGTCTGAATAGCTTAAGTGGCGTAATGACTTTAGACAACAATGATCAATTCACATCCATTCGTGCAATAAGTGAAGCTATCGCGGCGCCCCTCGAAATTGAGGATCAGGTGGTTCAATCCATGCCCGACGCTAGCCCAATAAAGTGGCATCTCGCGCACGTGACTTGGTTTTTCGAAACCTTCGTATTGTTGCCGCATGATCCAACTTATCGTGTTTTCGACGGGGCGTTTGGGTTTTTGTTCAATTCTTATTACGAGGCTGCCGGTGCCCGCCACCCGCGACCTGAACGAGGGCTTCTCTCCCGACCAACGTTGGCCGAGGTGCTCAATTACCGGGCCTATGTGGACGCTGCAATATCAAAATTTTTGGCTCAAATTCCGGATCATGGCACTGTCGCAGCGCTTATGAAATTGGGAATACAGCACGAGCAACAGCATCAAGAATTAATGCTTATGGATATCCTGAACTTGTTTGCGCAAAATCCACTCCGTCCCGCTTACACGACTCCAATTAATACTCCTCTAAGTTCTCTTAAAGGGCACATTTGGCATAACTTTGAGGGTGGTCTCTATACGATAGGTCATAACGGTGGCAGCTTTTGTTTTGACAATGAAACGCCGCGCCATCAAATAGTTCTTAGGCCTTTCGCTCTATCTGACCGGTTGGTTACCAATGAGGACTATTTGGCCTTCATGGAAGATGGCGCTTATTCCCGACCGGAATTATGGTTGTCTGACGGTATCGCAACAGCTCGCGCTAATGCATGGAAAGCCCCCTTGTATTGGTTTTATGATGATCAACATGCATGGCAACAGATGACCCTCCACGGGGTTTGCCCGATCGAGCCCAAGGCTCCGGTTGGACATCTGAGTTTTTACGAGGCGGATGCGTTTGCACGATGGGCTGGCCACCGTTTACCGACGGAAGCTGAATGGGAGGTGGCAGCGGCCGATGTGCCGCCGTCTGGCAACACTCTGGGGTCTGGCCAGCTTAGACCGCTTCCAATTGGATGTGGAGGTAAGGATCAAATATTTGGTGATTTGTGGGAATGGACATCCAGTCCTTATGTTGGTTACCCGGGTTTCAGTGCTCCGCCGGGCGCGGTGGGGGAGTACAACGGAAAATTCATGAGTGGACAAATGGTTTTAAGGGGTGGGTCATGTGTTACTCCGGACGGGCATCTGCGCGCTACGTACCGCAATTTTTTCTATCCTCATCAGCGCTGGGCCTTCCTTGGGTTACGCCTGGCTAAAGACCTATGACGGTCAAGTTTTTAAGCAGGTTTGTCGATCTCCAACCGCCAACGTCAGATTTCCGCCAGGATATTCTGGCGGGGTTATCGGGTCCTCAGAAAAAAACGCTACCTAAATACTTTTATAATGCTGAAGGGTCCCGCATTTTCGAACAAATTTGCGACTTGCCATCTTATTATCTTACAAGAACCGAATGCGAGATATTGACTGGTTACAAATCTAAGTTGCGGGACATTTTGCCGGCAAACGCCACGGTTATTGAATTTGGAAGTGGAAATAATAAAAAAATCAAATTACTGGCTGCCGCTGTTGGCACCATCCGTAGTTATGTGGCTGTCGATATTTCGCGAAATTATCTAATTGAAAGTGCGGAGGCGTACGCGCGCGCTAACCCGAATCTGGTTGTAACGGCAATTTGTGCGGATTTTAACTATCCTATCGACTTGGACGAAATTTTGGGGGTTGGCCCTCGAATCGGGTTTTTCCCAGGTTCTACCATAGGTAATTTGAGCCCGAATGATGCCATCGTATTTCTTCGCAATATTGCGACCGTATTAGGGCCAGGCGCTTTTTTTGTTATAGGCGTAGATTTAGAGAAAGATTTTCAGACGCTCATTGCCGCTTATGACGATGTCGAAGGGCTAACAGCAAAATTTAATCTTAATTTACTCAAACATATAAATGAACAATTAAACGGTGATTTTGATATTAGAAAATTTCAACACCGGGCTATATATAAAGAAAACCCCACACGAATCGAAATGCACCTTGAAAGCCGTGAAGATCAAAAAGTGCGTATTGATGATAAAATATTTCATTTTTTTGTGGGTGAGACGATTCATACTGAGAATTCATATAAATATACAATCGAATCGTTCCAATATTTAGCCATCTCAGCCGGATTTTTAGCCTGTGCGGTTATGGTAGACCCGGAAAAATTATTTAGTGTCCATGTACTAGAAGTGTCACGTTGAAAATATTATGTTTTTAAAATTAAAATATTAACATGAAATTTAGTGTGATGGTCTATACTTGTCTATTCTGGCAAGCGATCGGGGTTGCACAGATATCACTAACCGATCCCGCACTTTGATTGGTCGGCCCAGGCATTGCACTTGATAGGCCTCCAAACTTCGATGACCCCGCTAGATAAAATTGAAGTCCGAGTGATTCCTCGAAATGGCCAAGAGCCCTATCCGAGCCAGCGCTTGCGGCGACGGTAGTGCTTGACATCACGGAAGCTCCTCTTGTCGCCATGCGAGATTCCAAGATAGAATTCTTTAACGTCCTCATTGTCGGCTAGTGTCCTAGCGTCACCCTCCATGACGACCCGGCCGTTTTCCAAAATGTATCCACTATTGGCGAAGCGTAACGCCATCGATGCGTTCTGTTCGGCTAATAGCATCGACACCTGGCGTTCCCGGTTCAGCCTAGCGACGATCTCGAAAATCTCCTCGACCAATTGCGGCGCAAGGCCCATGGATGGCTCGTCCAGCAGCATAAGTTGCGGGCGCGCCATCAACGCACGACCAATCGCAACCATCTGTTGCTCACCCCCAGAAATGTATCCGGCGAGGGACTTCTGTCGGTCCTGCAGGCGCGGAAAATAAGTGTAGACCATGTCTAAATCGTCGGCGATACCTTGGCGATCGGCACCGCGAGTGTATGCGCCGGTCAAAAGATTCTCCTCGACCGTGAGATGTTCGAAACAATGGCGCCCTTCCATCACCTGGATAACGCCGCGCTTAACAAGATCGCTCGGAGTGAGCGCCTGGATCTGTTGATCGCGATAAACAATCGAGCCCTTTGTGACTTCCCCGCGCTCAGTGCCGAGTAGGTTAGAGATTGCCTTCAGTGTTGTCGTCTTCCCTGCACCGTTGGCGCCGAGGAGGGCTACGATTCCCCCCTCGGCAACCTCTAATGATACACCCTTCAACACCAGGATCACATGATCATAAATGACCTCAATGTTGTTAACGGAAAGGAGGCTTGGCTTGTCGTTCACGTCTCGCACCTTGGTTTGGTTGTTCTTTTTCTGCACCCGACAAGCCCGGAGTTTATCAGCCGCAGGACTTCGGCGTGATGTTGTTCTCCTTAGCAAACTTAGCCGCATCGGCTTCCATCAGAGGGCGGACCAAGTCGGTCATTACTGGTATCCAGTCGCTGATGACCTTCCACTCCTTGGCGGTTGCGTCCCACTGCTGGAATAGCACCGGATGGCCACCTTCATGATCGTTACAACTGACTTTCATTTCTGGGAAGCCCTTCAAACCGATTCGTTCCCAGTCAGCCGCGGTCATGTTAGTGTTCTCGTAGGCCCAACGCATCTGCTCGCCATTTGGCACTTTGACGCCAAACTTCTTTTGTGCGTTGCGTACCGCTTCGACCACCATGACGTGGTTAAATAGGCCGCGGATGTAGAGCACTTCGCCGATGCGGTCCACCTCACCAGCACCCAGCCCTTTGCCATAAACGTGTTTCTTGATGTCGGCGTGCAATTTGGTATTGCCGCCCGGTGTGTGGAACGTGGCCGCAATGTAGCCATTAGCACCGGCCGCGGCCGGTGCTACGTCGTTCTCGGAGCCGGACCACCAGTTGCCAATGAAGCGGTCCATTGGGAAGCCCTGCGCTGCGGCTTCCTTCAGAGCGACCTGATTCATCACGCCCCAGCCGGACATGAAAATCCAGTCGGGCTTCTTGCGGCGGATCTGCAGCCACGTTGCCTTTTGTTCCTGGCCGGGATGGTCGACGGCGAGAAGCGTCAGGTCAAAGCCGTACTTTTTCGACAATGCTTCCAGCGTCGGGTTGGCTTCTTTGCCGTAAGCCGAGTTGTGATAGATATGGGCGATCTTCTTGCCCTTTAGTTTATCCAAGCCGCCTTCTTTACCGGCAATGAAACGCACTACGGCGGTGGCTTGCGACCAATAGGTTGCTGGGAAGTTGAACACCCAAGGGAAGACCGAGCCCACCGCTGCTGAAGTGCGGCCATACCCCATAGTCAGGAGAGGAATGCCGTCAGCTGCTGTCTTTGGGATCAACTGGTAAGTAATTCCAGTCGAGTTCGGGATTATGGTGACTGGGTTCTTTGACTTCATCTTCTCGTAGCACTCGACACCGACCTTGGTGTTGTAGCCAGTCTCGCATTCCTCGTAGACCAACTTAACACCGTTCACGCCGCCGTCACGCTCGTTGATTAGCGTCACATAGTCCTTAAAGCCGTTGGCAAAGGGAATACCGTTCGGCGCATACGGTCCCGTCCGGTAGACTAGTCCCGGCATAAAGATCTCATCCGCTGCGATCGCGACCTCGATCGCGACCATGTTGGCAAGGCCGATGGCCGTCACCAATCCCAATCCGAGTCGTTTAACATTCATTTTCACCCTACCTCCTGTTGTTGTGTGCTCCTTTATGGATGCACAAATTATCGGGTTCCTCGACCTTTCCGACGGACGGGCTTGATCCCGGTAGACGCTACATCAGTGTGGGAACGGCCATATCCGAAGCTTCTCCTTGATAATCTGCCAAAGTCGCGCGATGCCGTGTGGTTCGACGACCAGGAAGAAGATGATCATGCCCCCGAAAAACATAAACTCAAAGTGCTTGGCGGTCACGGCCTGGAGGCCAAAGCCACCTACCATCACGTTTGTCAGAAGAATCGGCATAAGCACGATGAAGGCGGCACCCAGGAACGACCCCATCATGCTGCCAAGTCCCCCTATAATGATCATGAAGAGCACCTGAAAAGAAACGTTAATGTCGAAGGCTTCCGCTGTCTCAACACTGCCGAGCCAGAGTGAGAGCGCCATGGCGCCGGCGACACCGACATAGAAGGAACTAACCGAAAAGGCGAGAAGCTTGGTTTGGAACGGTTTGAAGCCAATCAATTCCGCAGCGATGTCCATATCGCGGATAGCCATCCAAGATCGTCCAATCGGTCCGCGCACCAGGTTCTTCGCCGCTAGCGATAGAATGATCACGAAGATCAAGCAGAACAAATAGCGATGCATCGCGTTGGCCTCGGCGCCTGTCACGAGGATTCCAAATACCTCGCGTGGTGGCATGGTTATGGTGCCCGATGGCGTGTAGTTCTGGAACCAAGCGACTTTATTGAAAAGCCAATTGAGGAAGAACTGTGCGGCTAGCGTGGCGACAGCAAGATAAAAACCCTTTATCCTCAGCGACGGAACTCCGAACAAAAGGCCTACGCCCGCGGTGATCAAGCCCGAAAGCAACAGGATAATTATAAAATTCAAGTCCGGAAATGCGGTCGTGAGTTTGTAACAGGCGACGGCCCCAACTGCCATGAACGCACCAGTTCCGAGTGAGAGCTGACCGCAATAGCCTGTCAATATGTTGAGCCCTATCGCAGCGAGTGAAAAAACCAGGACCGGGATCATGATCGCCTGGAAGAAATATTCGTTCCCGAAAAAAGGAATGGCCAGGAAGCCAAGAATAAGGATGATGGCGATTCCGAACTGGTCCTGGCGAATCGGAAAGATCGCCTGGTCGGCTGCATAGCTCGATTTGAACTGGCCTGCTTCGCGATAGAACATGATGGTCAAACTCTCTCGATAATTTTTTCGCCGAATAGGCCTTGCGGACGGAACAGGAGAAAGATAAGGGCGACGACATAGGCGAACCAGTTCTCAATCGCGCCATTGACCAGTGGCCCCCAATAGACTTCGGCTACCTTTTCGCCGACGCCGATGATGAGGCCGCCGATGATGGCGCCGGGCACCGAGGTGAAACCACCCAGGATAAGCACCGGAAGCGCTTTCAGCGCAATAAGTGATAGACTAAATTGCACGCCGGACTTCGAGCCCCACATAATTCCGGCGACAAGTGCTACGAGGCCAGCCACCGACCAAACGATAATCCAGATATTTTTCAGCGGAATACCGACCGAGAGTGCGGCCTGATGATCGTCTGCCACTGCTCGCAGCGCCCGACCCGTGCGGGTCCATTGGAAGAATAAAGCAAGCACGACTACCAGAAAAGCGGCAATGCCCGCGGCCCAAAGATCGAAGACTTGAACCTGTATCTCACCGACATTGAACGATCCGGTAGGGATGCCGACGTCAAGTGCCTTGACCTCACTACCCCAGATCGTGTCACCCAACCCCTCGAGCACAAAGGCCAGACCGATAGTGGACATGAACATGATGATCTGATCCTGGTTGACCAGTGGGCGCAGCACGAGCCGTTCGACTGCGACGGCAAGTCCGATCATGACCAGGAACGTCAAGATGATCGCCAGCCATGCGGGAAACTCCGGCAGTATCTTCTCTAGGGAGAAAGGCATGGTGCCGGTCATCAGCCCAACCAGGGTCAGTGCCGCGAATAGCGCGAACACACCTTGTGCGAAATTAAACACGCCTGAGGCTTTGAAAATCAGAACAAAACCAAGCGCTACCAGCGAATACATTACGCCTGACATGAGCCCGCCGAATACCACTTCTAGGAAAAAGGCAGGGTATTCCGCCATGTCGAGGATCGGTGCGATCAGAACCAAATTGATGAATTCCATTGCTTAGTCTCTTCCTCGCTCCGCTGGCGCGCCGTCATTGGCTGATCAGTGGGAAACCCCAAGATAGGCGTCGATGACGTTTTGATTGCCTTTGACCTCATCTGGTGTGCCATCCGCAATCTTGGCACCGTAATCGAGAACGACGACCCGGTCCGAGAGATCCATTACGACGCCCATGTCATGCTCAATCAGCGCGATCGTGGTGCCGAACTCATCGTTTACGTCGAGTATGAAACGGCACATGTCCTGCTTCTCCTCGAGATTCATCCCGGCCATTGGCTCATCCAGCAGAAGTAAGTCGGGTTCAGCGGCGAGCGCGCGGCCAAGCTCCACCCGCTTCTGTAGGCCATAGGGTAGACGGCCTACCGGCGTCTTGCGGATTGCCTCTATCTCGAGGAAGTCGATGATCCGTTCGACGAATTCACGGTGCGCAATCTCCTCGCGCTGTGTCGGGCCGTAGTAAAACATCGCGGGCAATAAATTGATGCTCCACTTTTTCATTTTGAGGTTGCGCCCGGTCATAATGTTGTCGAGCGTGCTCATGCCCCGAAATAGCGCCACGTTCTGAAAGGTGCGCGCTATACCTCCAGCTGCTGCTTCGTGTGGCTTCATTTGTTTGCGGACTATCCCACGGAACAGAATTCGACCTTCCTGGGGGTAGTAGAAACCGTTGATTACGTTAAGCATCGAGGTTTTCCCGGCGCCATTCGGTCCGATAATCGCCCTAATCTCACCCCTTCGGATGTCGAAGCTGACGTCCCGAATGGCGCGGACTGCGCCGAATGACAAGGTAATGTTCTCTACCGATAGGATGACATCGTCTTGTTTGCTCTCAGCCGCGGTGGTGTCACCTTTTCCGACGTTATTGGCTTCAGACATAGTCATTGCGACCTCCGTTCTGCTCCGGCCGCAGCAACGTCGCGTATCTTGACATTGGCGTTGAACTCGCCGATCCGGCCATCCTCGAAAGTTACGCTGGCATTGACCTCAATATTATTTTTCTCCGAGTAAAGCGCCTCGATCAGATCGTCATAGCGCTCGGCAATGATTTTTCGGCGTAACTTGCGGGTCCGGGTCAACTCGCCGTCATCCGCGTCGAGTTCTTTATGCAGTATGAGGAACCGTTTGATCTGGGATGAAACGAGGTTACTGTCGCGGGCTAGATCTGCGTTGACCTCTTCGATGTTACGCTCAATCAGATCGTAGACACGATCTTGCTGGGCAAGGTCAGAGTATCCCGAATAGCCAATCCCCTCGCGTTCCGCGAAGTTGCCTACCGCTTCAAGGTCGATGTTGATGAACGCGGTGGCGTACTCGCGACCGTTGCCGTGGGCCACTGCTTCGCGGATGAATGGATAGAATTTCAGTTTGTTCTCGATATACTGCGGAGCGAAGACGGTGCCGTCCGTCATGGCGCCTACGTCCTTGGCTCGGTCGATTATTTTCAGATGCCCACTATCGGTCATGATCCCCGCGTCACCAGTATGAACCCAACCCTCCGGGGTCAAGGTGTCTTTGGTAGCCTCGTCGTTCTTGTAGTATCCGAGGAAGTTCCCTGGGCTGCGGTAAAGGACTTCGCCTTGTTCCGAGATCCGAACCTCGACTTCAGGTGCTGGCGGCCCCACGGTATCCAGGCGCGCATCCCCGTTACGCTGCAGGCAGATATAAGCTGAGCTCTCGGTTTGACCATAGAGTTGTTTCAGATTTACTCCAATCGACCGATAGAACGAGAATACGTCCTCACCCAGAGGCGCGCCGCCAGTATAAGCAATTTTCATACGCGTAAAGCCAAGGTTGTTCTTTATCGGGCCATAAATGCAAAACTCGCCTAAAGCATAGATCAGGCGGTCTATTAGCCCAACAGTATCGCCGTCTAGGATGCGCGGTCCGACGCGGCGGGCATGGGCGATGAAATAGTTGTAGATCGATCGCTTCGCTTTCGCAGCATCGGCAATGCGGATGCCGATCTGGGTCAGAAAGCTCTCAAAAATTGCGGGCGGCGCGACGATGTAAGTCGGACCTATGTCGCGCAGATCCTCGAGCAGTGTGTCCGGGCTCTCCGGGCAGTTAACCTTGAAACCGGAAACGTGCTGTTGGGCATGTGAAATGAAATGGTCGCCGACCCAGGCGAGCGGCATATAGCCGATCACGTCTTCATCCGCGCCGAGCGATTCCATGTCTGAGGCGAGCCGCGCAGAATTACAGAGCGCATCGAAGGACAACATCACGCCTTTCGGCTTGCCCGTAGTTCCCGATGTATAGACGATGATCGCAAGATCCTCACCCGTGCCTTTGTTGACCTGTTCCTCAAAGAATCCCGGAAAATTGGCCTCGTGTTGACGCCCCATGGTGAGGACCTTGTCGAGCGAGTGGATGTAGGGTTGATCGTAACGGCGCATGCCCTTTGGCTCTTCGAAAATCATCGCTTCGATCGACGGTAGTTTGTTCCTTGTTTCCTCGATTTTGTCGATTTGTTCCTGGTTCTGACAGATTGCGTATCGCGCCTCTGCATGGTCGAGAACATAGGACATTTCTTCTGCTACGCTGTCGGCGTAAAGCGGTACCGGGACCCCACCTACCGCCTGGATAGCATCGAAAGATATGTACATGAGTGATGTGTTCTGACCGACCACCGCGACTTTGTCGCCCCGCTTAAGACCAAGTGAAACCAGCCCGAGCGCAAGCTCCTTCGCCGTTTTGGCTGCTTGCTTCCAGCTTAGTGTTTGCCAAATGCCAAGATATTTTTGCCGATAGGCCGGCCGATCACCCAAATGTCGGGCATTGGAAAGGAGAATCTTTGGAAATGTGTCGGCCTGGGCCGAAGGCTGCTCAAGTTCTGTCATGTCTGTGGTTCAGCCTCCCTGGGTATCGTAACTGTCACCAGCGTTCGCCGCTGGGTAATATTGATTGGCGGGGGACTATAGTTATTCTGGGGGATCGTGAAAGTAGTTTTTGTGTTTGCTCGCTAGACATTGTCCGGTGGGCGATCGGAATTATAAAAGGTTAATTATATTCAAATGAATTTTTGAATTGTAGGCAAGGATGGTCGCACAACTTCCCCACAGGCATCCGATAGCCGTGACGCCGCGAAATTTCCGTTGGGGTCGGTTTATGACGGGAAACGCACGACGTTCCAAGGAATCTGCACAGCGGGTAAATCCTCAGACCCGTAGCCGATCATTCGAACGTGCTTGCTCAGCGTTCCGGGTGATCAGAGGCTGTGGCCCTGACGGTGTTTCGGTTATGAATTGAAACACCTCGATGAAAGCCATTCGGCGGTGATCTGGGGTGACGGCCCCAGACCCTTGATCCGTGTGATTCAGTTATTGAAACGATTTAGCGTGTCCTCAAGCGCATGCGGTTTCTAGGTGCCGATCTAGTAGTCGGGCAGTTTGCCCAAATAGGCGGGTGGCATGTCCTTGGGTAGGGCGCCCATCGTCTCCATTTCAGACCCGTATGTGGGTAGGCGCGTGACAGAGAAAGGCGAGTGCCGCTTCCGAAATCTCATTGGTGAGGGGGCTGACTTCAGTCATGTGAGGTACCTATTAGGTCTCACCCGCATGGGGTGTCTTAACGATTTGCACTGATGTCGAAGACCAAATCAGGCAGGTTGGTTGCCAAGCTTGGAAGGAAAAGTACCAAGACGATAACTAGTACTTGCAACGCGAGGATTGGCCAAACACCGCGGTAGATATCGGTTAATTCCACCCAAGGCGGGGCAGCGCTCCTGATGTGAAACAAGGCAAAACCGAACGGCGGCGTGAGAAAAGACGTTTGAAGTATCAGCGCGAAGAGAGTGGCGATCCAGACCACAGAGAGAGTTGGCGACCCTACATAGACGGAGAAATCGAGTGCGAGGAGAAGTGGGAAAAAGATAGGGATCGTTATAACCGTGATTTCGATCCAATCGATAAAGAAGCCGAGCAGAAACACTGTCACTAGGACCGTGATCAGCACGCCCCAGTCGTCGAACCCGAGCGCCCTAATAAAGTCGCGTACCAGCTCGTCTCCACTAAAGAAGCGGAACGGATAGGAGAAGATCTGGGCTGCTAGAACGATGAGGATCACCATTGCCGTGATTTCCAGTGTTCCTCGAATGACTTTGTGCAACCGAACGATCGAGAAAGAACCATTCAGAACCATCAGAAGCAAACTCCCGACGGCTCCTACGGCGGCTGATTGTGGTGGGGTAGCCAAACCACCGATGATCGAGCCTAGCACGGCGCCTATCAGGAGTGCTGGTAACGCTAGGCTGCGAAGAACATAGATTAGAAGCCTCCAACCAGAAATGGCTTCATCTGGCTCCCGAGAACCACGCATCGCCGGGTCCACGGCGCAACGCGCGATGAAATAAAGAATGTAGATTGCGACCAGTAACAGGCCTGGCACCACCGTCGCCAGAAACATTTCGCCCACCGTGACGCTCAAATGGCTCGCCAGAAAGATTAACATAAGGCCGGGCGGAAGAATCAGGCCAAGTGTGCCACCCGCCGCTACGACGCTGGTCGCCAATGGAATAGGGTAGTGGCGCTCGATCATGGTTGGCAATGCCACCAGCGTTAGCGTGCCGACCGACGCACCAACCATACCGGCGCTTGGCGCAAGCAAAACGCCGATCACAGTGACCGAGACAGCGAGACTGCCTGGTACCCGCCGGAACAGAAGATGCAGGCAGCGCAACATTTCACGCGAGATCCCGCTTTGCTCCAATGCTACGCCCATGAACAAAAGCATAGCGACGGCCGGATAGATATAGCTTTTCGAGAAATTGCCAAAGATCCGCAAGGGGATGGCGTAAAACGCGTCCTCCGGAAAGATGCCGACCACCATGGCGATCAGCGTTGTACCGATTCCAACGCCTCCAAGCAGGAAGGCTACCGGGAACCCAGTGAAGATGAGCATCGCGAACGCGAGCAGCATCATGATCGGCAGGTTTTCAGTGAGGAACTCGGCCATGATTCGGATAACGTGTTTGTACCGTGAGAGGTGGGGTCGATGGCGTTAAGAGATTGCGGGGTCCTGGGTGTGTGCGTCTTCCGGAGGTTGCGGTTCTGGTTTCCCCTGGCCAGTAATTAAGAAAACCACGTTACGCAAAAGAATCACAGCTGACGAGATCAGCAGTAGCGAGAAGCCAATTGGGATGATGGTCTTTTTTACCCAACCGTCGGCAAAGGGAATCCACCATTTTTCGTCGAATCGGTGTGCAGCTTGGGCGTGCTCGATCCCATAAGCGACGCAGATGACACAAAATGGACCGACGAAGACGGCGATCCCAATTATCTCGATCCATGCCTTAAAATAGTTTGAGAAACGTCCGCGCAGGATGTCGATCCGGGCATGGGCGTCCCGGAAATAGGCGAACCCAAAAATCAAGCAGATTAGCAGAAAGAAACCATCCCACTCGATGTACTGTACGATGTTTGACTGAACATCAGTGTATTGGCGTGCGACAATATCGTAGAAGCGCGAAAATATAATTGGCAAAAGAAGAGCCCAGCCGCTAACAAGGCCGATCCAAACGATCATGCGTTCGAAATGTGTAAGCAAGGCGAGCAACGTCTTCGCTACCTCGAGCCAATATTTATACATTTGGCTTCGTCTGTAACACGTAGCAGTGACCGACGTCATCGCAGGCCCAATCATGGGCCTGGTATTTGCGAAGCTTTAATGGTGATCCTCGTCCCACGTTTACGCTGGCTGCCATCAGTGTTGTGGACCC
>PBMU01000076.1 GCA_002722775.1 Rhodospirillaceae bacterium
CCAGCGGAAAAAACAGTCGTTCCAAAACGTCAGAGTTTTACTGTTGAAGCGTGCAACTGCTCTATGTCCACACCTATACAACAAACTAGGGTGCGGAATATCCTAGGGAACACAGCTAGTATCACTACTCCATACCAATCGCGTGCTGATAGAGTTGGAGAAGTTCCTCTTGCTCCAGCCGGTCCACTCGATCCAACTTTCTTAAGCGAATGATTTGGCGCATTATTTTGACGTCGAACCCGTTGCCTTTCGCCTCCGAAAAAATCTCGCGAATGTCGCCACCAAGAGCCGTCTTCTCTTCTTCTAGGCGTTCTATCCGCTCGATATATGAGCGCAACTGCTCTCCTGCGATACCACCAACCTCAGCCATGACACGTCCTCAATCTTGCTTCTTTCGCGCAGGACCATAGTCGCCGACCCAACCGGTCACAAGACTGTGACGAAGGATCTGTAGGTGTCGGGTCATACGGCCAAGGCGACTGAAAAACCAAGACAGGGCCGATGGCCTAGGAACTCCAGTATACCTTTGACGAAATTTGATTATACGGCGCAGCTCGTCAAAACACGCAGGTGTAAATTTCTTGATCCCGTGATTTCCTTTGCGCTCAACAATCCAAATACCGAGATCTAGTGATAACCGCCCAAAGGACTGAATGGACCACCGACACCAAGGCCGCGGTCACCGAGATAAGCTATTAGAGCGAGGCGCGCCACGTGCTCTCGTTTTTCACCTGTGCCAACGGGCCGTTTACGCGTTTACGGGCTCTGGTTATTCCACAAATACCATTAAATGACAGCTCTGCCGCTCACAACGAGCGGTGGGCCACTTAGCCACCGCCCCTTCCAATGCAATGGCGAAATGGGCTGTCGTTAAAACAAGGGTTACAGAACATTACGACGTGGCCCTGGTCAAAATTTACAGCTCCACCTAGGCCAGATTATGACAAAATTATGAGATTCGGTCCATGAATTGGAGATGCAAAGCGCAACCACGAAAGGCTCCTTTGGAAATCCCTTCCGATAAGCCACTATGACGGATCCTCGTCGTTTCGTTCATCTTGTTGAGGTGATGGAATTGGATTTGATGGTCTGGATACATCTCGTGCTTGGCGTCCTATGTTTTGTCACCGCCGCACTTGCACTTCTCAGTCCAAAGGGGGGAGCATTACATCGTGCCGCAGGACAAACTTTCAGCTTAGCAGTTCTCCCGACCGCAGGCATCGCTGTTTGGTTTGCGATCGAGGCGAACCACATGGCCCTTTTGCTCGTGGGATTATTAAATCTGCACACGGTGATTTCCGGATACCGGGTCCTTTACCTGAAACGCAGCGTGCCAGCACACACCTTGGGGCCAACGCGCCCTGGCCCCCTGGACAAGGGGATGGCTCAAATGACCTTACTGGGCAGCTGTGCGATCCTTGCTTGGGCCATCTTCGCGTGGCATGTGGAAAGGTTGGCGCCACTGATGATAGTGCTAGGCCTTGGTGGAGCGGTGATGGCATTAAGCGACTTAAAAAGGTTTCGTCAGCCGCCCAAGGATCCTCATCACTGGATCACCACGCATGCGATCCGTATGATCATTGCAGCGACCTTAGCAGCGGTAACCATCACTGTTCTTCAAATTGCTGATCAAAGGGTTTATGTCGTCTGGCTTGCCCCTCTCCTATTAGGCATGTGTTTGATTGGGCTTTGGGTCTGGCTTATATCGAAAAGGCTCACCACCTACGGAGATCCTGACAGTTTCGTCGAGATCAGAATCAACGATGGGGCCGAAAAGAAGGAAACATCTTCAAATTAGGGCGAGCTGCTTCTCACCTCACGAACTATCAGTGTTTCCCATATCACAAATTAGTTTCCACTGCTCTTCAGTAACCGGGACGACAGAAAGTCGCGACTGGCGAACCAACCCGAAGTCGCTGAGTTGATCTTCTTCCTTGATTTGGGCCAATGTGACGGGTATCTCAAAAGGACGAATCGCTTTGACGTCCACCATCCCAAACCGCCCCGACACATCGGTGTCATCGGGATGATATTCGGCTACGACCTCGACAATGCCCACGACCTGTTTTTCGCTCACCGAATGGTAAAAAAATCCCCGGTCGCCAATCTTCATCGCTTTCATATTATTTGAAGCCTGATGGTTCCGCACGCCATCCCAACCGGCTCCTTTTTCGCCTTCATTAACCTGATCGTCCCACGACCAGGTCCCAGGTTCCGATTTGAACAGCCAATAAGGCATTTGCTACCCTCCTACTATTCCCCTCTGTTCAAAGGTAATCATCACATCATCATGATCAACCGTCGATTTCAGCCCTTAACGGACGGTTCATCAATCTTTCTATCGCCACCCGCAAATTGCCGTCACGGTTCAGCACATGATCTACAGCCCCGCAGATCGGGAGTTCGACATCAAGTGTCTGCGCTCGCGTTGTCACCGCCTCCGCCGTATGGCGCCCCTCGATCACCCCCCCGGCGGCCGCGAGAACGTCAGCGAGTGCCCTACCCTGGCCCAAAGCCTCACCAAACTGGAAATTCCGGGACTGATGGCTGCCACACGTCATCGCAAGGTCCCCAAGGCCCGCCAGGCCGGCCATACTTTCAGCCCGTCCACCAAGCGCTTCCGCGAACCGGGACATCTCCGCAAGACCTCGAGTGATCAATGTAGCCCGAGTATTCTCTCCAAACCCAAGACCGTTAGCGATACCACAGGCGATAGCGAGCACGTTCTTGACCGCACCCCCCACCTCGGCCGCGATTACATCTCCTGATAAATAAGGCCTAAAAGTTGTGGTTCCAAGTGACCGCGCCAATTCTCCGCCTAGGCCTCGATCCGCCATTGCTAAGGTCACCGCGGTTGGCATCCCCCGCATTGCTTCGCCAGCAAACGTCGGACCGGAAAGACAACCAATATGCCTGTCCGGCAATTCTTCCTCCAAAACTTCGGACATCAGAAGACCAGTGCTGACTTCCAACCCTTTGGCGCAACAAAGCACTGGAACTGCGGGTAATTCGGCGTCTGTAATTTGCCGTGCCACTACCCGGACCTCCTGCGCAGGCACGGCGAGTAATACAGTTTCAGCATGTTGGAGTTCTTTAATATTAGCAGTCGCTAACACCGCGGGATCAATCGACAATCCACTCTGGTATCGAGGGTTTTCACGAGTTCGTGTAACCGCTGCGATGACTGAAAGGTCACGACCCCAGAGAATGACATCACGCCCAGCCCTGGCGACGAGATGGGCCAGTGCAGTTCCCCAAGCACCGGCTCCAACCACGGCGATCCGTTGGAGCGTCACGCCTTTCCCCTCGTACTGCGCAAGGCGGACGCCAGAGGATCCAGGGGCCAGCGGGGTCGCGGCACAAAATCGAAGTTGTTGGTCAAGCCAAGCGCAAGGCGCTCCACACCCGCCCAAGCGACCATTGCCGCGTTGTCAGTGCAGAGATTAGGCGGTGGAACCACAAAAGTCATGGCACGGTTATCCGCAAGTTCCCTCAAATGTTCTCGTAATATCTGGTTTGCGGCCACGCCGCCGGCCATGACGAACGAGTGGCCCTTACCGAATTCACTCTCAAAAATCTCAATTGCGTTCGCCGACCGGTCAACCAAGCTTCGAGCAACCACGTTCTGAAAAGACGCCGCAAGGTCAGCGTTATCAATGGGTGACAGATCGGTTTTCCGCATCACCTTCTCACGTACCGCAGTCTTCAGGCCAGAAAATGAAAAATCGCACCCTGGGCGACCAAACATCGGACAGGGTAATTCGATTCGTTTAGGATCACCCCCTCGCGCCAAAGCCTCTAGCGCAGGGCCACCAGGAAAACCTAATCCCAGAAGTTTGGCTGACTTATCAAGGGCCTCTCCAACCGCATCGTCGATAGTCGTTCCATATCGGCGGTAACGACCCACTCCCTCGACTGCCAGCAACTGACAGTGCCCCCCCGATATCAGTAAAAGCAAGTATGGGAATAATACCCCGTCCGTGAGACGGGCAGTAAGCGCATGAGCCTCCAGATGGTTTACCGCGATGAACGGAATTCCCGCCGCGATCGCAATAGTCTTCGCCATGGTAGCACCAACCAGCACGCCACCGATCAGTCCCGGACCAGCCGTTGCAGACACCGCGTCGAGGTCATCGAACTCGAGCTCCGCCTGCTTAACGGCGTCGCACACTATCCCATCAAGATGTCGGGCATGCTCACGAGCCGCTATTTCTGGGACCACACCACCGAAAGGGCGATGTTGATCTAATTGGGAAAGCACCACGTTGGACAAGATTTCACGATCACCTTTAACAACCGACGCCGCAGTCTCGTCACAACTTGATTCTATGCCGAGTACAACTGACGCCTGCATATTTCCGCCCTCGATGAAATTCATTTCTTTGCCTTCTTCATCGCCCCGGTCTACACAGGCTAGCCATGTATGACCAGAGCAAAGGCGTGGCCCGGATACGCATCGGCACCCGGGGTTCCAAACTAGCCTTGGCGCAAGCCGAGGAACTGAGGTCCCGTCTCGCCAACGTAGACGAGACACTGGCAGAACCCAATGCCATTGAAATCGTAGTTATTACTACCACCGGCGACGTCGTTCGCGACCGGCCTCTTTCAGAGATCGGTGGTAAAGGGTTATTTATGAAGGAGATAGAGGTTGCGTTAATCGATGGTCGGGTCGACCTAGCGCTGCATTCTATGAAGGATGTCGAAACCTTCCTCACAGAAGGGACTGAAATATCCTGCATTCTGCCCCGAGAAGATCCTCGCGACGCGTTTCTCTCGAATAAGGCGGACAGTCTTGCGACATTGCCGCTACACGCCGAAGTTGGCACATCGTCGGTACGTCGTGCGGCTTTGATCAAAAACCGCCGGCCTGATATCAAACCCGTCATGTTTCGGGGAAATGTTGGCACTAGACTCAGGAAACTGGATGAAGGTGAAGTCGCCGCAACCTTACTCGCAATCGCGGGAATGAAACGGTTGGGCCTCGAAGACCGGGCAACGCGTATCATGGACCTGGAAGAAATGCCGCCCGCCGTGGCACAGGGAGCGATAGGCACCCAAACCCGTATTGCAGACGGTGGCAACGACGCCCGCTTGCTCGATTGGCTGGCTAAAATCGACCACGTTGACAGCCACCTGCAGATAAAAGCTGAACGCGCAATGCTAGCAACGCTGGACGGTACGTGCCACACTCCAATAGCGGGCTACGCAAAGCTGGACGGTGCTGGTGGCATGACCTTGACTGGGCACGTCGTATCTCTGGATGGCGCACGACTGCACACGGCCCGTGGCCATGGTGCAATCAGCGATGCTATAGCTATCGGCCAGCACGTCGGAGAACAACTTTTGGCGCGCGCGGGGCCGGATTTACCGCACTAAGACCATGCGTCTATTGCTCACACGCCCCTTAGCGGATTCCCAACGAATGGCGGAAACCCTGGCCGCTCGTGGGTTTGACACGTTGATCTCACCAGTGATCGAAATCTTTCCACAACACGTTATGATTCCCGACAAGCCCTATCAAGCGGTTTTGCTAACCAGCGCTAACGCAGTAAATGCCTTGCTTGCTAGCAACCTGCCAGACGCGATACCCATATATTGTGTCGGCGATGCAGCCCTGGCGCGACTCGACATTGGTCGGTATTCGAATTTGCAATCCGCGGCGGGTGACGTGATGAACCTGATCGGCCTGGTACGCCGCGAACTACATGCAGAAAATGGCCCGATTCTTTACCTGTCCGCTGCAGTGATATCACGTGACATCGCCTTGGACCTCGGCCGCGACGGGTTCAGGGCGGATCGATACGTCGTCTACAACGCCAAGCCTGTCAGCGCACTAGATGAAAAGGTAGCGTCAGCACTTCGGTTGGGTGCGATCGATGGAGTGTTATTGTCCTCCACTAGATCGGCGCGTTTGTTTTTGGAAATGGTATCACGGTCCAATCTGACCTCAGTAACCAGTCGATTGACAGCCTTTTGTATCAGTGGAACAGCGGCCAAAGCTGCGAACCAAGTTGATTGGGCCAAGGTAGTGGTGGCGAAGCAACCCACCCAGGAATCGCTCTTGGAAACACTGCCCGATTCGTGACACAAGCCAGCCCTAGGCTGTTATTGTAAAATATGAATACCAAGAACAGGCTAGCCAATGTCTTCGAACGACCAGAACGCTCCCGAAGCTGAAACAAATGACGCTGGACCAACGGATAGTGCGAACGGGCCAGCACTCAAGCAAGAGGAAGGGAAACCAACTAAGCCGTCCACTCCCTTTTTCCGAAAACTCAGGGTCTTTGGAGCCGCCCTTTTATTAGTCGTGATCATAATCCTATTAGGCGCCGGTACTTATCCTTATTGGAGGGGCGAAGCGCGGATGACCTTGAATTTCCTCAATTGGAATATCAGGACGTTGGAACACATCATTGGTGTTCCACAGTGGATCATAGACCACGGCCGGGACTCGGGACAGATCAACGGTCAACAGTCGCCAACGGTGATAGCAAGCGAGCAAACATCGCGCGCTGAATTGGATGAAAAGACGCCATATACAACCTATCAAGAAAGTAAGCCGCACTCAAAGTCTGAAACTGGCTACGTGGCCGAAAAAAAGGGATACAAACAAATCGCCTCGCGACGAGTTTCAGAGAGACCCGATGCGCCCGATAACGAACAAAAAATGCAAACCACTGCTAATGCGCTGACCTCAAGAATGCGAGGGTTTGAAGATTGGGTTTTGCGTCTAGAAGGACAACTGACTGGGATGAATACCAGGATTGCCGAACTAGAAGACGAGCTGCGGCTCCAAACCCTTGACGGCACAGGCGAACCGCTTCAGCAAATATACAAACTTTCCGAGAAAGTCGCAGCGCTAGACTCAGCCATCGCCGAGATGAAAGCAATAAACGAAGAACAAGAAACAAAAATTGCTCCAGAAGGCATGATTTCTACCATGGTCAGCTTGGCAGAGCGCATCACGGCGATCGAGACACAGGTTCAGGTTGACAACAATGCAATCGGCGCAATCCGTAATGAAACATCTGCGGTTGGTTCTCGCTTAAGTGTCTTGAACGAGCAGGTCACAATGTTGGATGCACTCATCGAGCGTGCCAACCCGGCCCGTGAGCAAGCGGCGCTTTTATTAATGAGCGTTAACCAACTCGCCATTGTCGCCGCACGCGGTGATCCGTTCGTCACCCAGCTTAAAAGCATCCGAGCGATTGCGCATGGCACCATCGATTTTGACGATGCAATTGGTCGCCTCGAGCCTCATGCTTCGAAAGGTACTGCCACGCTCGTTACGCTTAGATCCCAGTTCACGGCGGTAGCGATGACCGCGATAAGAGCCCGGGACGTTGGAACGTCGGATGGTCTGGTTGGTGAAATACTAACCCGGATCGCATCACTCGTTACGATCAGAAAAGTCGAAGCACCTTCACCCGGCAGTGTGGATAAAGCACTCGCTGCGGCAGATACCGCGCTCACCTCTGGGGATCTCTCGGCAGCTGTGTCTGCACTTCGGAGCTTGGACGGAGCGACCGGCGCAGCGATTGAGTCTTGGCTAAGCGATGCCGCAGACCGTCTTGCCGTAAATCGGGGCATCGCCGATTTGCAAGCCGGTGCTCTGGCAGCTCTTTCCGCCGCCGGGTGATCGGAATGCGTCGTGTACTTTTCTATTTGACCCAAGTCGGAGTACTGGTGGCGCTCGCTGTTTGGTTGTCCGATCACCCGGGCAAGGTTGAGATCAACTGGCTTGGCTATCGAATCGAAACATACTTTGGTGTTCTAGTTCTCGTCTTGGCAATACTTCTGATCCTCACCTCGGCCTGCTACCGATTCTGGCGCAGTTTATTGGGGGCACCCCAAAAGTTTCTCTCTCAACGACATGGTAGAAAGCGTGAGGACGGTTATCGCGCGCTCGCCCTTGGTATGGCAGCCGTTGCGGCAGGAGACAGAGATGAGGCTAAACGACTGGCACATCGCGCAGATACATTGCTCCGTGATCCAGAGCTCACTCGCCTGTTATCGGCCCAGGCCGCATCGCTCAATGGCGATAAAGTAGCCGCTCAGCGCTATTTCACAGCATTGGTCGACAATCCGGACACTGCCTTTCTTGGACTAACCGGTCTAATGCGTCAGGCGATCGCCGATGGCGATGAGGAAAGAACGCTTGAACTTGCAAACAAGGCTCACAAAATCCGCCCGGGGTCGAGTGCCGTCGTGGATGTTCTGTTTGACCTTCAAACCCGCTGCGCTGATTGGGTAAATGCCCAAGCGACCCTATTCGACGCCGTACGTCGGGATGTGAAGACCGAAAAGCAGGCAATCGGCCATAGAGCCGCAATTTTCACAGCACGAGCGTATGACGCTGAATTCGAGGAACGAAGCAAGGAAGCCGGAGAGTTTTGCGAAAAGGCACTCGCAGCGGTGAGAGGTTACGTGCCGGCCGCAACGCTACGGGCAAAGACACTTGCGCGCGAAGGTAAACAACGGCGGGCGGCTAGATTATTGGAAGACCTTTGGCAGCATAATCCCCACCCAGACCTTGTCGTCGCGTATGTCAACTTGTGGTCATCGGAACCTCCGCTGGAGAATTTGAGACGCCTACAACAGCTGGTAAGGCAGAACACTCAACACACGGAAAGCCGAATTGCGTTAGCACGCACAGCACTTGAAGCGGGTCTTTGGGGCGAAGCTCGGCGTAATTTGACCGGAGTACCGGTAGCAGATCAGTCAGTGCGTTATTGCCGACTGATGGCGCGCCTCGAGGAAGAAGAAACTATGGACAGCGGGGGTCCCAATGCTCGGCATTGGTGGGAACGCGCGGATGCGGCCCCACAGGATCCTTGCTGGAATTGTGAAAGCTGTGGAGCCGTCACACCAGGTTGGTTTGCGCTATGCGGTAATTGCGGTGCCTTCGACACAATCACCTGGAAACGCGCACCTCGTGTCTGGACTTTGGCACTCGTTCCAAAGCCAGGTGACGTCATCGAAGGAAAATCGCTTGAAACGGAACTCGAAACCGTTCCCACCGAGGAAATCTCAAATTCAAACCCTTCGGGAGATCGACAGGCTTCCTGAACGAGGCACGTTCTGGTCGAAGTGGCGAGACAAATAGACAACCCCAATTGCATTGCGTAGTATTAGTCACTGACTGAATTTATGCGTCCCACGGCAAAAAGCCGGTGGCATCCAGAAGGGAGCCAAGGATGATCGAGGTAAGTACAATCGGCGCACGCGCGAATGCCGAGGTTATGTTTCAAGTCAATAAGGCGCGACGTTTCCCTGATATTCAATACCAGAGCATGGGCCCCACCGAAGATAGGGTTGGCAGCTTCCGAACGCCCGAGACGAAGCCATTCCGACTCGCCTCCATGACCGAGGCCTCGGCATTTTCGCAAGGTCTCGCAGACGCTAACCACGGCGCACTAGATTTGGGCGAAGCAGTCTCTAAAACCCTCGAGGAGCTGCTCGGAATTTTGCACGGGGTGGACAGGTCGAGAGATAGAATCAGCCAGGCCCTATCAGCCGTCACGGACTTAATCGAAACTGCACGCACGGACGAAGATGTACTTGGCTTTCAGGTGCGTATCACAAGCATTGTTCGCAGCTTCGGTGTCGAAGGCGCAGACGGAGGCACTTTTGGAAACGTTTCTTCTTTCGCGATCGAGGTTGGTCTGATCCGGGAGAAACGGATAAACGCTGAGGATCTTCGGCTGCTTAATTTCGACGGGAATAGAGTTGAGCTTACACTAGAACAACGCCGCACTGGCGTAACTAGTGGCGTTTTCCATGTCCTGGATCGCGCACCTTTCACAGAACATCTCGAAATTGTCCGCCGCAATAAGAAGCATCATATTGGTGCAATCAGGGCCGCCTTAGAAAGGCTGCGACTGTTTCAGGATGCGTTAGCAGCATTCCGAGCCGGCAACACAAAGTCATTGGAATATATGGAACACCTGCTTCGGCCCGAAAGGCCTGAAGCGCGCCCAGTCGAGCCCGTCGTTCAGAATTTCAGAGACGACGAAATGTTTATGCCAAGATCAGGAGTAGTCAATTACAGTTTTTCTAACTAAACTAGGAATTAAAATCCTATAATGCCTGAACGATTTCCTCACACATCTTCTTCGCGTCGGCGAACAGCATCATAGTATTGTCCCGGAAGAATAACTCGTTGTCGACCCCGGCATAACCCGAAGCCATCGAGCGTTTGACGAACAGCACCGTTTGAGCATTTTCAACGTCCAGGATCGGCATCCCATAGATCGCGCTCGCCGGATCGGTCTTGGCAGCTGGATTGGTCACATCATTAGCACCGATTACAAAAGCCACGTCGGTCTGTGAGAAATCACGGTTGATCTCCTCGAGTTCCATGACTTGCTCATATGGTACATTCGCCTCAGCCAACAAGACGTTCATGTGTCCCGGCATCCGTCCAGCGACTGGATGGATCGCGTAGCGAACATTAACGCCCCTCGATTGCAGAATGTCACACATTTCACGCAAAGCGTGTTGGGCCTGTGCGACCGCCATACCATAACCCGGCACGATAATAACAGAGGATGCATTCTCCATTATGAATGCCGCATCCTCAGCGCTGCCGGATTTGGTGGTTTTGTCGCCCTGTGTGCGATCTGCAGTTCCCTCGATCTCTCCTCCGAAACCGCCAAGAATAACGCTAAAGAAAGAGCGGTTCATGCCTTTACACATAATATAGGAGAGAATAGCGCCAGAAGATCCGACGAGCGCACCAGTAACAATAAGAAGACTGTTACCAAGCGTGAAGCCGATACCGCAAGCCGCCCATCCAGAATAGGAATTCAACATTGAGATCACGACCGGCATGTCCGCTCCACCAATAGGTACGATAATCAGCACGCCAATCAAAAAAGACAACGCCAGTATCATCCAGAAAGCGGCCACGGTCTGTTCTTGGACGAGCAAAACGATCAATGCGATGAGAACGAGTCCAAGCAAAGCGTTCAAAGGATGTTGCCCCTTGAAAACCAGCGGCTCGCCAGTGATCAATCCCTGGAGTTTGCCAAACGCGATGATAGAGCCGGTGAAAGTGATGCCGCCGATAGCCAACCCTAAGGCCATCTCGATCATGCTGATCGGATTTACGGCGAGGAAGTTCCCTATGCCGTAAGCCTCCGGACGGTAAAATGCAGCCACCGCGACGAAACAAGCCGCCAGACCGACCAAACTATGGAAACCAGCGACCAATTGCGGCAGTGCGGTCATCTCGATCTTGTAAGCTATGAAAGCGCCGATCGCTCCGCCGATAAGAATACCGGCGATAATGACCTCGTAACTGAGCACGCTAGGCAAAGCTAGAGTGGTCCCGATCGCGATCACCATCCCAGAAATACCGTAAAGATTGCCCTGGCGCGAAGTGTCCGGCGAGCTAAGACCACGGAGCGCCATAATGAAGCAGATGCTGGAGATCAAATATAGGATTGCCGAGATATTGTTGGTCATCGAACGTTACCTGCTCTCAGCGCTTCTTCTTAAACATCGACAGCATTCGCTGGGTCACGATAAAACCACCAAAAATGTTAACTGAGGCCAGAACAACAGCAAAAAATCCAATAATTTGAGAAAAGTTCATCTCCGCCGGGCCCGCAGCTATCAGGGCACCAACAATGATCACTGAGGAAATCGCGTTAGTCACACTCATGAGCGGTGAATGCAGAGCCGGCGTGACACGCCAGACGACGTAGTAACCCACAAAACACGCTAACACGAGCACGGTGAGCCCAAAAATAAAAGGTTCGACACCAGTCACTTGAGACGCCGTAGCCGTGTTCGCTGTTTCGGAGGCCTCCGCTGCGAGTCGCACCGACTCACTAGCTAAATGCCCTGCTTCGGCAACCAATTGCCTGGCCCGTTCGAGCAACTGTTCGGAGTTCATATAACCCTACCGCAGATCCTATTTAGTCACATTTTGGGTGGTGGAGGAGTTTGACGCTGTCCGGCGTCTGCCCGCCGATCGCGGGGCATCCACAATCCCATGAACAACCGGGTGAACGATGGCACCGGCGTGGGTAACCATCGATTCCTTGACGATCTTGTCCTCGAAATCGACAGTAAGTTTTTTGGCTTCTAAATCTAGCAATGGCATAACAAAATTAAGCAGGTTCTTAGCGTAAAGTATGGAAGCGTCGATAGACACACGACTGGGCATGTTGGCCGTGCCTATAATCGACACCCCATGCTTTATTATCGTCTTTCCGAGTCTCGAAAGGGGACAATTACCTCCCTGTTCAACCGCTAGGTCAACGATCACTGAACCAGGCTTCATGGACTTGACCATTTCCTCGTTGACAAGAATTGGGGCAGGAGATCCGGGTATTAAAGCCGTGCAAATCACTAAATCCTGCTTGGCAATTGTCTCCACTAAAAGCGCGGTTTGCTTTTGTTTATAAACGTCACTCATTGACTTCGCATAACCGCCTTCAGTCTCGGCCTGCTTGAACTCCTCATCCTCAACAGCGATAAAGGTCGCGCCCAAACTTTCCACTTGCTCCTTAGCGGCCGGCCGCACATCGGTAGCGGATACCACCGCACCCAATCGGCGGGCCGTCGCGATCGCCTGAAGACCCGCGACGCCCGCTCCCATCACCAGACATTTTGCTGGCGGGACGGTACCCGCTGCCGTCATCATCATCGGAAACGTGCGACCGAAAGCCTCCGCCGCCTCGATGACCGCCTTGTAGCCTGCTAGGTTAGACTGCGAAGATAAAACGTCCATTGATTGCGCACGGGTGATCCGCGGAACGAGTTCCATAGCGAAACATGTAACGTCCTTGGCGGCAAGAGCCTCAAACAAAGCTCGGTTTCGATGGGGTTCCATCAGAGAAATCAACGTCGCACCCGCCTTCATCATCGCGACTTCGTCTCCAGTACCTCTCACAGTCGCGCCAGGGCCAATGGGTTTCTGACCTTTCAGGACGATATCTGCGTCGGCAAGCGTATCGGCCCCCGTCTTCGCCAAAGTCGCGCCTGCCTCGCGATACGCCGCATCGGTTATTGCGGCCCCCTCTCCAGCTCCTGCTTCGATCACCACATCCAAACCGAGAGCGACAAACTTCTTCACTGTGTCGGCTGACGCCGCGACGCGGGATTCATTAGGTCGTCGCTCTTTGACGATTCCGATTTTCATACGTCGGGCTCCAGGGATACTCACGGTTGCAGGCCATTCGTCGGCCGGAACTTAAGTTTGATCGGAACATGCCGTGCACTGCACAACAACGCAAGACCGGACTCCCGCCCAGGCAAGGCTTGTTAATGTTTTTAATCCACTTTCATGAGCCATTCTCACGGTATAGCAGAACGACGGCGACGCTGTTCGACAACTTGGAGATCTGCCTTTTCGAGGGAGGTCAGTCGATGCAGTCCAGCACGGCAAAGTTCCGAACGTGACATAGCACTACGCCCAACTTGTGGCAGCGCCTGGTCCTCGCATTCCTCCTTTACCTGATCCGCCAAGACTTTCCACGCCCCAGAGATCTCTGCAAGGTGTTGAGCATAGTATTCGTCCCGCTTCTGGGCACTCTCGAAACTGTTTCGAAACAATTTGATTGTCACGGCCCGCGGGAACTTCCCGCCCATTCCAACATTGAAACCTCGGGTCGGCGCATTGGTGATAGCGATTTGCTCTCCGTCGACAATGCGGATCAGAAGAGCCTTACGACTGCCTTCCAAGACCCCGATCTCGGACGTCCAGAACCCATCGGCAAAGCACCGTATCATCACCGGTGCGGCGAGCTCATACATCGCGACCAAACGCGGCGTGGATATGGTCACGGTCTTGCCGGAGCCTCCAGAAAGGCTGCAACGGACGCCTCTCGGGTTCGAATCAACCAGCGTATCAAAAGCCACGCGGGGATGGATTGGTGCCGCCAGTGGTTTAGGCGGTAAAGGTTGCTCAGGTAGCAAACCACATCCAGCCACAGCCACAAGGAAAATAACTATAGAACTAATCAGATAGCTGCGTCTCACCAATGCAACCCACAATCAGGGGGTTCCCCAGGGTATTAAAAAGCCGTAGTTGGCACCATATGGTATTAGCCCCGATCATGAGGTTCTACATGCGGACTAGCATAAGCACCTCTCACGAAACCTCGTCCGCGACAATGCATTAACTGATTTTATCGCAGAGAGGACCAACGATTACCAACCAGAATTTAACAGCGAACAATTATGCTAGGTAATTTGTTGATATTAATCACTAATATCATAATAGTTGGACTTAGAATCCGGAATCAACCAATGACTTTTGGTCGGTGGTTGTGCTCAAAGGCATTTGTGATGGGATAACGCCTATCGCGACCAAATGCTCGACAACCAATTTTTACGCCTGGAGGGGCCTGCCGCCGCTTGTACTCGGCGCGATCCAGCAGTTGCCAGGTCCGCATTACTGTTTCGGGGGCGAACCCCTTCGCGACAATCTCATCTATCGAGGCCTCGTCCTCGATCAGGCACTCGAGGATTGCATCGAGCTCATCGTAAGGCGGTAGACTGTCTTGATCAATCTGATCCGGCTTCAATTCTGCTGAGGGCGGCTTAGTTATAATGCGATCGGGCATCACGGCACCAGACGGGCCTAGAGATCCTCGTGGTTTGTGCAGATTGCGCCAACGGGAAAGAGCGAGGACGGTGGATTTGTAAACGTCCTTCAAGACAGAATAGCCACCGCACATATCGCCGTAGAGAGTGGCGTAGCCGACCGACATTTCAGACTTGTTACCAGTTGAAAGGACCATGGCGCCAAACTTGTTAGACAACGCCATCAGCGCCAGCCCGCGCGAGCGGGATTGGATATTTTCCTCCGCAACACCACTTTCGGTGCCTTCGAAGTGCTCACTCAACATTTGGCCGAATGCCTGCATCGCTGGGCCAATCGAGATTGTATCAATCCTGGTGCCCAAGAGATGCGCCGCCTCGGCAGCATCCTCGAGGCTCTCTTCTCTGGTGTATGGCGAAGGCATCATCACACAATGCACACGGTCGGGCCCGAGCGCGTCGACCGCGACCGCAGCGCTTATTGCCGAATCAATTCCCCCTGAGAGGCCCAGAATGACCCCGGGAAATCCATTCTTGTTAACATAGTCGCGCAGACCGATGGTCATTGCCTGATAAATCGCTTCGAGACCCGTCTCGATTGGTGCATAGATGCCAGTATCGCACAACCAACCGCGTCCCCGGCGGCGCCACCTCGTGAGGGCTAAGTCCTCCCGCCAAGCTGCCATTTGCCACGCGAGAGTTCTGTCAGAATTCATCACGAAAGATGCTCCGTCGAACACCAGTTCATCCTGCCCCCCAACCTGATTAAGGTAAACTAAGGGCAGACCAGATTCGACCACCCTTGCCACGGTATGATGCAAACGAACATCCGCTTTACCTGCTTCGAACGGAGATCCGTTTGGAACCAATATGAGTTCGCCCCCTGTCTCGGTGATGCACTCGATCACATCCGGCGTCCAGATGTCCTCGCAAACCGGCACGCCAATACGCACGTCGCGGAAATTTACAGGGCCCAGCAATGGACCGGGATCGAAAACTCGTTTCTCATCGAATACGCCGTAATTGGGGAGAGCATGCTTGTGCCGCGCTGCGGTTATCGTGCCCGATTCAATCAGAACCTGGGAATTGTGTAGTTTATCGCATTCGACCCAGGGCGTGCCAAGAAGTATTGCGGGCCCGCCATCTGCGGTTTCGCGGACAAAACCCTCAATCGCCTCTCGGATCTCCGCCACGAACAAGGGCTTTCGCACAAGATCCTCTGGCGGATAACCACAGACATAGAGTTCGCTAGTAAGAATTAAATCGGCTCCGGCCGCCGACGCCTTAGCTCGCGCTTCCCGGAGGGTTTCCAAATTGCTGTCTATACGCCCCACGGTGGGATCCAATTGGGCAAGCGCAATCGCAAGTTGGTCGGTCATGGTCGAGCAATCTCTGCGTTCGAAAGATAATAAAGGCACTATCCCGGATCATCGGCTCGAGCCGCGAAGCCACCCTTTTCCTCGATCAACTTCAGTGCCGGC
>PBMU01000077.1 GCA_002722775.1 Rhodospirillaceae bacterium
ACACAAGATCTGATTGACCAGGTCGAGTGCATGGTTTGAGCCCGAGGTAATGAGAATGTCGTCGGCTGCGACACTCAGGCCGCTTCGAGACTTGAGTTTTGCTGCGACGAAATCGCGAAGGGGTTTGTATCCCTGTGGACCGCTCTTTAATCCGTAGGTAGCTAGGGTTGACCCTTCGCGTCGTAGTACGGCGCTAGTGGCTGCGATCATGTCTTCGACAGGTATGCTGTCGGCGTCGTTGTTGCCACCGATAAAATTGAACGGTGGAAAGCCGCCCCAACGCTTGGCGGGTGCGGGCAAATCCGAACGTAAAAGGGAGCTGTAGTCAAGATCAACGGCCACAGATACTACCTCCAATATTTGATGGTTCGCGCACGCACTATATCTGAGGGATGATTGACACGCCCGCCTCTTTCTGCGGCACTGGCAACAATATCAACCTTGCGTTTCGGCGAAACGAAAATGACGCACGAACAGCATCCGCTTGACGGCATCCGAGTAATCGACATGACCCAGATCTACAACGGCCCGTATTGCACCTTCCTGATGGCCATGGCGGGCGCAGATGTCATCAAGGTAGAACCGCCCGGTGGTGAGCATTTACGTCGGCGCAACGCTCGGGGTGGTGCGCTCTATCCGTTCAAGATGCTGAATCCTAACAAGCGCAGCATCGTGTTGGATCTGAAGTCAAATAAAGGCCGTGAAATTTTTCTTGAGTTGGCAGCCACTGCCGACGTGGTGGTAGAAAACTTTGCTCCTGGCGTTGTAGATCGGCTGGAAGTCGGACACGCGGCGGTCAAAGCGATCAACCCAAGTGTCGTTTACGCATCCGGCAGCGGGTATGGTCAGGACGGTCCCTATCGGGGCTACCAAGCAATGGACATCGCGGTCCAGGCAATGGGTGGGGTGATGGGCCAGACTGGTTTTCCGGAGAATCCACCTGTTAAGGCCGGAGTGGCGCTTTGCGACTTCTTCGCTGGAATTCATCTTTACGGCGGGATTATGACGGCACTGGTCAAACGCGAGCGTACAGGAAAGGGCTCTTATGTTGATGTTTCCATGCAGGAGGCGGTTTTCCCATCTTTCGCCTCCAACCTTGGGCTCATGTTCGATAGTGAGGGTACGCCCTCTCGGGTAGGCAATTACCATGGTGGACTATCGATCGCGCCATACGGTGTCTATCCGACCATGGATGGATACACAGCGATTATATGCAACAACGACACCCATTGGGCCCGTCTCTTGAAAGCGATGAATAAGGCTTATTTGATGGACGACCCACGCTTTGTCGACATGAAGGCCAGGGTGGACAACCTAGACGCGGTTACGGAATTGATTACCCAATGGTCGAGCCAGCTCAAACGCGAAGAGATTATGATTACCCTCAGTGCTGCTCGCGTACCATGTGGATCGGTTAAAGATTTAGACGAAGTGGTCGAGGATGTGAATCTGCATGCTCGCGGCATGATCCGCTGGATCACTGACGCGGAGGGGCACCGGTTTCTCGCAGCGGCGAGCCCGTTGCATATTGATGGGGAAAACATGGTGGACTACCGGCAACCGCGGGAGATCGATGCTGACCGCGAGGAGATCCTAGGGGAGCTCGAAAACAAACGAAAGCAGTAAGAAACCGGCGGTGCGTTTCTCATCAACATCCCCGCGCCTATATTGTTTGGGTCCAAGAATCAAGAAACGTGGATCACCTGATCCGGGCTACGCAGAGGAAAAGGACATATGGGATGACAAATGAATTATTTGGCAAAGTGGCAATCGTTACCGGTGGTAGTCGCGGGCTGGGGCGCGAGTATTGCGAGAAGTTAGCCAGTGCGGGAGCGCAGGTTGTGGCGGCAGACGTGCGTGATTGCGCTGAAACTGTCTTATCGATAACGTCGACTGGTGGAAAAGCTATTGCTGTCGCGCTCGATGTCCGCGACCAGGATAGCTGCGACGCCATGGCCGATACGACTTTGGCCGAGTTCGGTCGGATCGACACCCTGGTCAATAATGCCGCCCTCTACGGGGGCCTGAAAGGCGGTCGGTTCGAGCAGCTACCGGCAGATGAGTGGAATGACTGCATGGACGTAAACATCAGCGGGATCTGGCGCTGTTGCAAGGCGGTGATCGGGCAGATGAAAACACAGAAGAGCGGATCAATTATCAATATCTCGTCGCTGGCGGCCGTAGCTGGTTTGCCCTATGGCCTGCACTATTCGACCTCGAAAGCGGCCGTGATAGGCATGACCCGCTCGCTTGCCCGCGAGTTGGGACGTGACTGGATTCGAGTCAACGCAATTGGTCCGTCCGCAGTCATGACCGAAGGGACGGAGGAGTTCTTTGGTGGCCGGCTGGAGAAGGTTGTCGAAGTGATAGCCAACGACCAGGCCCTCAAACGCAACCTGCAACCCGAGGATCTGGCCGGCACAGTGCTCTATCTGGCGAGCGATGCGTCGAAGTTCGTGACCGGGCAGACCATCATGGTCGATGGTGGAACCGTGTTTCTCTAAGTCCTGGGGCGTTAAATTAGGTTTGCTGGAGGTTTCGAATGCTGCACGACACACAGGTTACGCTCTCCAAGCGGATCCTGGCACATCTCGGTGCAGACACCACGGACTTGTCGCGTGACGTCGCCTACAATGACGTCACGGCGTTCACTTCACCAGAGCGCCTCGCGCGCGAGTGGGAGAATTTGTTCCTCGGTAAGCCCCAGTACTTGGGGCTGTCCTGTCGGGTCCCCGATCCTGGTGATTATCTAACCAACGATGATCTCGGTGTTCCGATACTAGTTGCAAGGGGCAAGGATGGAAGGGTCCGAGCTTTTCTCAATGTTTGCCGGCACCGTGGGGCACGGGTAGCTGAGGGGTGCGGCAAGGGTAAGCGTGCCTTCGTTTGCCCTTATCATGCCTGGAGCTATGACACTGCGGGGCGGTTAGTGGTGATATCGGAACAGGCAAGTTTCGGCCATGTCGACAAGGCAGCTCATGGTTTAAGAGAATTGACGGCAGCCGAACGCCACGGGCTAATCTTTGTAGCGCCACGGCCGGATACGGCTTTGAATCTTGATCCGGTCTTCGAGGGTCTGGACGAGGATTTTGCGAGCTACAACTTTGGCAACTTCCACCACTATGCCACACGCAAGACGCATTGGAAAATGAACTGGAAGATCGCGATCGACACGTTTCTCGAGCCTTACCACTTTTCGGTTCTGCACAAGAACACGGTTGGGCCTTTGCTATTCCCCAACCTATGTATTGTCGACACCTTCGGTCAGAATCTGCGTGAGGTCTTTCCCAGGCGCGCTATTGTCGATTTTCGAAATAAGCCGGAGTCTGAATGGAACTTAGTCGAGCAGTCGGCGATAGTCTATCTCATGTTCCCTAACGTTGTGATTGTAATTCAGATCGATCACTACGAAATCTGGCGTGTCTATCCGGCCAATGGCTCTGTGGACGAGGTGACAGTCTATCTCGAATTCTACATCCCCGAACCCGCAGGGGGCGAGATGGCAGTGGAACACTGGCGCAAGAACATGGACTTGGTAATGCGAACCGTTGAGACTGAGGATTTCCCTGCGGGCGAAGGGATCCAGGCCGGACTGCTTTCGGGCGCCCAGAATAGGGTGATTTATGGACGTAACGAGCCGGCATTGCAATTTTTCGAGAAGACGGTGATGAACGCGGTTGGGGCCGCGTCTCTGGCTTCTGAATAGGAGAAAGAAGATGACAGTAACCCACAATTTCTCCGGCCGTGCAGCGGTAGTCACCGGAGGTGCGCGTGGCATCGGCCTTGCCGCCGCCCGTCGGCTGCATGCGAGCGGGGCGAAGGTCGCGATTTGGGACTTGGACCCCGAGCGCACCACCGAGGTCGCGACGACCTTCGCAGGTGGGGTCGAAACCCAGCAGGTCGACGTCACCAATTGGGCATCTGTTGAGGCGGCGGCCGAGGCCAGCCACGCCGCTATGGGCGGGCTCGACATCCTCGTAAATAGCGCCGGCGTCGCGGGTCCAAATTTTAAGACCTGGGAGTACCCAATCGAGGAATGGACCAAGGTGGTTGATATCGATCTGAACGGCACATTCCTTTGCTGCCGAGCCGCGGTCCCCTTCATGCTAGAGAAGAACTATGGGCGTATCGTCAACATTGCTTCAATCGCTGGCAAGGAAGGCAATCCCAACGCCTCGCCCTACAGTGCTGCGAAGGCCGGCGTGATTGGGCTCACTAAGTCGCTGGGTAAGGAACTGGCTGATACCGCGATCACGGCAAATTGCATCACACCGGCTGCCGTGCGGACAGAGATTTTCGATCAGATTAGTCAGCAGCATATCGACTTCATGCTCTCCAAGATCCCTCTCGGCCGGTTTGGCCTTGTTGAGGAGATAGCAAGTCTGATCGCCTGGTTGGCTTCAGAGGAATGCTCTTTTAGCACCGGTGGTGTCTTTGACATCTCTGGTGGTCGTGCGACGTATTGAGAGCTTATACGCTTAGACATTCTAATGGAGGCTGAGCAGCCTCTCCTGGTCCTACGGATGGCTAGAAAAGGGTCTAACCTATGAGCGAGGAAGTGGCGGTTTTGTTCGCCAATGAGGCGTTTTACAATGCATTCGCGACTCGCGACCTGGAAGCGCTGGACGAAATTTGGTCGCGCGAGATGCCGGCGGTTTGCGTACACCCAGGCTGGGGGCCGCTCTATGGGCGCAACGCGGTGATGCAGAGCTGGGCCGGGATTCTCTCCGCCCCATCGGCCCCCAGTATCTCGTGCCACGACGCCAAAGCACATTTCCTATCTGACGACATCTGTTACGTCACCTGTTACGAACTGATCGCTGAGGACGCGCTCGTAGCTACCAATGTTTACGTCAAAGAAGCGACTGGCTGGCGCATGATCCACCACCACGCTTCGCCTGCTGCTGTCCCTCCATCAGAACTTGAGGAAGGTACACAGCGTTTGCAATAGGGAGCGAGTTCGTTCTCGCGTCTTTTTGGGTCAACTCATTCGCGCAACAGCGACAGACGTCGATCTTAGTATTCGCTGATGATATAAAAAATCACCCGTTACTCGAGGTCGGTTAACAGATCCCGGCTGATTATTTCCTTCATGATCTCGGACGAGCCGCCTGCAATTCGAGACATTCTTGCGTCGGCCCAGGCTTTGGCGATTGGTACTTCCCACATGTAGCCGTAGCCGCCGTGGAGTTGCAGGCAATCGTCAACCACTTGGTTTAGCATCTCGGTCGTGTGTAGTTTAGCCGCCGCCGCATCTACTGACGTGAGCTCGCCCTTCACGTGCTGCTCGATGCATTTGTCTACGAAGACGCGGGTAACCATGGCTTGGGTCTTCGCTTCGGCCAGCTTGAAACGTGTGTTCTGAAAATCAACGATACGCCTCCCAAAGGCCTTGCGGTTAGCGGTGTATTCTAGCGTCTTTGTGAGGGCCGACTCGATTGCGGTGGCGCAACGGATAGCAACTACTAGGCGTTCCTGGGGCAGTTGCTGCATCAATTGTGCAAATCCGCGCCCTTCCTGTCCCAGGAGGTTTGTGATTGGTACCCTCACGTCCTCGAAGAACAGCTCTGAGGTATCTTGCGCCTTGGCACCAATCTTCTCCAAATTGCGGCCTCGCTGGAAGCCTTCGCGGTCGCCCTCGATTAGAATCAGGGACACACCCTTGCCGCCTAGGGTGGGGTCAGTCTTGCAGGCGATGATGTAGAGATCTGCGATTTGGCCATTTGAGATATAGACCTTCTGACCGTTGATCACAAAGTGATTGCCGTCACGATCGGCCCGAGTCTGGATCGCCTGTAGGTCCGAGCCGGCCGACGGCTCGCTCATACCGATCGCCATAATGGTCTCCCCTGCAACCGCCTTCGGGAGCCATTCACGCTTTTGGTTCTCGTTCCCATAAGCCTGGAGATAAGGGACGATAATGTCGGAGTGCAGCGCAAAAGCCGGGCCGGTGGCGCCGGCTCGGGCCATTTCCTCATTCACGATCGTGCTGTGCAGGAAGTCGCCACCTGCTCCTCCGTATTCCTCGGGTACGGTGCAGCACAACAACCCCTGTTCACCCGCTGTCCGCCAGACATCGCGGCTTACGATCCCGTCCCTTTCCCACCGTTCGTGGTGAGGTACTACTTCTTTCTCCACAAAACGGCGGGCGGCGTCTCGGAAAAGCTCGTGCTCATCGGAAAACAGAGTTCTTGGCAGCATCGACTCTCTCCCTCGAGTACGAGTAGGTAGTCCGGTTCTGATCACGCAGGTGATAGAATTCAGTTTTGTTATCAAGTATTTGTGGCATCTTAATCGGAACGCGGTAGACCCCACAAGTTACGACACCCTACGGTATAGAAAATGGGATTCACGGGAGAAAGATAAAATGACGAGCGATAAGCTCTTGGACGGAAAGGTTGCCTTGATTACAGGTGCTGGGCGGGGTATCGGCCGAGACTACGCGCTGGCTTTCGCGAACGCAGGTGCGAAGGTCCTGGTTAACGATCTTGGGGGCACCACTGGAGGGGAGGGGGCTGACCGGGTTCCCGCGATGGAAGTCGCAAAGGAGATCGAGGACGGTGGTGGCAAGGCCGTGGTCAATTTCGATAGTGTGGTCGATTTCTCCGCCGCACAGGGTATGGTGGATCAATGCAAGGAAGAGCTTGGGGGCCTCGACGTCGTGGTGAACAACGCTGGCATCTTGCGCGACGTGATTTTCCATAAAATGACTGAGGAAGATTGGGATTCGGTGATCGCGGTCCACTTGAAAGGCAGCTTTAATGTGAGTCGGGCCGCGGCCACTGTTTTCCGTGAACAGCAGTCTGGGGCCTTTATCCACATGACCTCGACTTCCGGGTTGATTGGCAACTTCGGGCAGGCCAACTACGCTGCCGCTAAGTTAGGGATAGCGGGATTATCCAAGTCTATCGCACTCGACATGTCGCGCTTCAATGTCCGCTCGAACTGTATCTCACCCTTCGCTTGGAGCCGAATGATCGGAACTATTCCCATCGGCGACGAGGCCGAGCGGGAGCGTGTCGAGAAACTCAAAACAATGACCACGGCGAAGATCGCGCCTGTGGCGGTGGCGCTCTGTTCGGACCGATCCAAGGTCACTGGCCAGATTTTCGGCGTACGCAACAACGAGATCTTCCTAATGGGCCAGTCGCGTCCTGTGCGCTCAGTTCACCGGGGAGAGGGCTGGACCCCCGAAATGGTGCTGGAGCATGCGATCCCGGCCATGGAGGCGAATTTTTTTCAGCTCGACCGGTCGGCCGACGTGTTCAGTTGGGATCCGATTTAAAAAAAGGGGGTGAATCGCGAGTTTGGACCATGACACTTTGAACAGTGGGGTATTCAAGCAGGTCATCCAGACCTGCACGACGGGGGACGCCATCCACTGTGCGCTCCGCGTAGTGACCCTGCGGGATCCGGATAATCTGCCGTGACTTTGGTTCTTTTCGCTTCAAGTGGATATTGCTTTGGTGTTCTTACCCGATCTACCGGGCCGAAACGGTCGACGCAGAATTTTTGGAAAACTGGCAACCAGGTATCGATCAGATCGCGTTTCGTGGAACAGGATGCAATAATGCTGAAAAAGGGGCTGGTTACGATGAAAATGTAGCGTTCGAATCCGCCTATAACATTTTTCGACAAGCTCACGATGAGGGGCACTGGAGTTTGTGAACCGGCGGTTTTTTCAGCGTGATCGGAGCCCCTCATTTTGGACGATTGAAACGGTGCTCGGCACAACGATCTCATTAATTGGAAAAATGATATGGCAAACGGAGAGCGAGAGCTGCCCAGGCCGACGCCGGAGACGCAGCATTTTTGGGACGGCACAAGGAAGGGTGAGTTGCGCTTTCAATGTTGCGAGGATTGCAAAAACACTTATTTTCCGCCACGCCATTTTTGCCCGTCCTGTGGATCGAAGAATGTTAACGTGGTGAAGGCCTCCGGGAAGGCGACGTTGCACAGTTACATCATCAGCCATCTGCCGGCCCCCGGATTTCAGACACCGTACGCGATCGCCATTGCTAAGCTCGAGGAAGGCCCAACGATGATGTGCAATATCTTGGGATGCGAGCAAACGCCTGAGGCTTTGATAATCGATATGCCTCTGAGCGTGACTTTCGAGAGGATCAACGACGAAATTACGCTGCCCCAGTTTAAACCGATGGGTACAAACTGATATGGAACGTAATGCCATTGCTATCGTCGGAGCCTCAGAGACCACTGAACTTGGCAAGGTTCCAACCATGTCCCAGGTTCAGTTGCACGCCGACGCGGCGTTGAATGCAATCGAGGATGCAGGCCTCAAACTCTCCGATATCGACGGCGTGGCGACGGGTGGGCACAACGCTGTCGAGATTGCTCACTACCTGGGCATTGTGCCGAACTGGCTTGATGGCACCTCCGTGGGTGGTTGCTCCTTCATGTTACTGGTCCGGCATGCCTGCGCGGCTATCGACGGTGGGCTCTGCAACACTGTCCTGATCACCCACGGGGAAAGCGGACGGTCAGGCCTCGGCCGCCATGGTTCATCGATCTTCCCATCGCTGTTTCAACAGCAGTTCGAGCGGCCTTACGGTGTCACAAGGCCGCCGACTATGTTCACCATTCCTGTGCTCCGCTACATGAAGGACTACGGACTATCGGAAGAGACCTTGGCTATGGTTTCGGTGGTTCAGCGCGAATGGGCGGGAAAAAACCCGAAGGCGAGTTTTAAGGACCCGATCACTGTAGATGAGGTCCTGAACTCAAAGATGATTTGCTATCCTTTCCGTTTGCTGATGTGCTGTCTGGTTACAGACGGCGGCGGTGCCTTGATCCTCACGAAAGCAGACCTAGCAAGGGACTTGCGCCAAAAGCCTGTCTATATACGGGGCACTGGAGAGTCCGCTGAGACACCAATGATTAGCCAGATGGCGGATTTCACCTCCTCGGCCGCTTTCCGCGTGTCTGGCAAGAATGCGTTTGAGTCCGCTGGGATCTCGCATTCAGATGTCGACCATCTGATGATCTATGATGCGTTTGCGCATTTGCCTATCTATGGGCTTGAAGACCTCGGTTTTGTGGGCCGTGGTGAAGCCGGACCATTCATCGCTGAGGGCTGCACGCGTCCTGGCGCTAAGCTGCCTTTGAACACAAATGGAGGCGGCCTTTCATACATGCACTCGGGTATGTATGGCATGTACGCCTTGCAGGAGGGTGTGCGTCAGATGCGGGGGACGGCCCCCGCCCAGGTTAATGGGGCGGAAATTTCCGTAGTTCATGGTGTAGGGGGCATGTTTAGCGCCAGCGGCACCATCGTGATGACAAATGTGGCGTAATGGGCCATAGGCAATTGTCGGGGGATACAGTTTGTAGCCACCCGCCGCGAAGCAAGTGCCGTTGGACGGCAAGGCCAACCGATGGGCCAAACAATCACCCCTAATTTCGGCGTGGCTATCCCCGTCGAGACGGCACATGTATAGTGTGTCGAGTGGCTTATTTCGTTGAGGAACGCGATCAATTTTCCGATGGCTGACCAGACCCTCGGCGCTGCACAACACGAAGTCGGCCGACGAAGGGCGGTGGCCATTTCAAAAGATATATTAGCCTTCTGTCAACTGCTCGAAAAGTGGGGCTGTTAACACTAATCACCACAGGGTGTTTCTTGGATAGTTTGACCAAGCCACTCGCGAGCTTGAAATTGCTAGTCCTTGTGCATGGCTGTCTACCAGCGTGTGTTAAGATCGTGCATCGGTCGCAGAAATAGGCGGGTTTACATGCACGCTCTCTAGCATCGGCGTAGCGATTTAGCCGAGATGGTTCCGCATGCCGATATGTGCTGCCAATTGGGGCGCCGTTCGTTTGGCGCCCCATCCTCCAACTTATTCAGTCAGCGACTTATGTACGCTTCCCATCCCACGGACCGGAGGGTATAAATCACTATAGTAGTTTCAGATTTGTCGCTGCCTGCTTGCCGTTGCGACCCATCTCCATATCGAAGGCTACTTTCTGGCCCTCATTCAGGCTGTCTATGCCTGACCGCTCGACGGCAGTGATGTGCACGAAGGCGTCAGGGCCGCCCTCGTCGGGCTGGATGAAGCCGTAACCCTTGGTCGGGTTGAACCATTTTACTGTACCGGTCGCCATGTGGAGTCTCCTAGGGCGTATTGATCTTAATGGCACGCCACCACGGCGGACCTTGCATTCTCGTTCTCAATGTCAGGGAAGGACGCTAGTGTGCCCGAGCTTAGGGCCATTCTGAATTCGCAAGACACTTTCGTAACGACATCAAGTAAATGTGCGCGGATTGCGCCCAGGTCAAGCTAATATTCCGCATGATGGACAATTTGACGTTAAGGTCTAATCCGGTTGAGGGGCCAAGGAATGGAGCAGATGGGTCAATGAAAGCAGCCACTTTTGAATATGTTCGGCCAACCCATATCGACGAGGTGGTGTCCGAATTGGCCAGAGCTGGAACTGATGCGCGCATTATCGCCGGCGGTCAGTCTCTGGTTCCGATGATGGCGATGCGATTGGTAAGACCCGAACTCTTGGTAGATATTAATCATGTCTCTGAACTCACAGGCATCGGGAAAAATAATGACTCAGTTTGTGTTCGCGCGGCCACCCGGCAGGCGGATGCTGGACGATCAGAGATAATAGCCCGGGTCGTTCCGATGCTGGCTGCCGCGGTTCCGTTTATCGGACACAACCAAACAAGAAACCGTGGGACGATTGGCGGTAGTCTGGCCCATGGGGATCCAACCGCGGAGGTTCTTTTGGTTGCCATGGCCCTTGGCGTAACCTTGGATCTTCGATCAGAGAAGGGAGAAAGGTCGGTGAATATCAAAGACTTCGCGGTTGCTCCCATGGAGACAGTGATGGAGGAGGACGAATGTCTGGTGGCAGCGCGGTTTCAACCCGCACCCACCGATCTGCGTGTCACCGCTGTTGTTGAGGAGGTTGCGCCTCGCGCTGGCGATTATGCTATTCTGAGCGTTTCGGCCGAAATTGGCCTCGATCTTGGAGGATTTTGCCGTCATTTACGTCTCGGTGTGTCAGGTGCAACACCAGTCCCGTTCCGCCCCCACATGGTTGAGATTGCACTCGCGGACAGCCTTCTCGCGGACGATGAGGTTGATGACGCAGTGCACTTAATCGACCCCGTTCTCGACCCCGAGAGCGACGTGCAGGCGAGCGCTGCTTATCGTCGGCGTGTTGCTCCTGGGCTTCTTGGTCGCGCCATCAGAACCGCCCGTGACCGTGCAGTTGTGAGCTTGGTATGAAACGCGCCGTCACGCTCACAATAAACGGAGAGGCCATCTCAAGTGAAATAGAACCACGCACCACGCTCGTGGATTTTCTCCGTGAGGATGTGATGCTTACGGGCACCCACGTTGGCTGCGAGCACGGAGTTTGCGGCGCATGCTCGGTCCTGCTCGACGGTACGCCGATCCGTTCTTGCCTCCTTTTCGCCATCCAAGCTGAGGGCCACGAGGTCACAACGGTCGAGGGTTTGGTTGAGGAGGATGGATCGCTTGGTCTCTTGCAAGATAGCTTTTGGGAGACCCACGCGATGCAATGCGGATATTGCACTCCGGGTATGCTGATCGCTGCTTATGGCCTACTTGCGGAAAGCGCGGACCCAACAGAGGCAGAAATCCGCGAAGCGATCTCCGGCAATCTATGTCGCTGCACGGGCTACGTGCAGATCGTGGATGCGGTGCGTCTGGCAGCGGCCCGCATGCGTCAGCAGTAGGGGGGGGGATGACTGACACTACGCCGCGTATTTATGTATCGACCAAGCGAAGACCTAAGGAAGATGGTCGTTTCGTTTCTGGGGCCGGTCGTTTCGTCGCCGATATTGCACGACCGGGTATGTTGCATGTCGCCCTGGTGACGAGCCCATATCCAGCCGCCCAAATCATTAATGTCGACACTTCTGTCGCCGCTGCTTGCCCCGGGGTTGTTACGATCCTGGCTGGCCCAGAGCTCGCCAATGCGACAGCACCACTGGCAAATGCTGTCGACACGCCCGGCGTAAAGATATTCCCATTGGCCCAAAGCACCGTGCGCTATGTTGGTGAATGGGTGGTCGCGGTTGCTGCCGAGACACGGGCGATGGCGGAGGACGCAGCCGAGCTTGTTGAGATTGATTATGACCCAATGCCCTTCGTGGTGGACCCGACTGAGGCGCTTGGTCCGTCATCACCACCGGTTCATTCGGATCACGGTAACAATATCCTTTACGATCGGGTTTTTACCTGGGGGCCTGTCACGGACGACTTTACTATCTCACCTCACCAGCTTTCCTTCCACGTCCGATGGGGTCGCAGCGCCACAGTGCCGATTGAGACTTTTGGTGTGATCGCGGAATGGGGTGCTGGCAACCAGATTCTCGACGTCTGGGCTTCGATACAGATGCCGTCGTATCCCGAACAGATAGCATCCAGCCTCAAGATTCCCCTCAATCGGGTTCGTGTACATTATGACGTAGACGTTGGCGGATCATATGGGGTCAAGCGTGGCATCAAGCACACTATTCTAGTGGGCTACCTTGCCCGTAAGCTTAGTCGCCCGATACGATTGATCGAGGACCGACTGGAAAACATGACGGGCGGCGATATGCATGGTCCGGACCGCCGCTTCGACGTTTCCGTGGCCTTTGATGCTCAAGGTGTGATCCGTTCCTTGAAATTGCGCGCGTTGGAGGACGTGGGGGCACAGACGGGTCGTGCGCCATTTCAACTTGGGAAGCCGGTTAGCGCTATTGTCGGCGCTTATCGGATAAATAGCGTGGAATATCATGCGACGGCAGTCTCAACTAACAAGACTGGACAGACGGCGGTCCGTGGGTTTGGTATGTCCCCTACCAACGTTGCGCTAGAGATGGCGGTGGACAAAGTTGCTCGCTACCTGAGCCTCTCTAGGCTTACCGTGCGTCGGCGCAATTTCATTCGGGCTTACGAATTCCCTTATCGGATACCCAGCGGTTCGGAATACGACAGTGGCAATTATCACACAGTGTTGGCCAAGGCCCGAGACCTGTCCAATCTGGACAAACTATTGGCCCGACGCGACGCAGCCCGTGCGCTTGGTTATGTAGCCGGAATCGGTCTCGCGACTTGTCTTGAACCTGGGGGTGGCAACTCCGCCTTCGAACCTCTCCTAAATCCAAAAAACGAGACAACTACTTGGCCCGAGTCCTGTGCGATCAAGGTCGACCGCACTGGCCGCGTAACGGCCACTATCGCAACGTCCAGTTCAGGTCAGGGTCATCAGACACTAGTCGCGACGATCATAGGCGAGGAACTAGAAATCGATCCAGACCAGATCCAAGTCCTACACTCCGATACGTTGTCAGCGCTTCCTGGTAACACACCCGTTGCGAGCCGGATGGCGATCATGCTGGGTGGTGCGGCGGCGGGTGCGGCGCGAAAAATTCGTGAGCGCGTAATCCAGATTGGGGCCCACAACCTTGGCTGTGGGTTGGACGACGTTATCTATTGTAATGGAAGGGTAGTACGGGTCGGTTATGGGGGGCAATTCATCACCCTTGACCATATAGCGTTGATTGCGCACCGAGAGTTCCACAACCTGCCCCCGGGCCTCTCCGAACCTGGCCTGCAGGCGATACACGTGGAGCAAGTACCTCAAGGTGGAACCCTTCCGAAATCGGATGGACGTGTGCAGATGTATCCCTGCTATTCCTTCGCCGCTCATATGGTCTATGCCGAGATTGACCGATTGACTGGCAAGGTCTCTCTGGAGGATTATTCGATCGCCCATGATTGCGGGACCGTGATAAACCCTGACATTGTGCGCGGCATGGTGATAGGCGGAGCCGCCCACGGTATTGGGGCTGCTCTCTATGAAGAATTTGTCTATAACAGTGCGGGCCAGCTTCTTTCAGGCACCTTCGTAGACTACGTGATGCCTTCGGCTCATGAAGTTCCATACATTCGGGTTGCTGAGCACTGCACTCCCTCGCCACTCACTTCCCATGGCCAGAAGGGAGTGGGCGAGGGCGGCTATCTGGGCGCGCCTGCGGCGGTGATGAGCGCGGTCAACGACGCGCTTAATCCTTTTGGTGTCGAATGCCTTGAGTTACCGCTTAGGGCCTCTAAGCTCGCGGACCTCCTGGCCGAGGCGGAGTAGATGCTGGCGGCATATTGCAGCCCCCGACAGGCCCAAAATAAGGAGCACTTTAGACCCTTGAGCCCCAAAATGTTCGAAGGCCTGAGTTTGTCGAGAGGTGACCACCAGCCACCGCCCGTTCGTTCACTTCCGCTCTTTCCGTCTGGAGGCGCCCAGTGATCATTGATACTCACGCTCATATCCTGCCCCAGGATACGTTAGAAGTACTGAGGTCGCGGGGCGGCGAATTTCCCTCCGTTGAGCTTATTGTGAGTGAGGAAGGCCAGTTTCATCTCACCTTCGTTGAAGGCAAGATGTCCCGGCCTATTATGTCAAATCTGCGTCTGTTCGAGCCTCGCCAGAGTTTCATGGCGGGTGCTGGAATCGACCTGCAACTTTCGGGCGGTTGGCTAGACAGTTTCGGCTATGAAATACCGGCTGAGGAGGGGGCGGACTGGAGCCGTTTCCTAAATGAAGGAATGCTGGCCGAGTGCTCTGATAAAGACGGAATTCTGCCGCTTGCTACCGTGCCGCTGCAGTCTGGTAAACTGGCAGCCGACGTGCTTCGCGAGGCAGTGAAGGCCGGAATGCCCGGCGCAATGATAGGTACCCAAAACAAGGGTACCCACGGTAGCCTCGACGACCCGGATCTAGACCCATTCTGGGAGATGGCGGCGGAGCTTGGCGTGCCCATAATTATCCACCCCATGTTTGGTTCCGATGACGCGCGTCTGCACGATATGCAGATGATGAACTCTGTTGGGCGGGTCACAGACTTGTCGATCTCGATTAGCCGGATGCTGTTCACCGGGCATCTCACGCGTTTCAAAGGGCTGGTTGTCGTGGCGTCAACCGGTGGTGGAGCGTTGCCATATATGCTGGGTCGGTTGGAACGTAACTACAACGCATTTTCCGACCAGATGGTCGACCCAGTCGAACAGTTTTCCCAACTCTATTTCGATAGCCTTGTCTTCCAGACCGACGTGATTCAGTTCCTTACGACGAAGGTGGGGACCGACCGAGTGATGCTAGGTTCGGACTACCCTTTTCCGATTGGTGATCCGGACCCACGCCGCGTGGTCGAGACGGCTGGTTACACAGACGACGAAGTCGATGCGATGTTGACTGATAACGCAAGGAGATTGTTCGGGATATAGGTAATTTATGCTTGGGAGAGTTCAGGAGGGGAAACCTGTTTCTGGGAAAGCAGCTGTCTTTAATCTTGCCTTCGTCCTCCGAACCGCGCTCGTAAAATGACGCGCGGCAATTCCGCAAAGGTTCGCTGGCGGGGCGTGATACTATGGCCCATTCTCGTTCAGCCCGAACAAGCGAGCAGCATTCAAACCCAGGATGTTGCGCTTGGCTTTTTCATCAAGGAATGGCAGATCGTAAATCACACTCGGCGTGTCGAAATCAAAATGTGGCCAGTCGGATGCGTAGAGTAACTGCGAGTGCGCGTTGATCATCTCAAAAGTACACTCGACCCCCTTAATGTTTGATTTTTCCATCGGCTGGCAGGGGTACCAGCAGTTCTTGGCCATGTACTCACTTGGCATTCGTTTCAGTAATGGAGCCTCGGACTGGCGCATCAGGTACTGGTCGTCAAGGCGTTGCATCAGGAACGGAACCCAGGAGAGCCCGCTCTCGACCCAAAGCGATTTCAATTGTGGGAAGCGTTCGGGGATACCGTTAAGAATCCAGTTCGTCATGTGCACAATATTGCACCAGGCAAAGCCGAGCGCGTGCATGCCGAGGAAAGTGTTGCAGGTTGCGAGCGAGGGGTCTTGCCAATGGTAGCCGGCGTGGAACGCGATTGGCTTGCCGGTTTCCTCAATTGTTCTGTAGAGCTTCATATATTCATTGGAATGGACCGGTTTGTATCGAGTTGAGGTCACACAAAAACCGATCACACCGTCTACGGTGGCCATCTTCTCGACTGTTTTTAGCGCCTCGTCCGGCGTGTTAAATGGCAGCACGGCAAGGCTTACAATCCCCGGCTCCCCCGGAACAATCCGTTCAGTTAACCAGCGATTGTAGGCATTGCACAGGAAAACTTCCATGTCAGTTTGCGGGTGCATGCCGAGGAACAGCATGGGCGTTGGGAACAGGACCATATAGTCCAGAGCAAGGCCGTGCATGGCGCGGCGGGTCAGCACCACGTCACGGTGTACGTCGATCTCCTCGATCTTTTCCCGCTGGCTGGACTGATGTGGTATGCGCCCGCCCACGTCCTGATAGCGTAGGCCGAGATCGCCATTGAGACCATAAGGTGGGGCGCCGATCCGCTCCTTCTGGTACATCATCGCCTGGTGGCGGACCACCGGGTCCTCGATATAGGAGGTCACTTCGGACCAGCTGACCGATTCGACGTGATGAGCGTCGATGTCGACGATCAGCCAGTCGTCATAGCCCTTGCTTTCCGCGTCGCGTCTGGCATGGCCGAGGTAGTCCCGGCTGTCGGTGGTGGTGTCCATCTCCTGGATCGGATGGTGTTTAGCGTTGTGAACGACGGCGTCCATGTGCTCCTCCCACAGAGGGGTGACAAAAAATTAACTCTTACCAGTCTTGACTAGCTCTGAGTGTGGTATGTCGTGATAGTCCTCAGGGCGACGGCGCGACCAGAGACCAAACTCCATTGGACCCAGGCGTAATGCGCGAAGAACCTCGGTCACCGCGGTAAGCGCTTCGGTCGGCGTGATGACCTCGTCATAATCTCCGAGAACAGGGCGAAAGGTGCGTGACCCGCCGTCGGCCTTAGCGGCGTACAGCTTCACGGCTGCGGTCATCAGCTTGGCGACGGTTGCATCTGATATCTGGTCCGACTCGCGTTCTGCGACAGCGCGTTGTGAGCGATCCCAGATTAAGTCCGCTGCCCGCTCTAGTGCTGCGTAGGGATCGTTCTCCAGATCCGGGTTTCGATCCTCAGAGGAGGACATAAATCTCTCCCGCCTGGACTTGCACCGTTGCCGGTTCAAGCGCTAGATCCGATGTGCCGGGGTGCTGGCCTGTTCGGATGTCGAACTCAAGCCCGTGCCAGGGGCATACGATATTGAGCTTTTCGTCGTCGTACACCCGGCCGTGGCTTTTCATGTCGGCATCCAGATTTTCGCGCACCAATTGATAGAGCCGACCTTGGCAGACTGGTCCGCCTTGATGGGGGCATTTGTTACGCCATGCGAAGAACTCGTCGCCCAACCGGAAAACGCCAATTTCCTCATGGCCGATGAATACGACGCGTTTGGTGCGATCCCCGAATTCATCCACGGCTCCGACGCGAACAGGTTCCATGCCTGGATCTCCCAAAATCTCCCCAGACCTTATCGGAAATTGTAGGTTTCGGCCATCCGGCATGTACTGGAGGATTTCAGACGCGCACACCTAATGCGACCGCTAGGTCGGGAAAGCTATCGACGATGATGTCACAGTCGGGATTCGGATCCGGGTCTGGAGGCCCAGCGTGGCCCCACTCGTCCGGTCGCCGCACGAAAGCGGTTTTGAAACCTACACCGCGGGCCGCGTCTAGGTCGAAATTGTGGCAGGCGACCATACAGATCTCCGAAGGCTCAAGGCTCAGCCATCGGATAACAGTCTGGTAGGAGGCTGGTAGCACCTTGTATTTGCCGATGGCCTCGCAAGAAAACACGGAGTCCCACGACAAATCGTTGCATTTGGCGGTATCGATGATGATGCGGAAGGAAAGGATGGTGAAAGAGCAGACGGTAAAGCGGTTGCGCAACTTAGGCAGGACACTGGGAAAGTCGGGCCAGCACTTGAATCTGTGCGGAGCGGTCCAGGCAATTCCGTGGCGGTCATCCTCGGTGAATGCACCCAATTCATTCTCGCCGCACAATTCGTCGACCACCACGCGGTGCGCGCTATCAAAATTGTAAACTGGTGGTTCAAGCTCACCCAAGTTCAACATTTTGGCTAGGGAGCGTCGGCGTAGATCGTTGGTTATGGCGGCCCAGTCGCGTTCGAGACCGTAGTTGGCCCCGGTCTTTTCAAAGGCCATCTTGAAGCCGGTGTGCCAGTCAAGGATAGTGCCGCCGGTATCGAATGTGAGCGCCTTAACTCTTTCCAGACTCATGGGGATTATCTTCCGCTTTTCATTTCAGAGACCAAGCGTTCATTGGCTTGACCATATACCATTATGAGATGGGGTTTGTGCCTAGATCATTTAAAAGACTTGGCGTTTAAAGAACAGAAAATCGCAAAGTTTTTGCTTCAAGATTGCTCCAGAGGGCGATAGGACGGAAACAATAAGTGTCCTAACTCCTCGCTACGTCAGGCGGTCTCTGACTCCAGCAGGATGCGCAATTGGGCCTTGGCTACCTTCTCAAGGGTGGCACGTGGAAACTCGTCCACGACTCGCACTTCGGCCGGAACCTTAAAATCGGCGAGTTTCGCTCGGCAGGCACTAAGGGCGCGATCTGGCAAGTCGGCATCGATTGCCTTCGGTTCACCGTGAACAAGAACGAAGGCGACAGCTTCTTCCTCCAACATGTCGTGCTTGCGAGCGACTACAGCCGCCTCAGAGATCTCTGGCAGCTCTAGGAGCACGCGTTCGATCTCGGCGGCGGCTACATTTTCACCCCCGATCTTCAGCATGTCCTTATCGCGCCCGGTGAAGCTGATGAACCCATCCTCATGCAACGTTACTTGGTCGCCGGTGATAAACCAACCCTTGTCGTCATAAGCAGCCTCGGTCGCTTCGGGGTTGTGAAGATATTCTTTGAAAAGGGATACCCCTCTAACGCCCAGGATCTTCAGATCTCCAATCTCTCCAGCTTCGGTAGGCGTTCCGTCCGCTCGTTCTATGGAAACGCCGTATTCGGGAGCAGGTCGGCCGATCGCCATCGGCCTGTTTTTCAAGTGTGGGTGGCCAACAATACCGTGGCTAATAGTTTCGGTCATTCCCCACCAACCCATGGTCTTCACCGAATAAAGGGCATCTTGTGGCGGGGAGCACATGGCGTTGCCCCAAAGGCGATAGTGATGCGTCTCTGGCGCCTCAGTCGTGGAAAGCGCGTTCAAACAGAACCAAACCATGGAAGTCCAGGTGCATCTATAATACTGCGAGAGCCGCCAAAAACGGCTCGTCGACCACTGGGGCAGCAGCACACAGGTGCACCCAACCCAAAGCGAGGCCAGTACTGAATAGGCTAGGGCGTTGGTATGGAATAGCGGCAGATAGCAGAGATGAATGTCCTCGGCGCGAAGGTCTTCGTGTTCGGCGTTAATCCGGGCTCCCCAGAGCGCATTGGCGTGTGTCCAGACAACCCCCTTCGGCCTCGAGGTAGTGCCGGAGGTGTACTGGATGCCGGCTGAAGCCATCGGGTCTGCGAATCGAGTGGGCACGGTCTGTGGATCGCCAAAAAGAGCCGTAAAGGCGTCCCCCGAACTTGGCCTTCGGCCCACATCTGCCGGCACGCCTGCATCGTGGTCCGTCACTGCGAGCCAGCAGCCGCTTGGTAGGCTATGAGCTACCAAATCCGCTAACGCCGGTTGGGTGACTGCGCCGGACACGCCTGCATGACCGGCGAAGTATGACAGTTCGTCGGCGGAAGATCGGGCGTTTGTTGTCACGCCGGTTGCGCCGATCCGTGAACAGGCAAACCAGGTGAGCAAGAGCTCCGGGCAATTGTCCAGATGTATCAGGACCCGGTCGCCGGCGCCTATTCCCCGCTCCAGGAGCCCAGCTGCAACTCGTTCCACGTCGTAGGCGAAATCCATGTAAGTCCAGGTATGGGCTTCGTCCTCGAAAGGATGCCAAATGATAAAGGGGTGGCTCCCGCGCTGTCGGGCCTGGCCGTTGAGCAAATTGGGGATATCCTGACCTTGGAATGGATGTAGGAAAGGAAGCGGTGGTGCAGTCATCGATGCTCGTCATGATCGTTGGATGAAATGTTGCGGATTATGCGCCGCCGGGCGGGAGCTTGCAAAATTCGAATTCACGGGGGACGTAATGCAGATTGTCTTGGAGCCGATTGGTTATGTGCGCGGCGGGCGGCCGACGCGCGAAGATGACGACTGGGAGGCTGTAGAAGCCGAGATTGTCCTCGATCCGGCTCGTTTCAAGCCGGACGCACTCCTTGGACTAGATACGTTCTCACACGTCGAGGTGCTTTTTCATTTTGATCAGTTTGACCCCTCACGGATCGTCACTGGTGCACGTCACCCCCGCGGGCGTGAGGACTGGCCGAAGGTGGGGATTTTTGCTCAACGGGGTAGTGGACGCCCGAACCTTTTGGGTGTCACTATCTGTCAAGTGCTATGTGTCGCTGGCCATTCCATCTGGCTTAGGGGGCTTGACGCTATTGACGGCACACCAGTGCTCGATCTCAAACCGTACCTCTCAGGTTTTGCGCCCAGGGGGGAAATTCGTGAACCCGGATGGGCGATTGAGATCATGGCGGATTACTGGACCTGCTCCTGATTGATCTGTCCCAGGACGATTGCGTTTTCCCGCTTTTGCGATCATTTTTTGGATGACCGTCGCGCCCGTCCGGACCTGACGATCCCCCGCTAAGAGGCAATCATGACGCGAGACGGCACTTCGAAGGGCCTGATATTAATCTTGGGCGCGCTCGCTGCGCTCGGCGCGGCAGCGATCGACATGTATCTACCGAGTCTACCAACTATCGAGCGAGACCTTTCAGCACGGACCGGCAAGGCCGCGCTCACGCTTAGCAGTTTTTATATAGGCCTCGCCTTCGGCCAATTGTTCTATGGCGCGGTTTCGGACGCCTACGGCCGTCGCCGGGTAATGATGGGCGGTATAGTACTTTACAGCTTAGCCAGCCTCGGTTGCATACTGGCGAGTGATGCTGACGAACTGATAGCTGCCCGTTTCATACAAGCGTTGGGCGCTGCCTCTGGTGGTGTGATTGCCCGGGCCATAGTGCGCGATATGTTTGAGATCGGCGAGGCGGCACGAGCCCAATCCTTCATCAATCTTGCATTCTCCGTTACGCCTCTGCTTGCCCCCTTGATCGGCGGGTATGTGCTGATTTGGTTTGGTTGGCGGGCTATTTTTGTAGTGCTTTGCGTGTTTGGTGTTGGATGCCTTGTAGCACTTGTATTTCGGGTGCCTGAGACGTTGACAGAGGAACGGCGAACACCACTCTCGTTAACGGGCCTTTTACGCAACTACCGATGCATCCTAACGCACCGTCAGTCTATCGGCTGCATCCTGACGGGTGCCTTCGCCTTTTCCTGCATGTTTACTTTTTTTGCCGCCTCACCCTTCGTGTATATTGAGGTATTCAAAGTGCCGGACCAGCATTACGGTCTCTTGTTTGCTCTGAATGTGCTCGGCATCATGGCGGCCAATTTGATCAACGCACGGTTGGTGGTGGGGCGAGGCGCTCTTTACATGCTCCGGGTAGGAAGCATTGTTTCGGCTGCTGGGGGCACAATACTATTTGTTGTCACAACCCTCGAAATCGGCGGGCTTGTTGGCGTAGTGGCTCCGCTGATCCTGGTTGTGGGCTCTCTTGGATTTATCGGTGCTAATGCCATCGCCGGCGCACTGGCACCATTTCCCAAGCTAGCGGCGACAACGGCCTCACTTTTTGGTTTCTGTCAGCTGCTTTTGGGGGGCATGGTCGGCTGGCTCGCTGGCTCGCTACAGGATGGTACATCCGGGCCGATGGGACTAATCATTGGGGTGATGAGTGTAATGGGATTGATGGCCTGCCTTCTGCTGATAAAACAACCGACCTCGGAGAGTGGGTCCACGTGAACCAGCGCTGGTAAGCGGCCCCACTGAACGGCTAGGCTCTTGTTATGGCCGTGCAAGACACTATCGACCGGGCGGTGGCTCTTCACCGGCGAGGCGCCGTCGAAGTCGCGATCACACTATATAGTGCGGCATTGTCGGAGTCAGATAACCACCCCACCGTGGCTAATCTGCTGGCAATCGCATTGGACCAGTCGGGGCGACCGGACGAGGCAGAAAGGGTTCTCGAGGGCGCTCTTGGTCAGATTGATGGCTACGACCCCGCATTCTTGGAGCCGACTTTGAACTTGGCACGTCTGCGCGTTCGGCGCGACGCGGCGGACGATGCGTTGGCTCCCGCGCGTCGTGCCGCGCAGCTCGAGGCGGAACAGGCCCAGGATGTGGCGGCCAGGGGCCTGTTTTTAGGGCTCGCCATAATTCAAGGTGAACGTAATCTGGTCCTCGAGGCCGGCAGGTTCTTGGTTGGAGATGCTGCGGGTCGATCGCATTTTCTTCGGGTAATCACGGGCCTGGGTGAGAATCCTTTCGCTCTTGACCTGGTGCGGCTTGCACTCGAGCAACGTGGGGACGATCCACTATTCCAACTACTGGCTGGCCACTTTTTTGCTTCCCGAGGCGAGATAGAATCTGCGGTTGCACACGGGCGTCACGCACTTCTGCTTGAACCTGCTATAGGCGGTGCATTGATATTCATAGGGGTGGAGAGCCAGAAGATTGGCTTGAGCGCTAT
>PBMU01000078.1 GCA_002722775.1 Rhodospirillaceae bacterium
GCCGGAAGAAAACGCCTTCCCGGCACCCGTCAAGATGACAGCATTGACGCTTGGATCGTCGTCAATATCCCGCCAGATATAAGCTAGTTCGCGATGCCCAGTCGCATCGAGCGAGTTGTAGGTCTCAGGCCGATCAAAAGTGATCCGTAGCACCTTTTCAGTCGGGCGATCGAGCTTCAATTGCTCATACTGCGAGGGATCGAGAGGCATAATCAATGTCCTGTGTTATGTTGTCTCATTCGGATCGTTCTAAGTCATTGGTGTAGGCGCGTCATGTGTGAGAGTGAGTCGGCAGTCCTCTGGGATCCCGGGCAGACTCGGCATTAGGAACGAAGGGGAGGTGACGAAAAATTATCTAAATAGTTTTCTATAGACTTCATCCCTAGTTTGTCGAAGAGCGCTCACTATCTCAACTACCCCTTGTTGGTAGCCGCGCCACCGCGGTGCCGACGACAGATAGCTCACCATCCTGATTACGGGCCTCCTGTGTGATTTCCACCAAGGCATCCCCGCGCGTCTCGCATTTAGACGTGACGGCCCCCGTAATGAAAAGCGTGTCACCCTCGGGGTTGTGGCGACGGATCTTCGATTTGGAGGAGACCAAGAATCCGTCATCTCCGATCCAGTTGGTGATATGATGGGTCATCCAAGAGCAACGTTCCGGTCCATAGTCGTAAGCACCCGGCGCCCCAACCTTGAGTGCGAATTCCTGTTCCCAATGCACTCGTTCCGGGCAGTCCGGAATGTTAAACCGATTTGGTATCCCCAAACCGCAATGCCGAGTGATCTGTTTCCAGGCAAGCTTATTGGCCCGGATATACAGTCCGCCCCAACCCTGAGCGTAGGCGATAAATCCGGTTACCGTCATCGGCCCCTTGACCATGCACGGCAGCTCATCACCCATCTGGGTGTCCTCAAAGTAGCGCTGCTTCGACCCCCTAATTTCCTCGGCCGCATAGCCCTGATAAATCTTTTTCAACTCGGCTTCAGTGTATCGTTTCTCACCGCGCGCCTTCACATCTTGGTATTTGGTTCCTGACTGACGCGCGGTGTCCCTTTCGGTTCGGAAACACCAGCTATCGCATTCGGCGACCAGCACACCGTCCTGGTTATAGAAGTCAACATGATAGACTTGCTGGATTGCCCGCCCTGAGAATCTCGTCTGATGTTCAATGAGATCCTTCAGGTAGCTCTCCGTCGAGATCTCGTCGTTGCGGTGCACGAGATGATGCCAAGTCCAATCTGCGCCCGCCCACATGGCATGAATGCCTGGCAACCCACCAACATAACCGGACGCGATGCGGCTGGTGGCGAACAAGAATGATGGCAGCGCAATTATCCCGCCATAGCGGGACCTACGGGCATAGTCAGGATCGCACCACAACGGGTTGTCGTCACCTATGCCGTGAGCATAGTGCCTTATGTTGTCCCGTGTCGCCTCATGGCACCAAGGTTCCGGGTCAAGCGTAATCTTGACCCCAAGACGGCGACGAAGTTCCTCCAAACCCTTTCCGGTTATACGGGGAAACTCCTCGTCGGAACGACTATCACTGCTCAAGATGCCGCCTCCCTTTTTTGCTCCTGGTCGCGTAATAGTTTGCGATTTACTTTGCCGGCAGGTGTTTTCGGCAGGTCGTCGACGAAATCGACGATCCGCGGGTATTCATGTCGGCTAAGGCGATCTCTCGCGAAATTCTGCAATTCCTTGCTAAAAGCATCGTCGCCCCGCCGACTTGAAACAATAAAAACTTTGACCACCTGGCCACGTTCCTCGTTCGCCACACCGATCGCTGCCGCCTCCTCAACATCCCGGTGCTTCAAGAGCACGTCCTCAATCTCCACGGCACTCATGGTCCAACCAGCTGAGATGATGACGTCGTCGGCACGCCCGTGATGGAAATAGTATCCGTCTTCGTCCATCCGCCCGAGATCCTTAACCGGAAACCAGTCATCACCCCGCCGCAACATGATCTCGCCAATTTCATCAGTTCTACACGGCTTACCACTGGAATCGAGGATCGCGACATCGCAGCCCGGTAGTGGTCGTCCGAGCGAACCGGGTTTGATCGGCAGATCAGGCGCGCCTGGATAGCTTGCTATGATCACGCCTACTTCAGTGGTCCCGTAGATGCTGCAGACTGGGTGGCCAAACGCCTGCTTTGCCCATTCAGCCGTGTCTGTATCCAGGGGTTCACCGGTAAAAGACAGCTTTTTAAGCCGGAAGGACCTCGCGGCTGCGTCGTCGCCACTGATACGCATCATGCGGTAATGTGTCGCGGCGGCGGATAGATTAGTGATCTCGAATTCCTCAATCGCATCCAACAAGCGCACAGGATCAAACTTTCCAGCATAGCTCACAATCTCCACGCCCAACGCTAAAGGTGCAACCGTGCCATGCCAGAGCCCATGCCCCCATGCCGGCGAGGAAGGACACATATAGCGGTCGCCGGGTCGAACGCCCGTTGCATATAGGGCGGCAATGATCACCGTGACCACGGCTCTGTGGCGGTGTTTGACTGCCTCGGGCATCTCACGAGAGGTGCCGGAGGTGTACTGATACATTGCCATGTCGCCGGAAGCGGTTTTGGGCTTGAAGCCCGCGTCCTCCACCTCGATTCCCGACAACATCGTAGCATCGGCGATAATCGTGTCGATGCCGGCGGTCCCAGCCAGGCCGCGTTTTTCGGGGGCGAGAATAAGTAGCACCGGCTCACTGTCCTTGAGCCGGGCCGTCAAACCATCCACCCCGAAAGCAGTGAATAGCGGAACCGCCACGGCACCAGCCTTCATCGTGCCGAACAGGGCGGCATAGAACGCGAGCGATGGTTCGAGCATGATCGCGACACGGTCCCCCTTCGCCACACCGCGCCCAATGAGCCAGTTGGCGAACCGACCCGACCAGTCCGAAATTTCGCCAAAACTATGGGACACCACCGGTCCGTCAAATTGAACAATGCGGACTGCACACCGCCCGCGGGGATGTCGGTCAAGGCATTCGTGAGCGATATTTAGATTTTCACTAACACCGTCGAACAAGTCCCACAAAGCTTCCTTGGAAAAATGCGCCTGGGCATCGGCATGGCTTATGAAATCAGTGAGTTTCGCCATACTTTAAACTACTCGGCCAGTGCCGCGATATCCCGGCTCGCAACGCCAATCTCGGACAATATCTGCTCTGTGTGTTCACCAAGGGCTGGCGCCATCATGCGCAAACTGCCTGGGGATTCAGAGAACGACACAGGCACAGCGGTGGTCACCACAGTTCCCTCATACATATCATCGAAAGTTTGGAAAAACCCCGTTTCCGTCAGATACGGATCATCCATCACTCCATCCAAGATAGTCACGGGACCATTCGGCAGGTCAGCCTCATCGAGCCGGCGAAAGGCTTCAGCAGTGGTCAACTCCGCCAAAGCCCTCGCCAGATGAGACTGTAGTTCGACGATGTTCTCGGATCGCTCGGCAAGGTGCTTAAATTTCGGTTCTTCAATCAGATCAGCACGGTCGACTGCGCGCAAAAGTCGGTGCCATTGATCATCCGTATGAGCCAAGACGCATAGCATGCCATCGCTGGTCTGATAAGGAACTCTGTGTGGAGAAAGGGCGCGAGGATAGCCAAGATTCGACTTGTCTCCTTGGGTTCCACGCCAAAGGTGAGTGATTAGGTTCATTGACAGCATAGTCTCAAGCATCGGAACGTGCACTTCCTGGCCAACCCCAGTCCGCTCGCGTCGGTAGAGTGCCATAGCGATCGATGATGCCAGAACATAACCGCAAAACTTGTCGGATATCGGCATCGGAACGAACCGCGCCTCGCCGTTCGCCCGCTCAATTAGGTCAACGATCCCACTCTCGCCCTGTATCACATCATCGTAGGCTGGACGTGCATCCTTCGGACCGCCCTTTCTGTAACCGGTGGCATAGCCATAGACCAACCGTGGATTAACAGCACGCAGGCTGTCGAAATCGATGCTTAACCTCTTCGCTGCTGCGTGGCGCATATTATGGACGAAGACATCCGCCGTGCCGACCAGTTTATCGAGGGCCGCTTTCGCTTCACCACGTTTTAGATCCAGAACAACGCTCTTCTTATTGCGGTTAGTAGTCTGGAAGAAGGGTCCGATTTCTCGTGACTTACTAGGGCCAAGCAGCCTCATCGGATCGCCCGCCGGGGTCTCGACCTTAATCACTTCAGCACCCATGTCTCCCAGGATCTGTGTGGCTACAGGCCCAAGAACGTTAATGGTGAGGTCGACGACACGGACACCTGAAAGCGGTCCGAGGTTTTCCAGGTCGCCCATCATCGATATTCTTCATCCGAGTCACGTCGCAGCGTCTCGTCCCGGCACTTCACCATGCGCAATGGCGTGTAAGTGATTACCGCCGTACCATTTTGTTTCTTGATGACGTTGCGAGTGCGGACCAAACCGCGCCCGGGTTGTCGGGTCAACCGCGCTTCGATGACTTCACACTCAACATGCACAGTATCCCCCGAGATGGTCGGACCGTGAACATCAAACTCCATGTTGAGAAATGCCATGCCTGTATGTTGCATAGTAGACTGCACCAGAAGCCCCTCAGCGAACGAGTAGATTAGTGCCCCCGGCGCGACCCTTCCCTGGATCGCACTCTTGGTCTTCAGATATTCCATGTCGGTGAACAGGTTTTCGACCATACCCGTAGTATTGATGAAATTCGTGATGTCAGCGTCCGTGACTGTTCGGCCGATGGTCCTAAACTGCCGACCCACTGGAAGATCCTCGTAGTGAAACCCAAGCCCGACGGTCTCCATACTCTCGCTCTCCAAAAGTCGTGCCCACGATGGCGGCATTTATGCACGTTTGCTTCGCCAGCCGCACGAAGTCACGGGCGAAATCGTATCGGTGATTTTGTAACGGCCAAATTAATTAAGAGACACTCAGTGTGCCAGGTTCAAGCAATTTTCCATCGCGCCGGAGATCGACAGCTGCCTCAAGGAAAGTAGCAAGGCCTTCCACGGCTATTGAACGCTCGAACAAAATTGGCGCAGTTTCCGCGATCCTGGATCGGATTTCCCGACGGCGTTCATTATCATGGGCAAGTTCCAGGGCCATTTCGACGAACCGACCGGTGTCCGGTGCGACACAATCCTCGAGCCCGATCAGCCGAAAAATATCCATGGTAACGCGCGATCTCATGTGCTTGCCTGCGTAGGCGAGAATCGGTGTACCGGTGGTTAGAGCTTCGAAAGTGGAATTTCCGCCCGCAAATGCGAAGGTCTCGACCAGAAGATCCGCCTCGCGGGTGAAGTTTAAGTACTCAAGTCCGTTCATCCGGCGCTGGAAGATCACACGATTGGCGACATCCGGTCCGGCCCTTTCGAGCCGGGCGCGCATGCGGTCAGTCTCAGGCGCCTGGGCGGACTCGATCATAACAAGACGGCCCTCCGGATCGCAGCGCAGGATCTCCAAAAACACGCCGTCATAAGCCGGATGCATTTTGAACAGGGTCTGAGGACAAACATAAAGGGTCGCGCGCTCCGGCAATCCCAATTCGGCACGTCCCAGCTGTTTCTCGATGATCGGCAAGTGGCGGTAAAAAAATGGAAACTCGTCGAGAAGGATGGCACGTTCCGTGTAATGTTCCCGCCAGTTCTGTGGTTCTGCACCTCTGCTAGTTAGAAAGTAGTCGATATTTGGAATTCCCGTCGTGTCGGGATGACCAACGCAAACCGCCTGGACCGGCGCAAGACGGGCAAACGCGAGATAATAGGTGAGCGGGTCCATACCAATATCGAGATAGACGATGATATCTGCCTCCACGTCCGCGAGTTGATGACGTGCTCGGGGCAAATCGCGAGCCAAGGTCAATTTGTCATCGGCGAGCGCAATTTGGTCACGCCAAGCTACATCCGAAGATCGTGCCTGCGACACCGCGATAACTTCGAACCGGTCCCGAGGCAGATACTCGAATATCCCGGAGAAAAGTTTTCCTATCGTGTGGGCACCCAGAAACATCGATACAAAGGCTACCCGAATGCGACGTGATGGCCGGTACCTTCCGCGGCAATGAGGCGCTGTCCAGGCGATTTCAGGGCAGGCACGCAAGTAGTATTCAGCGATCCGACGCACCAGATCCCTATTTGTAAGGTCGTGGTAGGAGAGCGAGAAATTAGTTACCCCGATCCCAAGCAAAGGATCAGGGATAGTCAGGCTTTGGGTCTCCGCAAGATCGAGATAGGCCTCCAACCGCCTACGCGTCTCCGCGACCCCTTCAATGGTTTCTGGAACCCGGTCCTGATTGTGTGCCGCGCGAAACTTTGCCCCGGGCGTAGGGTTTATGATGCCCCACCGCTCGAGATGAAAACGTGCCTCGCGGCCCTGACCATGCATGGTGTGTGTATTGGCGATACGCTGGTACCCGTCATGGATACCTGGCACGAGACACAAGACACGTCGTCTGGACGCAATCGCCATGCCGTATTGCTCATTCTCCTCGTAACCACTAGCCAAGAGATCGTGTAGGTTGGCCAATTCAGGGTTATGACGAACAAGTCTGGACAAACGCGCAATCGCTTTCTCTATCGCGCCCTCGTGAAGTTCCGCCGTCGCGAGATTTGCAGCTCCATCAAGATAGTTAGGCTCTATGACCAAGGATCGAGCCGCAATCGAAGAAGCGACCGGATCCGCACGCGCGACAAGCAAGGCGGCAAGGTTAGCGAGGTAAAGCGGTTCCGCCGGCGAAATAACGAGAGCTTGTCGGATCAGGTGAACCCCGAGCGCGGTGTGTCCGGACTGATGTTCTAGGACGCCTAACAAATGGCGCGTCGTGGTTTCAGAAGGCGCGATCCCGAGAATTTTCTTGTAGAGTTCGCGCGCCTGGCCAAAGGCACCGGCCTGATGCAGGGCGAGCGCAGGATTAATCATACCTTGGAGTGAAGCCACTGACAGGTTCATTCGCCGCGAAAGCGTCGTATCTCTCTGATTAGGCCTCGTGTGGATGCATCCATCCCTTCTACCTCCTTGCCCTGAATAAACCCAAGGAGACGGCCGGCCAGTTCCTTGCCGAGTTCAACTCCCCATTGGTCGAAACTGTTCACACCCCATAGGACACCCTGGGTAAATACCTTGTGCTCGTAGAGCGCTATTAGCATTCCCAGGGTCCTGGGATCGAGACGCCGATAAACCATGGTGGTCGACGGTCGATTTCCGGGGAATGCCCGATGAGGGGCGAGCATTGCAGCTTCGTCCTCGGCCGCGCCGGCAGCGACCATCATCGCCTTGGTATCAGACACCGCCCGCCCGGTCATTAGGGCCTGCGATTGAGCCAGACAATGAGCGATGAGCACATCGTGGTGGCCGACCATGTTTTCGTGCGGTGTAGCGGCGACCAGGAAGTCGCAGGGGATCACATCTGTGCCTTGATGCAAAAACTGAAAAAAAGAGTGCTGAACGTTGGTGCCCGCCTCGCCCCAGAGCACGCCTGCCGTGGGGACGCCGACTGGTGTACCATCAAGGCGGACTGACTTCCCATTAGATTCCATGTCGACTTGCTGTAGATGAGCGGAAAAGCGCGAAAGCCGCTGGTCGTAGGGAACTACGGCATGGGAAGAATATCGAAGGACAGATCGGTACCAGATACCGATCAGCCCAAGCGTGGCGGGGATATTCTGATCCAGTGGCGCAGAAGCGAAATGATCGTCCATTCGCCTGGCCCCAGCCAACAGCGCGCGAAATCCTGCTGCCCCGATCGCGATTGCAACCGTCAGTCCAACGGCCGACCAAAGGGAGTACCGTCCTCCTACCCAATTCCAGAAACTAAAGACACGGTCTGCCGGAATACCGAAAGCGTTCGCCGCTTCGAGATTGGTCGAAAGAGCCCCAAAATGCGAAGACACCGCATCTTCACCTAACCCATCGACGATCCAACGTCGTGCCGACGTCGCGTTCAACATAGTTTCCTGTGTGGTGAAAGTCTTGGAAGCGATCAGGAACAAAGTGGTCCCAGGGTCCAACCCTTTAAGTGTATCGTGAAGGTGAGCACCGTCCACATTGCTGACAAAACGTACACGGACGCTATCGTGATGGTATGGCACAAGCGCCTCGATAATCATAGCCGGTCCGAGGACGGAACCGCCGATACCAATATGCACTATGTCGGTGAATGCCTTTCCACAAAAGCCGACCGCCCCTCCGGTGCGTACCGCCTCAGCGAAAGCACAAACTCGCTCTTGCACCTCGTGAATCTCACCGGCCACATCCCTCCCATCAACCTCAATCATGGTGTCGCGCGGCGCCCTGAGAGCCGTGTGCATTGCTGCACGTTTCTCCGTTATGTTGATCTTTTCACCGCGGAGCATCGACGCTCGTTTGCTTTTGAACCCAGAAAGTTCTGCTCCGCAGCGCAACAGTTCGAGTGTTCGGTGAGTCACCAAGTTTTTTGAAAAGTCGACCAACAGCTCATTGTCAAGCCGCATGGCAAAAGAATCAAAGCGACCCGCGTTCTCGGCGAAAAGCTGATTCAGATTCGTGCTTTCGATTTCCTGCCTGTGCTGCGCAAGCGCAGCCCAAACAGCGTCAATGCTGTCCATTCGGGTCCTCATTTCACGCCCACAGCATACCAAATCGCCACCGCCTTTGCGTGCGGGAGCTAGTTAGTCAGCATGGCTTGCGGGCGTTACCGCGTCTAAGTCTGGCCCGCCGAACTCCACGAAATTGAATCCGACTTGCGCCTCATCACCGTCACAACGAACAACTTTTAAGGGAATCGGAACGGTTTCTTTCGTCATGGTAATATTCACCGATGGGGACATGGTTGTCAGCGGCCAGTTCCATGTCAATGGGATATCCAGCACAATTTATCTTGAAGCTAATACCCCCTAGACTGGAATCCACAATGGGCTATTTTTTTTTGGGCATCTATTCACCAGTGATGGCCAATCTTAGCAATTCCGAAAACCTGTGCGGGCACGTCGCAAAGAAGCGAGGATTGGGCCACACAATCAATGGAGCAAAGATCCAAGATTCGCCAAACGGCGTATGTACAATCGCCAGCGCTTAGCTTCTTAGGTCGAAAACTTGGTTAAGGAAAATCGCTGAACGACTGGAGCGCTCAAGTTTACCAAGATCTAAATTCGTCCATCTTCTTTCAGATCTAATAAAAAAAGTCATAACCCACGCATTTTATTGCCAGCATTGTCTCGCGTCAGCCAAACCGTCACAATCTATCCTGCAAAGCACCTATCCACCCTCCAAGGGGATAGTGCGAAAACAGTATAGCGATAGTGACATGACCGAACTCGAACTCCAGTCCCTATCGACCAATGTGGGCGTCGAGGCTATTGGTGTCGATCTGGCAACGATCAATGAAAAGACGCACTCAGCCATCACCCGGGCCCTGGACCAACACAGCAGCGTTTTATTCCGCGATCAGAATTTGACCCCCAGTGACCTAGTAGCGTTCAGCCGTCGCTTCGGCGACCTCGATCAAGCGCCTGTCATGGAGAACGGAAAGACAGCGGTACCCGGATATCCTGAAATTTACATCGTCTCCAACATCAAAGGCGATGATGGAAAACCGATCGGTAGCCTGGGTTCAGGTGAGGCGGTGTGGCACACGGATATGTCCTATCTCGAAAATCCACCCGATATCTCAATGCTCTACGCCCTTGAGGTCCCATCCGATGGCGGAAACACTACGCTTTGCAGTATGGCGGCCGCCCATGACGAATTGCCGGCTTATCTGCGGAAGAGGATCGCCAAACTCTCCATCAAACATGACGGAACATACAATTCCGGCGGGTTTTTGCGCAAAGGTATAAGAGAGGACAGGGATCCAATGACATGCGAGGGACAGTCGCATCCCGTGATCTGCGCCCATCCGCGCACCGGACGGCCAGTTCTTTACTTAGGTCGTCGGAGAAACGCCTATATCATGGGCCTGGAACGCAAAGAATCCGAGAAGCTGCTCAACCAGGTCTGGGACTTTGCAACTCTGCCACAGTATACATACTGCCACGAATGGCGAGTGGGCGATCTATTGATGTGGGACAACCGTTCGACTATGCATCGACGCGAACCGTTCCCAGCGGCAGATCGCCGGCTCATGCAACGCACCCAGATCAGGGGTCGCGAACAGCCAAAACCGATGAATTGACACAGGCAGTCAACTTACCCGCGGGTCTTGACTATATCGTCATAGGCTGCGTTGATCGCTGCCATCTTGTCGTTCGCCTGCTTCACGAATTCCTCCGGCATGCCGTCGGCAACCAGGCGATCGGGATGGTACTCGCGGATCAGCTTACGGTAAATCGCCTTCACCTCGCCGTCGCTTGCCGTGGGTTCAACGCCGAGGATACTAAAGGGATCGTCGGCGGACGTCGCGCCGTAGACCGATAAAAGCCGCTGGAAAGCGATCTGGTCAAACCCAAAGATCTCGGCGACCCTTTCCAAATATTTGATTTCGTTCTCGTGTAATACGCCATCGGCCTTGGCGATGTGCAAGAGGCTGCCAAGCAGTTGCTCAAGAACAGGCGAGCCGGAATTAAACAGTTTGGCTATCTGTTGGGCATAAGCTTCAAAACCCGCGACATCCTTTCTTGCCAAGTCCCAGACCCTGCCCACATTGCGGGTTTCGTCGGGCGGAACATGAAAAACCTCCCGGAATGCAGCTATTTCGTCGCGCGTAACAACGCCATCGGCCTTCGCCATCTTGGCCGAGAGCACTATGACACCTATGGTAAAAGCAACCTTCCGGGTCGCCCCCTGCTCATCGATTAGGCTGTCCGCGGACGTTGCCGTCATCTTGTCGACGGCGTGTCCTGCGGCCGCACCAATCAACGCGCCGATGGGACCACCAAGCGCAAGCCCAGTGGCACCTCCAATAATCTTGCCCCAAATGCTCAAGGTATATGCCCGCCGAAGGGTTGCGAACCGTGACCGAATGTGGGCCCTGACACGTTTCCCGTCAACCAGACCCGAAAATGTCTCTCAAAAGGCCGTTGCACATTCACGAGTGTGAATGCAGCGACCTTTCGTTAACCAACCAACTAAGTATATTGTGCGATAAAATCGACACCCGATATTTGGAGGACGCGCCATGCAGGTTGAATTCATTCCCTCCGATCCGGCGACGCGTGAAACCGTTCTTGGCATCTTAAAGCAGCGATTCGGTGATCAACTTACGACCTCCGATGCTATCCGCAAACGGCACGGCAAAGACGAAAGCTATCATGCCGCCGTCTCCCCCGATGCTGTCCTGTTTGCCCACTCGACGGAAAACGTCGTGGAAGCGATAACAATCTGTGCCGAGCACAAATACCCTGTAATTCCGTTCGGTGTCGGAACCTCGCTCGAGGGACATGTCGCGGCTCTGCGTGGGGGCCTGTGCATTGATGTTTCAGAAATGAACCATGTAATCGAGGTCAATGCAGAGGACCTCGACGTCACTGTCCAAGCCGGCGTCAAGCGCAAGCAATTGAATGAGTATCTGCGCGACACGGGTCTGTTTTTCCCAATCGATCCCGGCGCCGACGCTACGATCGGTGGCATGACCGCGACGAGAGCGTCAGGAACCAATGCTGTGCGCTATGGCACCATGCGGGAGAATGTGCTCTCGCTCACCGTGGTCACAGCCAGCGGGCGCGTGGTGAAAACTGCGCGACGCTCCCGCAAATCGTCGTCTGGTTACGACCTCACTAGGCTTTTCATTGGCTCAGAAGGAACGTTGGGTGTAATTACCGAGATCACGGTCAAGGTCTATGGCATTCCAGAATCCATGACGGCGGCAGTCTGCCAGTTCCCAGATCTAGAAAGCGCAGTCAACACCACTATCCAGACTGTCCAATCCGGCGTCCCGGTCGCCCGCATGGAACTTTTAGACGACGTCCAAATGGGCGCTGTGATCAAGTATTCCAAATTAGCGGGATATGAAGAGAAACCAACCCTGTTTTTCGAATTTCATGGAACCCAGGCGAGTGCAACCGAACAGGCCGAGACTGTCCAGAACATTGCTGAGGAGTTCGGTGGTTCCGCCTTTCAATGGACCTCACAGATCGAGGACCGCAACAAGCTCTGGCAAGCGCGTCACGATGCTTACTACGCGGCTCTAGCGCTGCGACCAGGCTGCGAGGGATGGGCGACAGATGTCTGTGTGCCAGTTTCATGCTTGGCGGAGTGCATATCCGAGACCAAGGCAGACCTCAAAGGAACCGGCCTTATAGCGCCGCTAGTTGGCCACGTGGGAGACGGAAACTTTCACCTGGTCTATCTGATCAACCCGGATAACCAGGAAGAACTGGATACCGCCCAGGCCCATTCGGATCGAATGGTGTATCGTGCACTTTCTATGGGTGGGACCTGCACGGGAGAGCACGGGGTCGGTTATGGTAAGATGGGCTTTTTACAGGCTGAGCACGGTGACGCGTTGGCCCTAATGCGCTCAATCAAGATGGCCTTCGATCCGGACAACATCATGAATCCGGGGAAAATTATCAGTATTTGACCCAGTCAGCAATTCTCACGGATCCAGTTGCCGACCCATGCCGCGATCTCGGCCGAGTGCCCATCCATCATAAACATGTGAGAGGAACCTGGAAAACCCACTTTCGGTAGTTCGACCACACTGGCAGTCCCGCCTACCGCGTTGACCCTTCCCGCGAAGGCCAGAGTGTCCAATTTGGCCTTGGTCCAGCGCTCAGACATCTCAATATAATCGCCAAGAAGCAAAAGCCATGGCTTGTCCCCAACCGTCGCCGGCGTCACGGCCTCTACCCAACCCGCACCCTCGCAGCCAACAACTCCTCTGATCATGTCTGGATTTTCCACGGCAGCGCGGGAACCTAGAAATCCCCCCTGGCTGTGGCAGATCAGAGTGGAGGGCCCAATCCTGCGCAGCGCCTCTCCAATGCCACGGAATTGAGCAGCCGAGGTGGTAGTCCAACGCGGCACGAATTGGCGCTGAAAATTCTCCATCGACCCAACCGGGAAGCGCTGACCCAAATGGGGTTTGCCGGCATCAAAGTTGTTGGGCGACCCGAAACGGAATAAATCCCAAGCCTCGCGAGCAGTGCGCGTTACTGGTTCCCCCTCCCAAACACCGTCGATCGCACAAAATCCCGATCGTCCTCGCTCCACATTGTCAATGACGTTAACCGCGAAGCCCTGGCGGAGAAATTCATGCAACCAACCCGGTCGACCGTCCGGTGTATTCTCCCAAGTAACGCCTGTAAGGCCACCACCATGCAACAAGGTCAGGGGGGTCTCAAAACAGCGTTCAGCCGGGACGAAGTACTGCACGTAAATCTGCTCGACCAGAAATCTGCCGTTCGGATCGTGTTCGTAGGTCATATCCGGCGTGAACGCTATCGCCTTTCTGGGTTGACCGGAAACCTCCACCATGCGTCCACCAACATGAAAACTGCCAAAGTCCGCGAGCGTGTAAATCGCCCTACCTCCCTCGTTTACCCCTTGCATGCTCGACGGGGTGCGATTCTAGAAACAAGCCTACCCATCCAATGCTTCCCAGGTCGAGCTTGACCACCACCAGCATGCTCCCCAAACTCTCCGCTGCGTAGGACGATGGCAGCAAGGGACTAGATCATGCGTTGGGCTCGGATCAGTGTCGATGGTACGCCACGCACTGGGATCATTGAGGACGATCTAATCGCGTTGGTCAATGGCGGTATGTTCGATGGTGGGACCCGCACTGGGGAAACAATTCCGCTTGCGAAAGTCCAATTCATGATCCCGTTTGAGCCAAGAACATTCTACGCGGCAGGGCTCAATTATGCCGAGCACGTGATTGAGCAAGCCAAGGCAAACAAACGGGACCCCGAACTTCCCGAAAAACCAGACATCGGCTACCGTGCAAACAACGCGCTGATCGCCCATGGCGAGGCAATTGTGAAGCCCCGCGATGCGTCTGAGGAATTCCAATACGAGGCCGAGCTCGTGGTGGTCATCGGTCAGCACGCTAAAAACCTGTCGGAAGACCAGGCGCTAAGCTGCGTCTTTGGCTACACTATAGGTAACGACGTTAGTGAGCGAAGATGGCAGCGTAGAGACCGCACACTATGGCGCGCCAAGAACACCGACACGTTCAAGCCCATGGGCCCATGGGTCGAAACCAATGTGGATCTGGAGGGCTTGGAGACCGTTGTACGCCTGTCGGGCCGCGAGGTAATTCGGTTTCCCACAAACAACATGATCTTTAGCGTGGCTCGCTATATCAGTGCGATGTCACGATATGTAACCTTAGAAGCCGGGGACATGATCTGGATGGGTACAGAGGGCCATTCCGAAAACATGCAGCCCGGCGATGTGTGCGAGATAGAAATTTCGGGTGTCGGCACCCTCTGTAACCTAATCGTCCTTGAAACGTGAACAGGTCTAGCGGAAAAGGCTAGCTATCACGCTCTTCGAATTGTTAGCGATATTGAAGGTTTGGATAGACAATTGGTTTTGCACGCTCTGCGCAGCAGATCTCGCGGATTCGCGGCCAAGATTTGCGTCGACAATGTTTCCCAAACCCTCTTCTGTTGCGTCAGCGATTGCCTGCAGTCCTTGATTCTGCTGCGCTATCTGACGGGAATCAGAGCCAAATGAACCTAAAGCGTTGTTTAGTGCAGTCTGGAAATCCGCGAACTCATTTTGCATGATTGCGGAAGGGTCCCCGCCAATTGCGCCCTGGAGCGCCGTGACCGCATCACCAACCGATCCTTGGGCCGACACCGTAACCACGTCCCCATCCGCGGTTCCCAGAGTATTAAGATCAGAAGCTCCCGATTGGAGCAAGTTCGAACCGTTGAAGGAACTGTTAGAGACCAAGTCCTGTGCCTGATTAAGAAGTGAGCCCAAATCGTTCTCGATGGTGCTACGCTGAGCCGCTGAGTTGCCCGGATTAGACAACTCGACCAGTTTCACCCGGATATCCGAAGCTAAGTCCGATAGCCCCGTTGCGCCTGCCGTAGCGACCGAAGTCACGCCTTTCGTCTGGTTTAACCCTTGGCTCAAGGCCGACAGACTTTTCAATTCGCCTCTAAGGCTCTGAGCGATCGCGAAATTTGATGCGTTTTCTAGAGCGCTCGTGACCTTAAGACCGGTTGAAATTCGGTTCTGTGTCGTGGAGCTTGCCTTGTTGCCAGAATTGATGTTTCGGAGCGAAGCAAACGCCGACGAATTCGTGTTGATCGAGTTAATTGCCATTGCACCCCGCCATTTCGCATGCCCTTTCACGAAACCCAACTAAACGGGCGCGCCGCGCGGCGGATCGCGTCCTTAGGCCCATTATATCGCTAATTCACCGAAAAATGAACGGCTAGATTAACCTCTTCTGGAGAGTTTGCTATTAAAACCAAACACCGTGCCCACCGCTAATTAACAGATCACGGGCGCGATCCTCGCTCCGTTGACCTTGAGAATGGCTTTCCGATACTGCCGCACCGTGCGATCCTTAGCTTTAAAAGTAAGGAACTAACATGAAAATCGGTGCGGCAATCTTCTTCACTGATTATTCCATCCAGCCGGCGCAGCTCGGGCCAGCGATGGAGGAACGCGGCTTTGAATCTCTCTGGGCGCCGGAACATTCACACATTCCCGCGGACGGCAAGACCCCTTTTCCAGCCGGCGGAAATCTACCGCAGAAGTATCACGACACTATGGATCCATTCGTCACTCTGACTGCGGCGGCAACGGCAACAACACGCCTCAAGATTGGAACGGCAATCTGTCTGGTCATCCAACGCGACCCAATTCAAACGGCGAAGGCAGTAGCGTCTCTCGACAAGATATCGAATGGCCGGTTTCAGTTCGGCGTTGGCGCTGGCTGGAACGCAGAGGAGATGGCGAACCATGGCACCGTTTTTAAGACCCGTCTTTCTATGTTGCGTGAGCGGATCGAGGCAATGCGCACTATTTGGACCGCAGACATTGCAACTTATCAAGGTCAGTTTGTGTCTTTCTCAGAGATAATGGCGTGGCCCAAGCCGGCCCAGAAGCCAAACCCGCCGATTCTGATGGGTGGTGCATTTCCATTCGGCGCCAAGCGCGCAATCGGATATGCCGACGGCTGGTTCCCGCATGCCCGCCGTCCCGCCTATAGCCACGTACTCGACAAATTCCCAGAATTCCGTCAGATGGTCGCCGAGACCGGACGAAATCCGAACAACTTTCCGATCAGCGTTTACGGCATTGATGAGGATTTGGATCTTTTAAAACGATACCGTGATGCCGGTACAGATCGAGTGATGTTTGAACTGCCCTCGACCGGAGCGGAGGAAGTGATGCCCATTCTGGACCGCTGCGCCGAATTCATGAATAAGCTTGGTTGATGGGCAACGAGACGAGAGACGCAGAATGAAATTTGCCCTGCATTTTGGAAACATTAGCTTCCCAAAACCTTACGATGCGAAACACGCCGCCATCTTAGCCGAAAAAGTGGGATTCGAATCCATCATTGCCGTCGAGCACATTGTCATTCCGACACACTACGAAACAGTCTATCCGTATGGTCCGACGGGCAAACTTCCCGGGGGCATCGACATGGCTTGGCCGGATCCACTCGCCTGGCTTACTTTCGTCGGCGCGGTCACTACCAAGTTACGCCTTCTGACAGGCGTCCTTGTTCTTCCCCAGCGTAACCCGTTGGTGTTGGCCAAACACCTGGCGACCATCGATGTCCTCACTGGGGGGCGCATGGAACTCGGTATAGGTGTTGGATGGTTGAAAGAGGAGTTCAACGCCATCGGTATACCCTTTATGCGCCGAGGCGCAAGAGTGGACGAGTACGTTCGTGCAATGCGTGTTTTATGGGAGGCAGACGATGTTAGCTTCACCGGAGAGTTTGTCGAATTCGACAGGGTGAGCTGCAATCCAAAACCCTTACAAGGGCGGGTACCGATCATCGTTGGTGGCCACACTAAACCGGCGATTCGCCGTGCCGCAACCCTCGGCGACGGGTTTTTTCCTGCCACTGGAGCCGCAGATGTCAACCTCGCATCTGTTATTGCCCAGATGCGCGACATGGCTGCAGACGCGGAGCGCGACGCTGCCGCAATTCAGGTCACGTCCGGGTGCCCAGACGCGCTGCCGGGATCGGGAAAGGATCCCCTTGCGGCTATCGCGCAGCGAGCGGCAATTGGGGTGGATCGCATCGCCGTACCAGTTGCTGCATTCGGGGAAGATCTAGACGCTATGCTGTCGGAATTCGGCGAGACCGTAATTGAGAATTTCACGAATTAGATCAAAGTAAGCACCTAGTGAACTTATTATTTAGGGTTGGCCAACATGGGGCTCCGCTCGAAAAGATACGAGGTTAACGATCTTCAAGCAGCGCAGGAATTCTATCATAGCCGCAACTGGACGGACGGGTTACCGGTCGTCCCGCCAACACCCGACGCCGTGCAAGCTTGCCTTGATTGGGCAATGATGCCAGCCAGTCATCTCGTTGGGATCGAACCGGTCAGGGGGAGAGTTATAACGGCGGAGAAGTTGGCAGTGAATGCGGTCATGGCCGGTTGTTTGCCAATGCATTTTCCGGTAGTGGTCGCGGCGGCCACGGCGATGCTGCAGGAAAAGTTCTTACTTCATGGCGCAACTGCAAGTACGGGCGGCTGCGCTGTGCTCGTGGTGATCAATGGTCCTATTCGCACAGAACTGGGAATGGACGGCACTTTCAATGCGTTGGCGTCAAGCGACAGATCCACCTCCGTTATTGGGCGTTCTATCCGGTTGATACTTTGCAACCTGCTCGACGCGCGCCCCGGTGATCTTGATCGATCGACGCTTGGACATCCGGGGAAGTTTAGCTATTGCATTGCTGAGGACGAGGAGAACTCTTTCTGGCTATCGCTATCAGAAGATCGTGGCATTCCGAAAGACGTCTCCGCGGTCACAGTAATGGCTGCCGGCTCCCCGCGACAGATTATGAACGAGTGGACCACCGAACCGTCGGAGATACTCGACACATTCATCTCCGAGATGCAGGCCAACATGAAGCACTATTCCATCTGGGCAGGAAACTACGCGATTGTGATACCGCCCCAACTACGAAGTCATTTCAAAGCGTCCGGTTGGTCCAAGGCGGACATAAAGCGTTATGTGCACACGAAAGCGCGCATCCATCGAAGTGAATGGGCCAACTGCGGCAAGGGGGCAGTGGTTCTCGATAGGGGTGACCGCGAGTATACGGCTTTGTCGAACGAGGATAGTCTTTTGATAATTGCGGCCGGCGGCCCTGCCGGCGGATTCGGCGCGGTCATACCGCCGTGGCTCGGGCAAAAAAGTGCGGCCGTGACGGTAGCTATAGGAGCATGTCTCGATTGCGGTCCAATATAGTTTTAGTGGACTAGGTGGTTGCGGGAATCGAACCGGTGGACAATGACTACGTATCGCATAACAGTCTTAAAGATACCAAAGTGCCAGAGCAACAGCAGTTGGAAGATGCCATGAGTCTAGAAATTTTGGATCCGACCCACGAGACAGACATACGTAACTTTACCTTGGCCCGTCGCCTAGAGAGGCTCCATGGGGTCACGATTGGGATCGTGTCAAACGGCAAGATCGGCACAGAACCCTTTTTCGACGCATTAGAAGCCAATTTCGTTAAAGAGTTTGACGTAGCCAAAGTCGTCCGCCGGTCGAAATCCAACTACAGCGCACCGGCAGATACATACCTCATGGAGGAAGCAAAACACTGGGACGCATTCATAGCTGGAATCGGAGATTGAGGTAGTTGTTCGTCGTGCAGTTTGCAGGACGCAATTGTTGCTGAAGGTCTTGGGATACCAGCAATTGGAATAATGACCTCGAATTTTGTGACTGCGGCCGAGCTCATGTCCCGGGTGTTGGGAGCAGATGGCTACGAATTCGTGGTCATCGACCACCCCATCAGTAGCGCAGGACAAGAGGAGCTCATGGAACAAGCCGTGGCGGCCGCCGTCGCGAGTGCCAAAATCCTGATGTTAAAAAGTGGATAAATGGTTAGATCGTATTGGTCCACTCTCCGGGAAGTGTTCCAATTGGGAAATTGGCACTTCGGATTCAATCAATGTGACCATTTGATTATGAAGACTTCAGAAAAATGTGAGCCGAGCGAATAGCCGCAAAGGGAGCAAAGTCAATCGCACAGCCCATTTTGAAAAATTCGGTTCTTTAAACTAACATCAAGGAACGCTGCCAAGTGTTCGCTAATGCGTGGTCTGTTATCCTCACAATCATCTGAAAGCTGGACCTCCAATTACTGCGATCCGCCCTTCTGTCTCAGAAACAGGCTCCAAACAGCGGATGAATTTCTTCCAAGAAATTCTGACGGATCCGCCTCCCCAGTCACCTGCACTAGCATCGCGCGCGGAAAAAGATTTAAGGAACGAACCTTTGAGGCTCGTAAAACCACTACTGAGGAAAGCCTCAAGGGCGAAATCCTTATCTGTATTCAGTTTCAAACTAATCGCTCGTTATCTTTTTCATCGCTAGAATTGGCACCTCCCAAAACCGACACTCACTGATTCGACGTTCAATCAATGATCGCGTAGGCTGCATGACTGTCGAACGAAAATCTTTCAAGGCGAAGATTCGAAATTCCGACCGTTTCAAATAGAGCGGTTGTTTCGCCAGGCCAGTCCTTAGCATTTATTTCATCAAATGCGATGATTGCACCTTTAGGCATCCTGGGAACAAATTGCTCCAGAGCTATTTTCGTGGGCTCGTAAACATCCATGTCTAAATACAAAAGACTCACTATCAAATGTGGGTTGTCCGACACATATTCAGGGATCGACTTACACGCATCGCCCCTTACGAGTTCGACTTTAGGAATGTGGCCAATCGGTCTGTTTGCATCAAAAAGACGCGCCGCCTCGGCGATGTCATCCATGCTGTCTGCAGCTAGTCCACCAACTTGTTTATTCACCGTCCCAGAACCGCCATCTTTCACGTCCAGTGAGGGAAATCCATCAAAAGTATCAAAACCTACAATTCTCCGTTGATGATTAAATGGCTCCAAAATTGCGCTCATTTGCGCATAACCGAGCAAATTTCCGCCCATAAAAACGCCGCACTCCACGATACTGCCATGTACATTGGTAATAAGACGAAATAACTCGTATCTAACCAAGAAATATGTAAGATATTGTCTTGATATATATTTTGGAAAGTTATTAAATTTTTCTACCCATGTCCCTGGAGATTTAGCAATATATCTATTTAATTCCTCATAATAATTTAACTCTGTCTGAGTTTTATCTTTTTCGTCAGCCTGCCGATCGTAGGGTTCATCCATAAAAAATCGCTCCAGTGTCGGATTGCCACCCAAACTCCATTCTGTAATATCAATTGTCTATTTTACGGCGGTTAACAATAAAGAGTCGATGTCGCAATCAAATAGATTCACTTTTTCTCGACCTGTTTTTATTTGGGTGAAGTATTTTTTGAAACAAGATCTCATAAATTTTTGGGTTCCAAAATAATAATAAATTTCACCAAGTCTATGGTCGCCTTTGAGATTGATTTTGTGCTGGCGCTCTCCCAACAGTTCAGCGGTTTTGGCGAGGTCGTCATCGGGACCGACGGACGCCACGACAACTCGTCCACCGGCCTTGATAACCCGAGCGTATTCAGCGATGTGTCTGTCGATTGTATCCAAATCAGGGCCATAATGGACTACATTCCATGAGACTAGAAGGTCGAAATATCCATCTGGAAATGGAATGCAGGCGTTTGAGCCAACTCTAAGGTCGGCCTCGATCCCAGACGCTGTGAGTCTTTCCTTTGTGACTTCGCAAATCTTTTGGCTGAGCTCGACTCCATACAATTTCATTTCGAGCGTATCCAAAAAAAATAAATTGCCGCCGTCACCAAAACCGATATCTAAAACTCTCTTTCCTTTGTATTTCTTATCAATGCCATCAATGTAACTACCTTTCAACGATCGGACCAGTGTTTCACTAGGCCAAGTCGGCAGGTTTTTCCGTTCGTAGTAGTGAGACCATATATCAATTGATCCAACTTTTTTCACAAGCGAATCTCCCCAGAAGGAGTTATTTACATTATCGCAATTTTACAAAGGCCATGTGGCAGTGCAATCAATTTTCACTATTTCAATCAATCTATTATCAGCATTATTTCATTAAATGGCAGAACCTGAGATGACTAATACAATAGAGTGAGAAACAACATGTTTAGAAAACCATTGTTGATGGCTCAAAATGTCAACCCAGCGTCGGCACCGTGCCTGCAGCATTCGCAATAATTACTATTATTATCTTAACAGGCTGACTTGCCGAAACTACCGATTTAGCAATAACGTTACTGCCCCGCCTAATTTCATGGTTGACTTGCATTCCACAGAAGCCTCTGCTGCTCGGACCCGATACGCATTCTCCGCCGGCGCGCCCCGTGACAACCCGAAAACTTACTATTCACATAGGACTCCCGAAGACTGGATCCTCAGCGATACAGACCTGGCTTTCAGCAAACGTAGGCCAGCTAGCCAAACATGGTATTACCTATGCTGATCTCGCTCCCAACGCCAAGCTCGGCGCGATCACGTCGGGCAACGGGTCCATACTGCGAAATTTACTGCGCGCCAAGCGCACCCCCGATCCTGGCCCCCTGCTGGACACCCTGATAAAGACTTATTTCGCCGGCAGGGAAGAGGCGCTAATTTCTTCAGAACTCTTGGTTGAAGCTGAGCCCGACCGACTTCGTCTGCTCTCCGAATTTCTCCTCGACCAACGCGTGGATACCATCGTCGTCGCCTTCGTGCGCGACATCTATCCGCTTGCCCGGTCGTTTTATGCCCAGGCGGTCAAACGTCACGGCTATGCTGACACTTTTGACCACTATGTCGAGACAACTTTCGTCGACACCCAGCTTGCGCCCATCGATCGATGGAGCTTGGCTTTCGCCAATCTGCGCATCATGAACTATTCCAACCTACCCTCCAGCTTGGAAGCAGCCGCCTCCAAACTGTTCTTTGAGAACCGAATTCTAACCGAGCCAGGTTCTTTTCAAGTGGTCAATCGGAGCTTGAACACGCAAGAAATGGATTTCCTCCTGCGCACCAATGCCAAACATGGCAGAAGATACTCAAGACTGTTTTCGGACGTGCTTTTGGCCCCACAAAGCGCATCCGCGCCCAGGCCCGAGGCGACACCAGCAATTATTCAATTGCTCGAGACGAGATTTCAACCGATCGTAGATGGATTGAACACACGCTATCTTGATCCAATGAAAGAGACCAGAGTTGCCGTCAACTCCGAGGGACGAGCGGCAACCGAAGAACAAAATATAGGAAAGCCTCCCGACTTGGAGCGAGTAGTCGACACTTTGATTGGGTTAGCTGACAGACAGGGGCTGGAAATACAATTGCTCTCCGCGCAGCTTGCCCAA
>PBMU01000079.1 GCA_002722775.1 Rhodospirillaceae bacterium
CCTGCGGATGTCATCAGGGCTCGTCACCGCCGCATCGAGGAAGCACTGAACAGTCCGTGGGTAACCCATTATTGAGTGGGAATAGTTAATTTAGACCGGAATTTGCGGCCCAGCCGCAGGCCGACTGATCAAGGTATCCAATAACACTATCCTAGATAATGGTATGCGATATCGCTCTGCTTCGGCTTTATCAGAGCATCAGCCTGACGTGGTGGCCATGATAACAATTCCGCCTACGAGATTATCAGCGAATTAGTCGGAACGGCTGGAGGTTCTATAGGTGTATGACCAGCAACCTCGGCCGTAAGTTCTTGGGAGCCAGCCGACGCGGTGATGTTTTGGAAGGCGTCACATAAGTGCGCCTCGCACATATTCAACTTTGGTTCCGAATTGAGCGATTGGTGCTGAAGAAAGGCGCCTTTCAGTTCTGTATTGATAGTGATGAAAATAGCGCCGAGTTTCAGGACTGCTAGTATAATGATCATGAACTCGGATCTATTTTTCAACAACACCAGAACCGACGTCCCTCGAGTAATACTTCGTTCAGCAAGGGGCTAAGTAATCTGATCAGACTTTCGGTGGAGAAAAGCGAACCTGAGCGGACGCCCAGGCTGGCATGTTACAAAATTCCCAACACCCTGATTTGCTTTTTGGTTTGGACATAGGTGGATCAGCGTCCGTTCCTTTTAGACGACTCGGATGACCCCACGTTCTATCTCGGTTCGAGGCGAACGCCGGCATCAAGACGAATTGTCTCGCCATTGAACATCGCGTTTCGGCAAATGCCGAGAACAAGCTCGGCGTATTCCTCTGGTTTTCCAAAACACTTTGGAAACAAGGGTTTTTCTCGGAACGACGCCAGCACCCGGTCTGGCACGATAGTCGACATCGGTGTGTCGAACAATCCAGGGGCTATAGCGATGACCCGCACTCCCCAACCGGCGAATTCCCTCGCGGCTGGCAGAGTAACCGCCGCGAGGGCCCCCTTGGAAACAGCATAGGCGGCCTGACCGATCTGTCCATCGAATGCGGTGATCGACGAAGTGTTGATAACCACGCCTCGTTCACCGTCATCGCCAATCGGCTCTAGGTCGATCATTCGTGCAACGGCTTTGCTCATCACGCTAACAGTTCCCAGCAAATTGACTTCGATTACCTTGCGATAGCACGTCATATCGGCTGGACCAGTTCTTCCAACAAAGCGCATATCGCCCGGCACACCGGCGCAATTCACCACGATACGCGCGACGCGATGGCGCTCCTGCGCGTGGTCCAGTGCGTTGGTCACAGCGACTTCATCGGATACGTCACAGACGATACCCAGTTCGCCGGTCTCCCGGGCGACTACGTCAACCGCGTCGGGGGCTAGATCGAGAATAGCGACATTGGCTCCGGCCTCCGATAGTGCGCGAACGGTTGCCCTACCTAATCCCGACGCTCCACCGGTCACGATCGCGGATTGCTTGGCCACATCCATTTAATGCTCCTTCCAGACTGAAGTATAGATCGTTGGAGCGAGTGTGTGGGTGGCTTGGCTCAGTTGCTCGCCTTCGGACATCCACTACCCTCCGTTAGGTGTAAGTTGCTGTTGGTGCCCGACCGTTCCTTATTCTTTGTGCCGTCTTCGTTTAAGAAAACCCACGGCCCTCCTCGCTTTCATTCTCGCATCATGCCTTGGGCCCTATCTACCACCTTGCTCGTGAATGGTTTGCCTTTGAACATCTGATTCAGGACGGTCTTTTTGCAGAAGAGGCCATCCGCAGAAGAAGCACCCCTAAAAAAACATCCTGGATCTTCACGTCCTCACCCACACTTGGTTTTTGATAGGTATAAGGAATTTTATTTAATACCCAAATTACCCACCCTCTCTGTCTAAACCAGACAAAGTACAGATATGCTGTGGCGGAACCCTCCAATATCGATGCCAAACAGCTCTCGGATCGCCGCCAAGATTTCCCATGAGGTGGGCCCGACCATAACCCGGTACTTGTCTTTAGGCGGACATGCCTTCGCTTGCGAGGCCGATGTAGCTCCTATGCATTATTTGGGGCGGCGTAACATTTGTTCCTTGTTGGGCCAATAATAATAACGGCTATTTTGAACGGACATTGTGTGTCGAAGCCCCCATTCGACCTCAAACCTAAATCCATCTTTGAAGTTATAGCTTGGGGGTCGGTGCTGTCTTTGAACGGCGACAAAGGCCTTGGGTGGAAACATCGCTTTCGGTTGGGGGTCGTCTTATAATTACCTGATGGATAGACAGTTTTTACCTGCCGTTTATAAAGTGCGTCCAATTTGGAATAAAGCAGGGACGTTAGAGCCCTCGTGCGATAAACGTGAGAAGTTCTTTCAGACCCATTTAGTGAGCCTCCGGACGGAAATAGATGGCGTGGTAAAATGTTGCGGATAAATGGAACCCTGTTAGGACTGTAACCCCGCTAACGTGGCGGGCGTTACGGCCTGCTATCGACGATGTCCTGAACAAGCCAATCAGCCGCGTACCTGCGCCCAGCTTTTTCCAAGTGACCACCTGCGGAGGTGAGTCTAAACGATCAAATTCAAAGATTTTGCCCGGAGAGAATCCATTAGAGTGGCCGGCACCTGTTTCTGACTCAAGTATGTACTATGATGCTGCCTTAAAGGAAGTGTGTTCGAGTGCGGTGAATCAGGAAAGGGGAATAAGGGCACAAATTCGTAGGCCAAAAGATTGGAAATTAGGAACGACAATGATTAAAATTTTGACTGCTTTTTTATGTATTTTCAGCTCCGTTGCATTTGCATCGGATAGCGGTCATTTTTCATATCGAATGCTAGAGGACCAAAAGTTAGCACTCGAGATTGGTGAAATCTTATATAATCAGCCTGGCGACGGTTGCTGGAGTTGTCACGGCGGGAATGGTGCCGGCGTGCGATCTCCCACGTCAAAAGCCGTCGAAGAAATGCGAACCGATCTACGAAATCGAGAAACGTGGTCATCATTTAAAATTATTGATGCGTATGCTTCGGAAAATCCCAACCAATTGACGCAAAAAGCGATTGCTACATCCTTAATTCGCCTTGGAGCTAAAGATTGGAACAGGAAAATCCCTCCAATTGTTGCTCAGAAAACCAAACAAAATAACATATACTTTGATCAAAGGATGATAGGTATTCACTCCAAGTATTTAAAAAAGAATACAAAAAGAATAACGAGACTCCTCAAGAGGAGGAAAGTGAAGTATAAGAGAAAACATATAATGGATCTAATGGCCACTTCAGTTTATTTGTTTATAGAGGAAAAATTCCGACCAACATCAAATTAGATCAGGATTGGAGGTTCCAAATGGCAAAACTCACCGTTAATGGGCGTGCTTATTTTGTAGATGATGCGCCAGATACCCCATTACTCTGGGTGTTGCGTGAAAGCCTTCAGCTTACAGGTACAAAGTTCGGATGTGGTGGCGGGTATTGCGGATGCTGTACCGTTCACATAAACGGCGAAGCAATGCGTTCGTGCCGCATTCGCCTGGCAGATGTGGAAGATGCGATCGTCACCACCATTGAAGGTCTTGACGTGTCGACCAACCACCCAGTCCAAAAGGCATGGATTAAAATGCAAGTGCCCCAGTGCGGTTATTGTCACTCTGGCCAAATTATGCAGGCGGCATCGCTTATTAAAGAAAATCCAAATCCATCGGATGAGGATATAGAGATCGGAATGCGCGGTAATCTGTGTCGATGTATGACATATGTGAGGATAAAAGACGCTGTAAAATACGCCGCTAGTATCAGCCGTGGTGAGGTGTCCAATGATTAGAAATGGCAAGTCACGTCGATACTTTCTAGGTGTTACGGCAGGTGCAGGAGCAACTATTTTATCGAGCACCGCTTTGGGGGCCGGAAAACAAATAATAGATTTGTTAAACCCTCAAAGCCCCATTGTGCTCCCGCCTAATTTCTACCCATCCATTTGGTTTACAATGGAATCCAATGGACGAACCACGGTACATATTTTCAAAGCAGAAATGGGCCAACATGTGGGAACAGCATTCGCGCAGATCGTAGCGGAGCAACTATGTTTAAACTGGATTGATGTAGAGATCGACTATCCTGAAATAGATCATAATACATTTTTAAAATATGGGGGCCAAATAACTGGAGGTAGTTACAGTATCCATGAAATGTTCGATCGACTATCTAGGGAATCCGCGGTGGCTAGGCGAATCTTACTGGAGGCCGGTGCAGAACTCATAGATGCGAGTTTCGAAGATTGTATAGCGAAAGACGGTTTGATTGTTGATACAATTATGGATCAAAGAATCACTTACTCTGAAATATTATCCGAAACGACAATTGATTATGAAATTTCTGATGAAGATCTTCGTAATGCTCCCCTAATCCAAAAAGCCAATTATAAGATAATCGGGAAGCCGGTAACCGCCGTCGACATATCTGAAAAGGTCAATGGCGCCGGACGTTTCGGTATCGATGCCTTTGTACCCAATATGAAATACGCGAAGGTAATTGTGCCACCGACACGGCATGGAGCCAAAATCAAAACAATTGAGGACACCAAGGCAAAGTCCATTGCCGGCTATATAGCAACGTTGCCTCTTAATTTCCCGGACGCGGCAAAAGTGGGCGGTTTTGTCACTGATATTCCGTTGGTAATTGCTGAGAACTACCCCGCGGCTCTGAGAGCGTCCCGATTGGTGGAGGTTGACTGGGAATTGTCAGACCATGTCAATTTTTCGACGCAAGATCTACTTTCGTCGTCACGCGCACTGATTGAAAAACAAGCGGATTATGCAGAATATTTTAAAACAGGAGATATTGCGTTAGCGACAAAAGCATCAACCTCCTCAGTTGAAAGAGAATACGTAACAAATATGGTGACGCACGCGCCACTGGAGCCAGCAAGCGCTTTAGCGCACTTTGCAGACGATAAACTTCATATTTATGCCGGACACCAGGCCGCACCACTCTTACCGGAGCTAATTTCCCTTTATACGGGGATTGATAAAGAAAAAATCGTATTTTATCCCCACCTTATCGGTGGAGGTTTTGGGGCGCGAGTCGAAATAGAACCTGTGATCTTCGCATCAATAGCGGCGCTGACGACCAAAGAACCAATAAAGATTATCTTCACACGAGAAGACGATATGGGACTGGGACACCCACGGTCCCCTTCCGTCCAAAGATTAACGGCTTATATGAATGACGATAAGGCTATAACTGGGCTCCGTCATGACTTGGCCTGTGGTTGGATTGTGTTTGGCGCGGCGGGTCTTGTCTACCCAATAAAGGATGGGAAGGCTGACCAATCATCTAAGGACCAAGTCCAGTTGTTTTCTGTTTCGGGATCCGATCACTGGTACGATGTTCCAAACACCTCAGTCCGCGCATTTCGAAATCTTGATATTGAAAAAGTCGTTTCTAATCGTGCTGTGCGAAGTGTTGCCAACAATTATACTGTTTTTGCAATTGAATGCTTTATGGATGAATTGGCTGAAGAGTTAGATACCGACCCAGTGGACTTGCGTCTTTCATTATTAAAAGGAAAGGGTGTTAATTCCGGGGGCAACGAGGCTGATTTATTCCCCAAAGGTATCAAACCTTTCTGGAATACCAGTCCCTATCAAACTAGCAGCTCTATAAATGGCGGTAAACGTCTCGCTAATGTTCTTCGAACGGCCACTGGGTTAGCAAATTATAACGGCGGACCTGTTAAGAAAAATGTAGCTCAGGGAGTAGCGGTCGCCGGCGCCGAAGAGAGGACGAACCCGTCATTTTGCGCGTGCGTTGCAACTGTGGAGGTGGTTCCTGAAAGTTACGTTTTCTACGTCCAAAAACTAGATGTGGTTATCGATTTAGGTCTAGTAATCAATCCTGACGGCGCAGACGCTCAAATTGAAGGGAGCGTCCTTTGGGGACTATCAAATAGTCTCTTTGAACAACTGAATTTAAAACAAGGTTCCTTTGTTGAAACTAACTTCGACACCTACAAATGGCAAAACATTGTCGGTATTCCGGAGATAAACTTAACTATCGTTGAAAATGGCGACTACCCGACTGGAGCTGGTGAACCTGCCACATCTGTGGTTGGCCCGGCAATCTGCAATGCGATTTACAACGCATCGGGTGCTCGTATACGAACGCTTCCAATCACTCAGGGTATATTTGCCCAAGCCCTTGGTAAAGTACAAAAACACTAGAATATAATTTTTATATTAAACAAATTGCGCTTCCTCTACCCCTGTAATGGTTTCTATAATTGATTCTCGACAATACTCTTTAAAACATTATCTTTCGGGTATTTAATGGACAGTGCGCGAAGAATCGCTGCGCTCTGCCCGCGCTGATCCGGTAAATTCAATTTCCTTATGGCCTGTGTAAACTCATCTTTGTATAAAAGTTTTTGAGCCTTGTCTTGCGGTTGCTCCCAGTCAAACACTTCATAAATCTCAATCTTCTCCATTTTCCCCCTAACAGTTGTTTTATCAATCAACCGGCAATGATCACGGACGCCGGTGCTCAAATTATCGGAGGCCTTAGATAGAGTGTCTCCACTTATGAGAAGTGGGGCTGTATAGGTTTTTGTCAATGTCTCTAGTCTCGCTGCCAAATTAACGGTATCACCGATTACGGTGCCCTCCATCCTCTCGTCTGTTCCGATGGTTCCCAACACAACTGTCCCCGAATTGACCCCAATTCCAATTTTAAGGTTCACACCAAATTGTTGATAAATGGTCGGGTTAATGGCCTCCAACTCCGATAGGATGTTAATAGCGCAAACAATAGACCTGTCGGCACCCTCCACAAAAAGGGCCATCACTGCGTCGCCTATAAATTTGTCTACATACCCACCGTAGCTGCCAATTATCGGAATCATTTTCTGCAACAGCATATTTAACAAGCCAAATACTTTGTCCGGCGGCAAGGTTTCCGCGATGGTAGTGAAGGATCTGATATCCCAAAACAATACACTGACTTCTCTTCTAGTTTGATTTCCCACAGAAACGTCTATGATGTTACTTTTGTTTAGGCTCGAGAGTATCTCTCTAGGGACGAACCGCTGATAGGATCGCGTCAATGTCTTCTCATTTTCGAACTGGTCGATGATCTCTCCAGATAAACTGGAAAAAATTCTTTCAATTAACTCCAGTGTATTGTCGGATCCTAAATCGAATATATTGTCGGTTAAATAATGGTCCGCGCTCTTTATTTCGAAATCGTTCACATCATCATTTAATTTGTTTTGAATATTAGGAGGTAATAATTGCGCCATGGAAAGAGATGTTTCCTTAATTTTGGCGGCATGTTCGTCACTTTTGTCTCGGGCGGTCTTCTTAGCATCCGAATACTCGATGACCGTTTCTCGAAGCTTCTCAACTGAGCGGGTAATTTGCCCCACCTCGTCTTGGGTATGCTCAGTAAATGAGATTGACGTGTCTCCGAGTGCTAATTTATCGAGAGATTCAATAGCCTTCGAAAGAGGCCGAAAGCCACGAGACAAGAGCATCACAACAATAATAGCGATAAATAATAAAAACGCGCCTATTGTTAAAAAATCGTTTATTAGAGCTTTTTTGAAAGCACCTAAATTTTCACTGATATCTTTCCGAAGAACGAACTCAAATTCAATATCACCGATAGTGTAAAATTTGGAAAATATCGCAAATTCATCTGAAAAGACTCGGTTGATATCCCAATACCGAACTACGTTACCAACGTTATCCAACATCGGTTCATTCGAAAAGACATTACGATTTTTATCTTTATCGACTTTTTTTGGTAAAATTTCTGTATTTGTATCGACGCGCATTTGTCCAGATAACGAATTAAAATTTTTGCAATAAATAACAGTACCTATAATTCTCGCATTACTGTATATAGGAAAAGAAAGATAAGCATATAAGTTATTATTTAACAGCAAAAACCCTTGGTTAACCTTACCTTGTAGATCCCCGTGTTCAATATTTTGGAAATTAAATTGTGTATCTTTATGTAGTGTTTGAATAAGCCTTCCATTCGAATCGTATATAATGATGGCGTCAAGGATGCCTTTCTGTGCGAGGTTCTTGAAAAATGTCTTTAAAATGCGCGTTATTCGCTTTTTGTTGCCTGACTCGATGGCGGCAATTGGGCTTCGTTTACCCCTTAACGCCCAAATGGATTTAGATCCACCTTCCGCACTATATGCGTAAAACTCAAAATTTGTGAAAGTCGCGTTTAATATTTTATTCCACACAACATCGTTTGATTTATTTACCTCTAACGTGGTGTTTTCCAAAATCGTAGAGAGGCTTTTCATCTTTTGTATGAACTGAACCGCGCCAAGAGCAACAAACGACATAAAAAAAACCAAAAGAATTTTGGATCGTAGCGTCATGCTCTGATGTCCAACCGATATGCCCTCACCGATCTTGAAGGCGTATATCTTGCTGATCAAGTCATGTCACAGCAAGATCCCGAAACGGAATTAGACTTCTACTAATTACACAATGACGGGGGCGATGGGTGGTGAAAAGCGGACGTGGAACGCCAAGTCGAGGATCCCGACATCCCGTCGGTAGGACTTATTACACATTCCAGGCAAAGAGTTTAGGTTGAGAATTGGCGTTGGGATTATTCTGAAACCGTATTGTTTGTCAGATATTTGGTAAAACTGGGCTGGCCGCCGTATGTGCGTTTACGTCTGGCTAATAAAGCGCAAGGACTTGAAACGGGTGGAAACAAGGTTACGTGCGAAATTTTCATTCTTACGACTGATCTGACCATGTCAGTTAAAGGTGGCCCCAATTTAATATAAGTCAAGCTTGTTGGGATTGCTTAAAAGACTTCCCCGGTGCGACACTCATTTCTTAAGGCAACGACAGGACCAAAATTATGAAGAAAAATTACGTCAAAGTAGCAACTGAACTAAGCGACTCTGTTGGGCGATTAACTAAAGGCATCCCCCAGACAATGAGAGGATTCTCAATCATGGGGAAAGCCGCGAAAACGACCGGCTCTTTGGATCTTAAAACAAAGGAGTTAATCGCAACAGCCATAGCTGTCGCGGTAAGATGCGATGGATGTATCGCAGCACATGCAAAAGCGGCTGAAAGTAATGGAGCTAGCCGCGACGAAATCCTGGAAATGCTTAGCATGGCGGTTTACATGGGCGGAGGGCCGTCCGCTGTCTATGCCGCAGAGGCCTTAGATGCTTTTGATCAATTTAGCAAAATATCAAAAAAGTAATACCGCCTATTACTGTCAGTTGACACGCGCTTTTGACCTAAGATTTTCAGATCAAATGCAATTGTTATTTGTTTTGGCTCAACCTAAACGACAGAGGTGCAGTGTTTTGGAGCCATATGATTTGTTTAAGATGGCAATGACGACCCCATGTTCAACTGCAAGCATCGCCCCATTCGAATAGGCCATTTTTCTTTCGGCAGGTTCCCCGCCAATTCCCAGGACTTCCAAATGAGGTAACTTTCTAGGAGGCCAACATTTCAACCTGCTATCTCATGAGAATAGTTACGATCTTGGATATGCGTTGCAATCGATAACCGAAGTCCCCAATGGACCATCCTTTCGGCATAACCATAGTTATAGAGCCTACCTTTCCTTTATTTACCCAACTAAACAAACATATCTTCGATAGCCGGATTAAAAGCCTAGTTAAAACTGGATCATCCCTTGCCGGTGGCGTCGCACCTCGCCAGACTGTTTGGCTCGCAATTCGGGGGGAACTATGGGCAATATGATCGGTTGGATTGGCGTCGGAAGCATGGGGAGCCGTATGGCGGCCAATGTGGCCAAGGCAGGTTACCAACTCGTAGTTGCGGACAAAGTCAATATCGCTAACGCGCCAGTGGGATCAACTACCGTGACGACCAATGCGGCGGTCGCGCGTGCCGCGGAAACGGTCGTTCTCTCTGTGCCTGCTGGTCCCGATACACTTGCTATAGCGGACGAGTTCATTACCGCTTCCGGCTCGGCAGTGAAGACTGTGATCGATACATCAACAATCGGGATCCCGCATGCCAGGGAAGCGGCGGAAAAAATGGCCTCCCACGGAATCGAATACGTTGACGCACCAGTGTCCGGAGGTATCGCGGGCGCGGAAGCGGGCTCTTTGGCTGTTATGGTGGGGTGCTTAGAAGAAACGTATCGGCGTCTACAGGAGTTGCTAAAATGCATAGGCCGGAACGTTTTTCATGTCGGCCCCCGGCCGGGCCAAGGTCAGACCGTGAAACTATTGAACAATTTCCTCTCGGCGACTGCAATGGTGGCTACCAGCGAAGCAATGGCCTTTGGCACCGCGAATGGACTGGACATGCGTGCAATGCTTGACGTGGTGAATGTGTCCAGTGGCCGGAACACAGCTACGATGGATAAATTTCCCAATCGCATCGCTAATGAAGCTTTTGATGGGGGGTTCGCCGCAGCGATGATGGCTAAGGATGTGCGGCTCTATGCGGAAAACGTGGCCCGGACTGGCACCGCGGACCGTATTGCATCGACAGTTGCGGAAAGCTTTGCGCGGCTAGAAGAAACCGAGCCGGGTTCCGACTTCACTCGGATCTATCCCTTCGTGCGTGATATGGGGGGAGCCTTAAACTAACCCGTCCCTCTTTAGTCGGATTGTTGCTCACCGTCTTTGACTCCGGCTTCTGGAAAAATCCAAAGTGCGACAACTAGGAACGCGACGAGACCTGCGATAACCTTGGCTACAAACGGGTCGGCGTAAATTGCCTCAAGCCAGGTGCAGCCCGCCCCGATGACGATGACCGATAATGTCAGGATTAGTTTTACCTTCGTTGGCATGGATTGATTCTCTTGTGCGAATGGTATTTGACTGATCGATATTCTGCCATTCTCGCCGCGGTTACGCCAGGAGAGGAAAACTTGGGCTGAAGTAGGAACCATTGGTGGTTTTGAACACGGATTGGAAGGTGATTGGGGTCGTCCCTTTTCTGATTTTTCAGATTAAGACGAAGTCGCGGGGACTCGCGATGAATTCGAGGAACTTTTCCATTCTGCCGCCGGCCACCCGTCCCGACTAATTCAAACCGCTTTGTCTGATCCCTGATCCATGGTCGGCCCGTCGCCGGCCACGGTCGTGCGCCGCATGTCACGCATCTCTCCGAGATCCATAAATGGTCGCACCCGGTGCATGTTCTGACGGTTATCCCACATCACCAGGTCGCCAACTCTCCATTTGTGGGAAAACACAAAATCCGGCTTGGTCCCGTGCTCGATTAATTCACGGATGAAGTCGTAGGCCTCGGGAATTGGCCAATTTAGGATCCGCCCGATGTGTGAAGACAAGTAAATGGACTTACGCCCCGTCACCGGGTTTTGCCGTACCAAGGGATGGCGCACGGGAGCGAATGTGTTTCGCTCTTCCTCTGTAAACTCATCGAAACCGAGCTTGGCGCGCGAATAAATTAAGGAATGTTCAGCCACTAGGTGTTTAACCGTGGACTTGGTTCCCTCGTCCAATCCCTCGTAGGCTGCTGGCATAAAGGCAAATTCGGTGTTGCCACCCTTTGAAACAGTCGAGCGGCAGGAAAGGATCGAGAATTTGGACGGGATTGTGCGAAAAGAGCTGTCGGAATGCCAGAGACGGTTCCCAAGGTTGAACATCCTCCGCCTGTCATTGCGGGCCAGCAATTCGCCGTTCTGGTCCATGTTGCTGACGTCTGCCATCTCTAGGCGCAACCGGCGTTGCCCCGGCTTAAGAACATTGGAGCCGACAGCGCACTCTAGTTCACCGAAATGGGCAGAAAATTCGACCTGTTGCTCGTCGGTCAAGTCCTGATCGTGGAACACAAGAACACCCAAGCGGTCCATGGCCCCATGCAATTCGTTTGCTTGACGACCAGTCAAAGGCTTACGCAGGTCAAGACCACTCACTTCGCCGACGAAATGTTTATGAAGCCGCTTGATCGAAATGGCCATGGCATCACCACTTTAACACTGGACAGCGTCGACATCATCACACTGTAGGATTATACCCCATGTCAGGTTGGGGGTAAGCTGGCGGACTGTTGTGAGCGACTAATTCACGGACATGATTGTCGTGACACCCCTTTCGTGGCCTGGCCTGTCGCGCGAAGACCCAAAAAACGGATTGGTTGGGGAGGTGGACAACGATGGCGCTTACGCTCGATATTCTAACGCGCGAGGTCAAGGTCCTTGCGTTTGATCAATATGGTACCGTAGTCGACATCCAGGCTGGCCTCACGGAAGCGGTAACACCGTTCCTGGCTGAAAAAGGTTGGAAAGGTAATCCTCACCAATTCGTGACCTGGTGGCGGCGCACCCACTTTGAAGACTCGATGATCGATTCACTGATCGATAGGGGCCACACTCCATACCGACAGATCGGACACCGTGCGGTGGGACAGGTCATGGATCGGGCGGGTATCGAACATAGCCGAAGCGACATAGAATGGTTGGTGAACCTTATTGAGGAGTTAAAGCCGTTTCCGGACGTAATCCAAGCTCTCACCCGTCTTCATACACACTACAGGCTGGCGGTCCTTTCGAATGGCGATCGCGATATGCTGGAAGCTGCCAAAGCGCATATTGGTTATGACTTCGATCTCACTATTTCGGTTCAGGAAGCCGGAGCGTTTAAGCCTGACAAGCGGACTTATTCCAAGGCTGAGGAGATCATCCGAACCGCCTATCCGACGGTTGAGCGGTCGTCAATACTCTTCGTGGCAAACCACGCCTTTGATTGTATCGGTGCGAAAGCTTTTGGAATGCGCGCCGCGTTCATCGACCGGCGTCGGCGCCCATTTGGTCAGTCATCGTATCAGCCGGATTTAATTGTCCAAAACTTCACCGAGCTAGCGGCGGTACTCTGCGACATTTAGACTAACTCTGTATCCATCCCCGATTCTCCGGAGCTCTCCAATGCGGATTCTTGTCGCGATGATGAAACATGAGACCAACACATTCTCTCCGGTACGTACCGATTTGGATCGCTTCATGGCCTGGGGTGGACATCTCGGCGAGGCAGCGTACAACGCCTATAAGGATACAGGCATGCCGTTTGGTGCCTATTTGGACTTGGCCGAGGCGAATGGCCACGAAGTAGTTACGCCGATCGCAGCTGAGGCGATGCCTTCCGGTAAGGTCGAGGCGAATGCTTACGAGTTCATGACAGATAAAATTCTTGAGGAAGTGCGCGTGGGAGTTGACGCAGCCCTGCTTGACCTACACGGCGCCATGGTCTCCGAAGTCACGGACGATGGTGAGGGTACCCTCTTAGAAGCCATTCGGGCCATCGCACCGGATTTGCCGATCGCGGTGACATACGACCTGCACACAAACCTGACTCAAAAAATGGTTGATAACTGCACTTGCCTGATCGGCTATAAGACCTATCCACACATCGATATGTATGAGGTTGGTAAGCAAATTGGCCAGGTGATGTTGGATACGCTCGATGGCAAGGTCGTCCCGGTGATGGCCTGGGGCCAAGCACCACTACTTGCCCAGACCCTGCGCATGGGTCATGACGATGAACCGATGAAGGGGCTCATCACGCTTGCACGTGAAGCGGAGGCGGAGCCTGGCATCCTGGCGGCGACCGTGTTTGGTGGGTTTCCATTGGCTGACTTTCATGATGCAGGAAGCTCAGTCTGCGTGGTGGCCGACGGGGACAATCTCCGGGCCGACTATTGGCGTGATAGGTTGGTGGAGGAGATGTGGCGACATCGGGAGCAATTTGTCTATTCGGGCGAACCCTTGGAAGAGGCAGTCGCGCGTGCCAAGGAGATTCCCGACGGGCCAGTCCTGTTGCTCGACCACGCGGATAATGTCGGCTCCGGCGGCACCCAGGATGTCATGACAGTGATCGAGGAAGTGCTGCGCCAGGAGCTGGAAGATGTGGCCGTTGCGGCGGTCTATGACCCCGCCGCCGTCGCGACCATGCAAAAGGTGGGGATCGGGAACAACGTAACATTGAAGCTTGGTGGAAAAACGGATATGCCGTCGGTCGGATTGTGCGGCCGTCCGCTCGAGGTGACTGGGAGCGTCAAAGCGCTGACAAACGGCGAGTGGGTGGTTCGCGGTCCGATGTATACGGGGGTAAAGGTCTCGATGGGCTATTCTGCCGTGTTGGAGGTCGGTAAGGTCGAGATCGTGATCACTTCGCGTCATCACGAGCCCTGGGATCTCGGTGTTTTTACGTCGGTGGGTATCCAGCCGGAATACAAGCGTTATCTGTTGCTGAAGTCACGCATTCACTACCGAGCTGGATTTGGTGGCCTCGGCAAGCATACGATCACGTGTGACGGGCATGGTGTAACTACGTCGGATAACACACTCTTGGACTTCCAGAATGTGCGCCGGCCGATTTATCCTCTAGACAAGATCAATGAGCCCTGAAAGGGCTAAAACAAAGGGACAACGCGTGGTACGGATCGGTGTTGCCTTTTCTGGAGGACCGACTGCAACCGAGATCGTCGGACGGGTGAAATTGGCCGAGGAGCTTGGGTACGAGTCGGCTTGGGTAACTGAGGGCCACGGTGGCGACCAGTTCGCAATTCTTTCGGGCTGTGCCGTGGCGACAAACCGGATCACGCTCGGTACTGCGATAAGCAGTGTTTTCGTTCGCTCCGCTCCAACCATCGCTATGGCGGCGGCCAGCGTCGATGACCTCTCCGGGGGGCGGTTCATTCTGGGTCTCGGATCCAGCCATAGGGTACAAGTCGAACCGGAGCACGGGGCAACTTTCGCCAAGCCTATCGAGCGGGTGCGCGAGACCGTCGGGGTGGTGCGCTCACTTCTGAGTGACGGTTTCGTAACCCTCATGGGTGAGACCATAAAGATTGAGAAGTTTGACCTTTGGTTCTCCCCACTCCGGCCCCGCCTGCCCATCTATCTAGCGGGATTGTTTCCGAAGATGGTTCAGGTCACGGGTGAGGTAGCCGACGGCATAATTCTGACACGCAGCACACTCTCGACGGCTGATCATATCCGCAAGAACCTGGCTATTGGGGCGGAACGTGTGGGCCGCGATGCTTCGGAGATCGCCGTTACTTCCCTGCTGCCGACCGTTGTCGCTGACACGCGTGAGGAAGCCTACGAGCTCATGCGACCGGGTTTGGCACTCTATGCGGGGTTCTTTCCGCGCTACAACAAGCTGATCGCTGGTCACGGATTTGTTGAAGAGGCGTTCCAAATCGCTAAGGCATTTGCCGAGGGCGATATGGAAAGTGCGACCCTAGCGGTGTCGGATGCGATGGTTGATGCGACTAGTGTCTGCGGAACGCCCGAGGACTGTCGCGACAAGCTTGCTGCCTACCGAGATTCTGGCATCGATCTCCCGATCATAAGCCCATTTGCCCGTGGCCCGAACGCCGCCACCCTGTTTGAGCGGGCGATCCGCGCTTGCGTGGAAGGCTGATAGAACCATGGCGATTGACAAACGTATGGTTTCCCCATCCGACGCGGTAGCGGACGTGAAAGACGGGGCTGTTGTAATGGTCTCTGGCTTTGGGGGTGCTGGCTTCCCAAACATCATGCTTGATGCTCTGCGCGAACAAGGGTTGAGGGATCTCACCCTGGTGGTGAACTCGGCGACGCACGTCTATTCGTTAACACACACACTGATCGAAGCGGGGCAGGTGGCTAAGGTGATCTGCACGGCCGCGCGCGGGCGCGGCGAAGGCCTCTCGCCTTTCGAAAAACTCTGGCGCGATGGGCGGATCGAACTCGAATGTATTCCCCAAGGCAACTTTTCCGAAAGGATCCGTGCCGGTGGTGCCGGTATTCCAGCTTTCTATACGCCGGTCGGGCATGGCACTGATCTTGCGGTAGGTAAGGAGGTTCGCGAGTTCGGTGGACGACTTTGCGTTCTGGAAACGGCAATAACCGGGGATTTAGCGTTGGTGCGCGGCGATCGGGCCGACCCGTTTGGCAACGTCACCTTTCTGTACGCACAGATGAATTTTGGCCCCGCCATGGCATCTGCCTGTTCCACAACCGTTGCAGAAGTCCGCGAGGCACTGGAAGAACCAATGTCACATAATGAAGTCCAACTTCCCAGCGTCTATGTAGACAGAGTGGTTGCAGTTGGAGGCGAGCCGTGAACGCGCTCTCCCGTAATCAGATCGCTTGGCGCGCGGCCCAGGACATAGCTGATGGGTCGGTAGTCAATCTCGGCATCGGCATGCCGGTTCTGACCTCGAACTATATTCCTAAGCACATCGACGTCTTCTTGCAGTCGGAAAACGGTGTGCTTGGCGTCGGTCCGGAGGCTGAAGAGGCGCAAAAGGACCCCAACCTTGTCGATGCTGGCAGTCGGCGGATCACGCTCAGGCCTGGAGCTTCGATCGTTGATTCTGCCGATTCCTTCGCGATGATCCGGGGTGGGCATATCGATGTCACAGTACTCGGTGCCTTCGAGGTAGCCGCGAACGGTGATCTCGCCAACTGGGATTCGTGCGTCCCTGACAAAGGTCCGCTTATCGGCGGCGCGATGGATCTAGCGGTGGGTGCTAAAGCGACCTGGACGCTGATGCAGCACAATACCAAGGATGGTCGCGCCCGTCTTCTGGAGGTTTGTTCGCTTCCGCTTACCGCCTCCAATTGTGTCTCACGGATTTACACAGACATTTCCGTTGTGGAAGTAGCCGAGACTGGCTTCGTCGCCTTGGAACTCCTAGCTGGAGTGAGTGCCGATGAGCTACGCGCGCGCACCGGCGCGTCTATTGCGATTGGCGACGATTGCAAGTTTCTCGTGGTGCCTGATAGCGTCGTCTGATCCCTATTCCAAAATTGGTTCGAAGAGATGTTGGAAGCCGCATGGCGTCGGGCCAACTCGCCCAGAAACGAGTTGTGTTGGCGTGTGGCCGGGGCGGCAGACCCCATGAATGCTGGACATAACATCGCCCGACGTGAACCTGCTGTCCTAATTTAGATAGGTGGCGGAAGTCTACAAACCGGCTACGATCTCGGTTACGAGATCGTTCATACGTCCAAGACCCTCCCGCAGATAGTCTTCAGGCAAGGCTGAGCTAATCCTCAAGTGTCGGTCGAGGCCAAAACAGTGACCTGGAGCGACCAGCACACTCTTCTCCGTGCGCAGCCGGTCCACGAACTCCGTGGAGCTAATGGGAAGCTTGTAGTGCACGAAAGAGAGTGCAGACGCCATCGGCGGCACCATGGAAAAGACATCCTGATGCTGCCCTAACACCTCTTGCAGTACCGAGAATCCATGACGGATCAGACCACGCGTTCGTTCGATGAGTCTTGGGCGCACGTCGGGGCGGAGCGCCATCTCGGCCAGCCGATTACCCAACATGGAGGTGCTGACAGTGGCGTATTCATGTCGGCGCCAAAGTGCCGTGACCACTTCACTGGGCGCCACCACCCAACCGATCCGCAGACCGGGCAAACCATAAGCCTTGCTTAGGCTATTGACTACGATAACACGGTCGGAACGTCCCCAGAAAGTAGGTGTTTGGTCGCTGCGCTCACGTTCGGCCCCGCCATACACTTCATCTGCGATCAGCCATGCCCCGGCTCGCTCGGCTGCTAAAACCAGGGCGATCATTTCCGACTCCTCAAGAATTTTGCCCGTTGGATTATTCGGATTGACGACCGCGATTGCTTTGGTGTGTTCCCCTACCGCATCGTGTAGCGCGTCGATATCAAGTGCCCAATCTCGCGTCTCGTCCAATGCGAAGGTCTTCACGACGCTCCCCCGGTTACGTGCTGTACCCTCGACCTGCATGTAGGTCGGCCGCATCACGGTTAGCTCCTCCCCTGGTTCTAGGATTGTGTTAGCCAACAAATAATTCGCTTCGGACACTCCAACGGTGACCAATACGTTGTCTGGTGCGGCACCCTGATAGAGTGCTGCGATCCTTTCCCGAAGGGTTAGGTCCCCATTGACCTCGGGATAGTTGAGTGGGACAGTACGTAGAGCTCCCGCACCCGTATCCGCCATATCCAGCAGTTCACCGAGCTCGACGGGATGTACACCACTTTCGGAATAGTTGAATCTGACTTTCTGCTCCCAGTCCGAGAGAAACTTTTCCAGCGCGAACGGTTTAAAAACCATTCCTGTTCCTTCCATAGTCTGGTCATGATCCGCAGGCTGACCACGTTCGTTCGACAGGGTGAGTATGGGTGGTATTGCCGGATGAGGGAACAACTGCGACCATTGCAGACTGCGAGCTTCAGGCGCTAATGGTTCGATGCACCGGGTGATTTCATGCAAGGACTGGCCGAAACGAAAAGCGATTTCGACGATTTTCGTTGCAAATGGCGCTCTGAGATCTGATTTAACAGGCAGTTATCCGGCTTTCCTATCGGATTGTCCATCGGCATTATGACCGAACTGCTGATCTAGGCGGAGTATTCCAAATGGCCCATGACCTTCTTCTCGCCGGCGGCCGAGTGATCGACCCTTCCCAAGGTCTGGATGCTGTCGCCGATGTTGCTTTTCGCGATGGCAAGGTAGCCGCCGTCGGCCTGGACCTTTCGCGCGAGAGTGTGGCCGAGGTGCGGGATGTAAGTGGCAAATTGGTCACGCCTGGCTTGGTCGATCTTCACACCCACGTTTATTGGGGAGGTGCGTCCATCGGCATTGACCCGACCGACTACGCTCGGCGATGTGGGACCACCACTATGATCGATGCCGGGACGGCCGGAGCCGGAAATTTTGCGGGCTTTCGTTCTCATGTGATCGAACCCACGGAACCCCGTATCCTAGCGTATTTGAACGTCTCTTTCGCAGGCATCTTCGCGTTCAGTGACACGGTGATGGTGGGTGAGTGCGAAGATCTGCGACTTTTGCATCCGCGTTCCTGTCTACATGTAGCAGAGATGCACAAGGACCTGCTTGTCGGCATCAAAGTTCGCGTAGGCCAGCGTGCCAGCGGGCCTTCGGGTTTCCACCCACTCGATATTGCGATCGAAGTTGCTGAGGAGGCCGGACTGCCTGTGATGTGCCATCTCGACTGGCCGCCACCAAGCCGTCGTGATGTCGTTGCTCGTCTGCGACCTGGTGACGTCTTGACCCATTGTTTTCGGCCCTTTCCCGCGTCTCCCGCGCGTAGCGACGGAGAGGTTCGCGAGGAGATCCTAGAGGCGCGTGAACGCGGTGTGCTGTTCGACATCGGCCACGGCATGGGGTCATTTGGCTTTGCGACCGCCGAACAAATGCTGGCTGCGGGTTTCTTACCCGATGCAATTTCAAGCGACGTGCACTCACTCAGTATAAAGGGCCCCGCTTATGATCAATTGGTGACTTTGTCCAAGTTCCTGCAACTCGGGATGGAAATTCCCGACATCATTGCCGCAAGCACGACAGGCCCTGCACGTGCGATCAGACGCCCCGATCTGGGCACCCTAAAGCCTGGCTCGGTCGGCGATGCCACAGTTCTAGAAATCTACGAGGGGAAAGTGAACTTCACAGATTCGCTTGGGGAGACTCGGATTGGGCACCAGCGTTTTGTGCTTTCTAGTGTGGTGCTTGATGGTGCGGTCTGGCACGTGCAGGGTTGAGATATTGTTTTAGTTTTCTTTGGTGCGGAAGCGACAGTGCGGTTTTTTGACGGCGTGTTCTGTAATTTTCGTCGAAATGGCTGCAATTTCCTCTTGAGAGAGGTTTGAAGGTTCAACTTTTTTCTGCCATTGATCCTGAACTTGGCGCGAAATGCACGCTGACCCAGCTATTCTTGCGCCTTGTTTCGAGCGGGATCGCGGACTGTTTCTTGTCTTTTGGGGGAGTTGATTACGGCGATTACTGGTGCAGGCGCGGTTCTGCGGCGTTTCACTCTCTATTCTCAATAAAGCCTGACCTGCCACAAACGCCAGAAAGTGGTTGTTTGTTGACTATTTCTATTTGGGCGAAATGAATATGCCCGAGCATATTCATATAGAAAAAGGTCATCCCGTTGTCGCTGTGGTACTGTGTGCGCTGCCGGAAACCAATTCCGTTGTATAAGGAGTGGGATTTATCACTTAGTCAAAGTGCTGCGGGTTCTACCAGCGTCACTCCGAATCGGCGCCGGCATATATCGGCGATTATCTCGAAGTTTGAACCGTGGCGTACTACCTCGAAGGTCTCCACGTTCAAGAGTGTGGAGGACTGCCTGTAGAAGTGGTACTTGCGCAAACCGTGGTCGATAATGATGTCGGCGATCGCTTTGATTTCAGGCTCGATGTCCTCGACACGGAACTTGGTGCCGCCAAGAGATAAGTTCGCCGAGGAGCCGAAAATTGGATGTCCCTCGTTGAGGGATAGTCGCGAGATCTGGGCGTGAAAGGGCCCTGCATTTAACAGCATGACTAGCGTGCCGTCTTTGGTACTAGCCTCGATAGTTTCCTCGTCCATTGTCCGAAGCAGGGGATGATCAATCCGGCATCTTCCGACCACGCCCAGTGGAACATCGTAGTCACGAGTGATCGCCTTTATAACCTCCCAGCCTTGTGGCGAAAGATCATAGAGTTGGCGTGCAATAGCTATATCACCGACCATTGCGTTGCGTTTGGATTCCGCGCGTTTTTTGGTATCGAAGATACGCTTCAGCGCCGCTCCGGACCCGCCGGCGCAGGTGTAGCCCACA
>PBMU01000080.1 GCA_002722775.1 Rhodospirillaceae bacterium
GCTCACACTCTACTTCGATGAAACTCAGATGTAAAACACGGGCGTACTAGAATTTACACACACTTAATCTATGACCAATTCTGCACGAACTTTCGACGCATCAGGAATAGCGCGGATCCCGCCAACTTCAATTTCTTATGAAGTAAGTCGGGAATGGTGAGAATCATAAATCGACTTACTCGCTCGAATGAAGCCAACAACGATCGAAACCGCAGGCACCTAATTACTTCCCCATCACCGCCGAATTTGATCTGCTGGGTGGTCACTATACAGTGCCCATAACGAGCAGAGACAAAGTCACCCCTAACACCCATAAAAGCACTATGCCTCGGTATGCGAATCCAACCCTAAAGCCGCAAATCCGGCCACCATCCATGGTGCTATCATCGGTGATAGAGCGATTTACCAATGCGTATCAGATTCTAAATGTGTGCTAATTACCATGCATCAACCCTACCGGTCATAAGGTGGTAAGGTTATGCTCCACACGACTTTGACTCGACCCCGCAGGAGCAATTAATGCGACAGATTAACGCTCTAAAAAAGAAGCTCGCGGACAAACAACCCGTCGTCGGCATGTGGGCCGCATTACCTTGTCCTTCCATCGTCGAAATGGCGAGCCAGGCCGACTACGACTTTATTATAATCGATAACGAACACGGTCAAATGACGCTCGAGACGACCATCGATATGATACGCGCATCAGGCCTAGGATGCTCCGAGGCGATGGTCAGAGTTCCGGGTAAGGATGCGGATTTCTTGAAACGAATGCTAGATGCGGGCGCTACTTCCTTCATGGTGCCGATGGTGGATACCGCTGAACAAGCGAGCGCTATTGTGGCGGCGTGCCGCTACCCCCCGCTCGGCTGGAGGGGTTACGCTGCACCCGCCGTCCGAGGTTCGCGCTATGGGCTGGACGCCGATTACGTTGACTGGGCGCATGAGGAGCTTTTCCTATGCCTGCAAATCGAAAGTCGGGAAGCAGTAGCAAACGCCGAGCCCATCGCCGCCGTCGAGGGCGTCGACATGCTGTTCATCGGAGCAAGCGATCTGTCGGGCTCCTTCGGCGTACTGGGACAAACGGCCCACCCCGAAGTGCTCGCCGCGATGGATTTGGTTAAGACCGCCGCGGGAAAGCACGGTAAACCGCTGGGCACCATCCCAAGGCCTGGAACTTCGACGGCAGACCTCGCCAAGGACGGCTATCTACTGGGTGCGGGAGCGGTCGACATCATGATGGTGCGTGACGCCGCACTCGCAGATATCAAGGCTTTTCGTACCGCGAATAACCAAACATGAAACACAGGCCGGCATTTAGGGTGGTTTGGTATTTTATTGCCCGAGACACGGCAGCTCTTCGGGACGAATAGGTCATGTGGAATTTCTTGGACGCAGTTATTCGCCGCTATCTGACCAAGGATCATGCTGAGATCGGCATGGGTGTCTGCGGCATAATTGCACTTTTGACACCGCTGCTACTTTGGGTGTCCTGGTCGATCAACGGGCTGAAGATGATCCTGGCGACTGGCTTTGGCGCCTTCCTCCTAGCCACCTGGTTCGCGCAATACACAGACGGGGACACGGCCGACCATAACGATAAACAATTTCCCAAGCCAGGCGAGCTTTCCCTACCAGACCTCCAGGAACCGAAGAAACGAGAGACTTGGCGCGACGTAACGTGAAAAAACCATCAGCGCCGTGGTCTTGGCATTCTATAACGTTCACGAGGAGCCAAAAGACCGATTAGGGCCGAGATGGTGGCGTGAATGAGCCAGCCTATGACCAGACCAACCAAGCCGAATTCATGATCCAGCGTCAGTGTATAATGAAATGCACCCCAGGTCGCCGCGACGATCTCGCGATCTCCGTCTTGAGCGACGAAAAAGGGTTTCAACAATCGATGGCTCGCCGTTAACGACTCACTGTGATTCGACAAGGTCTTGTTGCGCCTAACTAATCCCTGAATCTCCTTTCCCGTGCCACCGACACTAGTATCCCGGTCCTCCGCCAGACGCGCGGCGTAGGTAGAAAGCGTCTGGCCGGATCGCCTGGCAATCGCCTTAAAACCAGACAACAAACGCGTAGTCTCGTCCCGGGCGCCTCCGAGGCGTTGCTCGTATTCTTGGATGAACTTGGGGATTTGACTAGCACCCAGTAGACCGCCTAGCACGAAGGCGATCAGAATCAAGTCTCTTACTGCACTCAAGAATCAACCTCCAAATTGGACAAAATGTTTAATGAGACTAGACGGATTCTAACGGTGCTGTAAGTGCGGAGCTTTACCCTGGGAAAGATGTGCTGGTCCATAGTGGTTGCTGACTTAGATGGGCCGCAAGACTCTGGCTTACGTTGGTAAAACACACCCGTTGCCCAATGTCACGGCGCGACAATCCGGTATCGACCCAAGGGCCAGCATTTTTTCGCGTGTCTAGTCACTGCCACCCCAGATCGAATCACCCCCAATGTTCGGTGGTTACAATCGCAGAGCCACAAGGCTGCAGTGCCCGGATGTTATTTCGATTCGTCTGGTTGATCTCTCGGATTCGCATTCTCCTAGGACCCCACCAGAGTTTTAAGAAATCCAGAGAGAAGCCGCCTCATGTCGCCAGCCAAAGCCCCACTCCGCACCAACGAATGGGCGTGTTCCAGCGCGTCACCATCGATCAAGCCGGCCGCCAGGTTGGTGATGCCCGAGATAACGGAGACACGAAGGCCACAATGCCGCGCCGCCAGCACCTCCGGCACCGTGGACATGCCAACCGCGTCAGCTCCCAGGATTCTGAATGCTCTGATCTATGCCGGCGTCTCAAAACTCGGCCCCGGGCACCAGCAATACACGCCCTCGGCGAGATCGATGCCTGATTTGCGGGCTGCTGTGCGCATTGCCTTACACAAACCAGGGTCATAGGCGGCACCCATGTCGAAAAACCGGGGCCTGATTTCATCATGATTTGGCCCAATCATAGGGTTCATGCCCGACCAATTAATGTGGTCAGTGACCAGCATCAGACGGCCAGGCCCGACCTCCGAAGACAGGCTGCCCGCGGCGTTTGTAAGTACAAGAATTTCCACGCCCGCCGCCTTCAAGGTCCGCACTGGTAGTGCCAGCTCGGCTAAGTCGTAACCTTCATACACATGCGCTCGATTTTGCAAGATGAGCACCCGAATACCATCGAGGTCACCGACAAGGAGCCGGCCCATGTGACCTTTTACAGTCGGTCGAGGAAACCCCGATAAATCGCCAAATTCGATCTCTATCGGATCCTTAAGTCGGTCACCGACCGCTCCGAGCCCACTTCCCAATACTGCGGCTATATGGGGTACATTGTTGTACAACCGGTCCCGAATGATTGTCGCGGCCGGATTGTTCGGTTTCGCCACGTCACCCTCGCAACCAAGTTGCTCGAAATATGAACTCAGTAACAAAGACAAGCCAGTATCAAAACGGTAGGCTCGTTCCATGAGACTATTCAGCAACCGCGACCGTCCAGTTCATCTCGGGTCCTATCCGATGGAACGGATGCCGCGCCTAACGGACGTCGAATCGGTAATCAGATCCTGGAACAGAACAACCGTTAATAACGCGCGGGCCTCGGCCAAAGATAAAACCTTGTTGTCTGTGTTGGCACGCTACGCCGATCTGTTCGATACCCTACGAGACGGGGTGATGTCATCTGAACCGGGTCCTATCCCTGACGACCTCAACGTCCGTTCGAATAATTTAAAGGCACATTGCATTTTCATCGATGCCGACATGGCGGGCGTCGCCGCGATCCCAGAGCAGGCTTGGCTCGAGCAAGCTAGCCGGACCGAGAGGCATTCCCACGCGCTGGTAATCTTGGTCCGCCACCCTCGAGCACCGCGGCCAGGCGATCCTGGCGAAAGTTGGCTGACACAATGCCAGCGGGCGGCGGCTGAGATGCGGGTGACGGAGAACGCCGTCATAATGGCCCAATATATTCGGCAACTGGGTTGGCCGGCCCGCGCCCACACGCCAGCACTGAAGAATCTCGACATCGACATGCTGACGGTGCTAGCCGGCCTTGCCTACGGCGGTAATGGAACAGGCCTCTCAAACCCCTATTTGGGCATGGAGTTTTCCTGCGCGGTAGTAAGTACTACCCTCGAACTAGCACCAGACATGCCACTCGCCCCACATGATGACGGCGTCATTCACCGTATCAAGGATATAAGCTGGTTCCTTGGACTAGGTGGCGCAAGACCTGGATGGTCCTGGCTAAACGGGGAAACCCGACCGCTTCATTGGGGCCCATTTCCAATGGAACGTATCAAGCGGGCCGATGTGCCAACCACGCTGTTAACTGCCGACATTCCTCGCGTACCCAAGCGTGCGGCCTTCTTCAATCGGGCTCTAGCCGGAGATCTCGGCGAAAAAACTCAGCGTGAGCGCACACGATTTGCCTTCAAGACGCCTAACGCGGATGCCATGATGCCGCTTATCCGTGCGATGGTGCCTGTCCAAGATGGTCCGGTTTCAGACGATACCGCGTTCGACACCAACGATCCCGATTGGAACGCCCAATGTGTCAAAGCGGTTGGATATTTCCTTGGTGCCGACATGGTCGGCGTTTCGGAAGTGCCCGATTTCGCCTGGTATAGTCACGACGAACACGGTGAGAAGATCTCGCCAATCCACCGCTATGCAATCTCGATGCTGATTGACCAGGGCCACGAGACCATGGAAGGCGCTTCGGGCGACGACTGGATCAGCGGCGCACAGAGCATGCGGGCCTATATGCGTGGGAGCGAGATAGCCGGGATCCTAGCCGAGTTCATCCGAGGCCTAGGGCATGGCGCACGTTCGCAAACGAACGCAGATTCCCAGGTGTTACAGATCCCCCTAATCCTGATGGCTGGCCTAGGCGAGATGAGCCGGATTGGCGAACTGGTGCTGAATCCATTTGTCGGCCCGCGTTTCAAATCCGTCGTCATCACCACCAACCTTCCCATGACGCCGGATAAACCGATCGACTTCGGACTTCAAGACTTTTGCGAGAAATGTCGGAAATGCGCGCGCGAGTGCCCATGCCATGCCATCCCCTTTGGACCAAAAGTGATGTTCAACGGCTATGAGACTTGGAAACCGGACGTGGAGAAATGTGCCCGATACCGCATTACCAATCCTAAAGGCTCCGCCTGCGGACGCTGTATGAAGACCTGTCCCTACAATCTGGAGGGTCTGCTCTCGGAACGCGTCGCGCTCTGGGCGGCTATCCATTTGCCCTTCCTCCGGAAATGGCTCGCTATCCTAGACGATAAACTCGGGCGCGGCCGACGTAACCCAACAAAGCGCTGGTGGTGGGATCTTGAAATAGTTAATGGAAAAACTCAGACGCCTCGAATGGGCGCCAACGAGCGAGATCTAAACCTGACTAACACTATCGATCCGCTGAATGAAAAAATCGCCCATTATCCCGCTGACATGAACCCTTCGCCAGATGCAAAGGGCCCAGTTGTACCCGATCGAAAGGAAGCTATCCGGCGTGCCCAGTTAGCGGAAAGGCCTGAGGCTGCTCGGCAACGCTTGGGTTCCCTCCGCTAAAGTTGACTGTCGCCTGCGCTCCGACCTAACCGGGAAATACAGAACGAGTTCGGCAGCGATATACAATCGTTTACGTGGCCCGACTTAAATGGTGAAAAGCGCGATAACACTCGAACACAAGCAAAGCGCATTGTCCGACCACGTTTAAAGCAATGAACCCCCAACTACCGAATTATTCGATCATCTACCAGAAGATCGTAAGGCCGAGCGAGGCTGCAAGCGACGCACTCAAGCTTTGCGCAATCAAAACAGCCATTTATTCCGCTGGATTCGCAAAGTCGAAGGTAAGTGTAGCAGAAAACCAATTGAGCGAAAACGGGAGGGCTTCGAGCAAAAACGACAAGGTAGAAAATTGGAAATCCAGATTTCCAAAGCCCCGAAATTATGGTCCGACCACCAAACCTCTAGCGGTCGCTGCAATCCGAACCCAGCGCCAATCTATCTGTCAGAATACATCCGCCGTCATCACGCCTAAAATGCCCGCTGTCATACATTTGGCGAATAGGGTCTCTAGCTTACAATAGCAAGCGAGTACAAACCGACGGGATGCGAAAAAGGGCAAAAACGAGCGTAAGTCCAAGGGACGACGAATTAAGGAGCGATCCGCCCTAAACCGTTTTTCCAAACATCAAGTCAAACGCAGACATCGGCAGTTGCCCTGAGTAAACTCAAAATAAAACGAGCCGGGGTCTCCGATGCAAAATGGTCAAATCAATTTCACGCGGATGGAACGAGTTGTACTTGGCAAACCCGCAGCGGAAGCCATCGCTGAAGAAGCCAATAAGCTAGGGGTAGACCGTGTTTTTCTGCTGGTCAGTGGAACGCTCAACCGCGAAACCGACGAAATTCGGAAGGTCGAAACCGCGCTTGGTAACCAGTTCTGTGGCTTGTCGGATTACATGCCGGCCCATTCCCCACGTGACGCGGTCATATCTTGCGCCAACATGGCGCGCGAGGCGGGCGCGGACCTCTTGGTCACGTACGGAGGAGGCTCGGTTACGGACGGCGGTAAGGCGGTTACGATCTGCTTGGAGCATGGGATTACCGACATGGACGAGATGGAGCCATTTCGTACTTCGGTAGGGCAGGATGGCAACCGTATCAAACCAAACTACGACGCGCCGAGTGTACGCCAGGTAGCAGTGCCCACCACGCTTTCTGGCGGAGAGTTTAACGCCCGCGCCGGGATCACTGATCCACGTGTCGAGTTGAAGCAATCGTATATGAACCCTGGTATAGTGCCGGTCTCCGTCATTCTTGATGGGACAGCTACGCGGCACACACCGGAATGGCTCTTCCTATCTACCGGAATTCGGGCCGTCGACCATGCGGTCGAGACCTACCTTTCGGTCGATGCAAATGACTTCACAGATTCTTCCGCGCTCCACGCTCTACGTTTATTGGGCGAGGCGCTACCCCGAGTGAAGGCAGATCCAAACGACATGGCCGCGCGTCAAAAATGTCTTGTAGGTGCTTGGCTGTCGATGTCTGGAATTGTCACAGGGACGCGACTCGGCGCCAGCCATGCGATCGGTCATATACTCGGCGGGAGCGCTAACGTACCACACGGTTACACTTCCTGTGTGATGCTGCCCTATGTGCTAGAATGGAACTCGAGCATAAATGCTGATCGGCAGGCCCATCTCGCAACCAGCCTAGGCAAGCCGGGCATACCCGCTGCAGAAATCCTGGACGAATTGATCGCCGGGCTCGGCATGCCTAGGCGGCTCGCCGACGTTGGCGTCGGCGACAATGAATTTTCCCAACTTGCAGAAAACTGCATGTTGGATGACTGGACATTCTCAAACCCGCGAAAAATCCGCTCGCCTGGCCAGGTAATGGAGATCCTGAGGATGGCGACTTGATGTCGGCTGGCTTTCAGCTCTTCGAACGCCGGGACACTGAAAATAACACGGCGTGGCATTTCGGAACCGTTGCGCGCATATAGTCGTTACCCTGCCCTCTCAGAATGACCAAAATCGCGCGAAGCTAACTTGAAACCCCTTTCCCGCCTTGATTCCTGAGAGGCGCTAACCTATTTTCTCGCACCCATAGCATAATCCCCGGATTGGCGTGTTGTGATGGCCGAGCGTGAAGCACCGCGCAGCGATTTTCAGTCTTTAATCATAACACTCCAGCGTTACTGGGCGGACCGGGGCTGCGTTGTTTTGCAGCCATACGATATGGAGGTTGGCGCTGGCACCTTCCATCCAGCGACAACACTACGTTCTCTCGGCCCAGACGAAATTTGGAACGTGGCCTATGTGCAACCGTCTAGGCGACCGACCGACGGACGCTATGGTAATAATCCAAACCGTCTGCAGCATTACTTTCAGTTTCAAGTGCTGATGAAGCCTTCGCCAATCGACAGTCAGGAGCTTTATCTTGGCTCGCTTCGGGCGATCGGTCTCGATCCTGTGGAGCACGATATACGCTTCGTTGAAGACGACTGGGAAAGCCCAACCCTTGGTGCATGGGGGCTCGGCTGGGAAGTTTGGTGCGACGGGATGGAGGTTTCGCAATTCACATATTTCCAACAAGTTGGTGGTATAGAATGTGATCCAGTTCCGCTTGAGATCACTTATGGGCTGGAACGGCTGGCGATGTACATCCAAGGTGTCGACTCGATCTTTGACCTCGACTGGGATGGCGTACCCAAGGACAAAGGTGGCAAGCTTTATCGAGACATTTTCCATCAGGCCGAACAAGAATTCTCGGCCCACAATTTTGAAGCTGCAAATGCTGGTACTCTTCTGAAACATTTCGAGGACGCTGAGGCGGAATGCGCGAGCTTGCTGGGCCGTGACCAACCGCTTCCACTGCCCGCCTACGACCAATGCATGAAGGCGAGCCACCTGTTCAACTTGTTGGAAGCGCGTGGAGTAATTAGCGTAACCGAGCGTCAAGCTTACATTAGCCGTGTACGAACCTTGGCACGCGACTGCTGCGAGGCGTGGGTCGAGGCAGGTGCAAATTGGAAAGAACGGGAAGCAGCGCGCGATGCCTGAACTCCTGTTTGAGCTGTTTTCCGAAGAGATTCCATCGCGCATGCAGCAAAATGCCGCAACCGATTTGAAGCGACTCGTCACGGGTAATCTCAGGTCCGCCGGCCTCAATTTTGAGGACGCCGCCACGCATGTCACGCCATGCCGGCTGGCTTTAGTGATTGACGGGCTACCTGCACGCCAGGCCGCCATCCAAGAAGAACGCCGAGGCCCGCGTGCTGATGCGCCGGAGAAAGCGATCCAAGGTTTCCTTGGCTCATTAGGCATCGCCCGCGGTCAGGTTGAGGAACGCCAGACGCCTAAGGGCGTTTTTCTCTTCGCAGTCATTGAGAGAGCGGGATCCGAGACCCGCACTATCTTGCCCGACATCCTCCTCGAAGCTGTCCGCGAACTACCCTGGCAGAAAAGCATGCGTTGGGGCAGGAACGACTTGCGTTGGGTTCGTCCGCTACACCATGTACTCGCAGTATTTGACGGAACCGCGCTGGAGGGCGCGTTAGAACTTGGTGGTCAGACACTCGATTTCACTAACGAAACTCGGGGCCATCGTCATCTGGCGCCTGGAAAGTTCGCGGTAAGCAGTTTCGTGGACTATCAGACAAAGCTAAGAGAGTCATTCGTCGTATTGGACCGTGCCGAGCGCACGCGAATAATTATCGATGGCGCGACCGCACTCGCCAAAGCTGTTGGACTAAGATTACGCAAAGATCCGAGCTTGCTGGACGAGGTGGTAGGCCTGATCGAATGGCCAGTCCCCTTGATGGGCCGGATAGATAATAACTTCATGGAGGTGCCTCCTGAGAGCCTGGTCTCCGCTATGCGAAACCACCAGAAATATTTTGCACTGGAGACTAAGGATGATGCTCTAGCGCCCAACTTCATAACCGTCTCCAACATGGTGAGTGAGCCCAAACGCGACGCCACTATCGTTGCCGGCAACGAAAAGGTGTTGCGTGCTAGGCTTTCCGACGCAAAGTTCTTCTGGGATCAGGATCGGACCAAGCCGCTGTCGAGTCGGGTTCCAGACCTTGCCTTCATAACCTTCTACGACAGGCTTGGAACGCTAGCTGACAAGGTTGCCAGGGTCGAGGGTTTGGCTGAGGCCTTGGCTAGCTTCGTTCCCCACAGTGCGCCTGACACGGTACGTCTCGCCGCACATTTGGCAAAAGCAGACCTGACCACCGAAATGGTCGGCGAGTTCCCTGAACTCCAAGGAATTATGGGGCGTTACTACGCGCGCCATTTCGGTGCCCCAGAAGAGATCTGCACGGCGATTGCGGAACACTACTCACCACTTGGCCCTGCGGATATATGTCCAACCGCGCCAACAAGCGTCGTCGTCGCGCTCGCCGATAAAATCGATACGCTGGTCGGCTTTTTCGCGATCAACGAGCGACCCACTGGTTCTCGTGATCCCTTCGCGCTGCGCCGTGCCGCCTTCGGTGTAATCCGTCTGGTAATTGAGAACCAGCTCCATTTTCCGCTCAGGACCTTGTTGGCACAAGCTTACAACAATTTCGCAATAGACGATGCGCTATCCCGGTCCGAGACCACTACGAACCTGCTCGAATTTCTGGCCGATCGCCTCAAGGTTCATCTACGCGAAGAAGGGCAGCGGCACGATCTGATATCGGCGGTCTTTGCGCTTGACGATGAGGGTGACTTGAACCGCCTGATCGCCCGGGTCGCAGCGCTGGCCGCCTTCCTTGGTTCCGGAGATGGCCAAGATCTAATGGTTGCCTATCGGAGGGCAGCGAACATAGTTCGCATCGAGGAAAAAAAGGACCAGCGGCGCTATGATGGCCCACTCGACGTAGCCCTATTTGAACAGTTTGAGGAAAAACACCTGCATGCCGCGTTAGATGCGGCAAGTAGTGAGATAGCACCTTTGATCGCAACCGATGATTTTGCTGCCAGCATGAGTGTTCTCGCCGAACTCCGGCAACCAATGGATACTTTTTTCGATCAGGTGAAAGTGAATGTTACCGACGCGGCACTTCGCGAAAACCGGCTTCGCTTCCTGACCTCAATAGTTGAGACGATGAACCAGGTTGCCGACTTCTCAAAGGTCGAAGGCTGACCCAGAGGGTAGGTCGATGGCACAATGGGTCTTTAGTTTCGGGGATGGTTGGGCGGATGGTGATGCCGCGATGCAGCAGCTCCTGGGCGGCAAGGGAGCTAATCTTGCGGAGATGAGTGCGCTTGGCCTTCCCGTTCCGCCTGGCTTCACCGTAACGACCGAAGTTTGCGCTCACTATTATAGCAACAACAAAACCTACCCAAATGAATTACGGGATCAAGTGAGCGCAGCACTGGCCAAAATCGAGGCCGCGATAGGAGCCAGTTTCGGCGACGCGACGGACCCCCTTTTGATCTCGGTGCGCTCGGGTGGAAGGGCTTCAATGCCAGGCATGATGGATACTGTCTTGAACCTGGGCCTTAATGACGAAACCGTCGCCGGCCTCGCCGCCCGCTCTGGCGACGAGCGCTTCGCCTATGACAGCTATCGCCGGTTCATTCAGATTTATTCCGACGTTGTTCTTGGCGTCGACCACTACCAGTTCGAGGAATTGCTCGAGATTTTTAAAGAAGGCAAAAAGGTCGAGCTTGACGCCGAACTAGAGGCTGAGGACTTGAAACGTTTGGTGGCAGCCTACAAAGAAGCGGTTCGGGCAGAGATTGGCCGAGATTTTCCTCAGGATCCAACAGAACAACTTTGGGGTGCCGTAGACGCGGTCTTCGGATCCTGGATGAACCAGCGTGCGATTACGTACCGCCGCATGCACAATATTCCCCCAAGCTGGGGCACTGCCATAAACGTACAGACCATGGTGTTCGGAAATATGGGTGACGACTGCGCAACCGGGGTCGCTTTCACTCGCAATCCCTCGACGGGGGAGAACAACTTCTACGGTGAATTCCTGGTCAATGCCCAGGGCGAGGACGTGGTCGCTGGCAACCGAACGCCTCAGCCACTCACCGTCGCCAACAAAGCCGTGAACAACACCTCCCTGCCAGCGATGGAGGAGGTGATGCCCCACGTGTTTGGACAGCTTGAGGAAGTTGGCAAAAGGCTCGAAACTCACTACTGCGATATGCAGGACATTGAGTTTACGGTTGAAAAAGGCAGGCTCTATATACTGCAGACCCGCTCCGGAAAACGAACCACAAATGCCGCAATGCGGATCGCCGTCGAGATGGCGAATTCTGGCCTGATCACACGCGACGACGCCCTTCTACAAATCGAGCCCAGCACACTGGACCAATTGTTGCACCCACATCTCGATCCAAAAGCCAAGCGCAATGTGATTGCAACTGGCTTACCCGCCTCGCCCGGTGCCGTGAGCGGGAGGGTAGTGTTCACCGCGGATGACGCCGAGCGGTCCGCCCACAAAGACGAAAAGGTTGTTCTTGTGCGAAAGGAGACCAGTCCGGAGGATATCCACGGCATGCACGCGGCCCAAGGTATTCTCACCACACGAGGCGGCATGACTAGTCATGCCGCCGTTGTCGCCCGTGGGATGGGGCGGCCCTGTGTGTCCGGGGCGGGACGCATTCAAGTGGATCAGGAAGCCGAGAGCTTCTTCATCAACGACGTCACAATAGCCAGAGGAGACTGGATAACTATTGACGGATCGACAGGGGAGGTCATGCTGGGCCAGGTCCCGACAGTCGAGCCGGCACTTTCCAGAGACTTCGCCACCCTGATGGCATGGGCCGACGAACGCCGACGGCTCGGCGTCCGAGCCAACGCGGAAACACCGGAGGATACGCGTACCGCACGCAGATTTGGAGCCGAGGGCATCGGCCTTTGCCGCACAGAGCATATGTTTTTCGAGATCGACCGGATTGTCGCCATGCGTGAGATGATATTGGCCGACGAGGAAAAGGCACGCCGCGCGGCACTCGCTAAAATCCTGCCAATGCAAAGAACCGATTTCGAGGAGTTATTCCGGATCATGCAGGGCCTTCCGGTGACAATCCGACTGCTCGACCCTCCGCTGCACGAATTTCTACCCCAGACCAACACAGAACTGGTGGAATTGGCGGAATCATTGGGCACAAAAATGAAGTTGGTGCGCAACCGGGCGCTTCAACTACGCGAGGCAAATCCAATGCTCGGCCACCGCGGTTACCGGCTCGCGATCAGCTATCCTGAGATTCCCGAGATGCAGGCCCGCGCAATTTTCGAAGCTGCCTGCAACGTCAGCAAGGAATTAGGTCAGACTGTCATCCCTGAGTTGATGATTCCGCTTGCGGCCACCAAGATTGAAATCGAGATTTTGAAAGAGGTGATCGACAGAGTGGCTGGGGAGGTACGGGCAGAGACGGGCGTCGGGCTAGAGTATTCCGTGGGCACCATGATCGAACTACCTCGCGCCGCCCTTCGTGCTGGCGAAATTGCCGAGACAGCCAACTTCTTAAACTTTGGCACCAACGATTTGACCCAGACAACCTTTGGTATTAGCCGAGATGACGTTGGCTCATTTTTAGGCAATTATCAGGAGTTAGGTGTCATCGAAGCGGACCCTTTGGTTTCTCTTAATCCCGAAGGTGTCGGCGAACTTATCACCCAGGGCAGTCAACGCGGCCGGGCGACGCGCCCTGACCTTAAGGTCGGCATTTGCGGCGAACATGGCGGTGATCCCTTGTCCATAACGTTCTGCGAGACGATTGGCCTCGATTACGTCTCGTGCTCCCCTTACCGGGTGCCGATCGCGAGGCTGGCTGCTGCTCAGGCGGCGATCCGGCTGGCAAAATGCCGGGCGGGGGTATAATTCACGTCCCGCCGAGCCAATCGTTGTAAACTTCGCAAGAGAATCCCGAGGTCAAGCATAAAGCCGCCCTCCCGGGGACCTTGACACCCGTGGAGGCAAAATGATTAGCAACACAACTGGAAGCTCGGAAGGGGCGAAGGTCGGTCAGGAGCGGGAGTAAGGCCGGGCTCAGCCGCCTGGTCAGGAGAGTTCATCTAATTCTGTACCAGATTTCTTCCTTCGATGATAAGGGACGCGGACGCCGAGGGAGATCTCATTTTAGTCCTCTGGACGATCAAGGTGGATGAATGATCATTGGCAGATCTATTCGGAAATCCTATGCCCCTCAGGGTCGATAACATCGTCAGTGAGAATGCCATGACGACGTTAGTCTACCGGTTTGCTTGTAATTAACCGGGCATTGTTGACTAACGGTAACGGAAGGCCTTTCCCGCTTCACCTATTCCCTGAATTCGGATACAACCGCACCCGGTTCGCGGGCGTGGCGGAATTGGTAGACGCGCCAGACTCAAAATCTGGTTTCCTCTGGAAGTGGGAGTTCGAGTCTCCCCGCCCGCACCATCTAATCGACCTGAATATACCTAACTCATTGAGATACAAGCTAAGTTATAGCTGTATGGATTTGGGTGATGTCCAAACTGATGTACAAATCCCAGTATA
>PBMU01000081.1 GCA_002722775.1 Rhodospirillaceae bacterium
TCCAAGATACCGGTCATGCCTCGCGCCTATTCGCACTGCAGGAACTTGGCAATATCTACACGCGCATCATGAACCCGACGCAGGATGCGCTCGAGCAACGGATTGCCGCTCTCGACGGAGGCGTTGCAGCTTTAGCGGTCTCATCCGGACAGGCGGCTTCAGCATTCGCGTTACAAAATTTGGCCTGGGCCGGCGACAATGTGGTCAGCTCGACGGATCTCTATGGCGGCACCTGGAATCTGTTTGCTAATACGCTGAAGGACCAGGCCGTCGAGGTGCGTTTTGTTGATCCCGCCGATCCGGAGGCGTTTCGGCGTGCAACTGATGATCGCACCCGCGCTTACTATGCTGAGACATTGCCTAATCCAAAGCTTCAGGTATTTCCTATTGCTGAAGTCGCCGCTATCGGTCGCGAATTAGGTATCCCTCTGATAATGGATAATACGGCGGCGCCCTTGTTGTGCCGCCCATTTGAGCATGGCGCGGCGGTAATCGTCTACTCGACCACCAAGTATATTGGAGGTCATGGCACTTCAATCGGTGGACTGATCGTCGACTCTGGGAACTTCCCTTGGGAAGATTTCCCGGAACGTCAACCCGCGTTAAATACACCGGACCCGAGCTATCACGGGGCCGTTTGGGTTGAAGCGGTTAAGCCGATCGGGCCTGTAGCCTATATCATCAAGGCACGTACGACCCTTCAACGTGACGTCGGGGCGGCCTTCTCGCCGTTCAATGCATTTCAGGTGATTCAGGGTCTCGAGACCCTGCCTCTAAGAATGCGAGCGCATTGTGATAATGCCCAGGCGGTGGCGGACTATCTCTCCGGCCACCCGGCCGTGGCCACGGTAATCCATCCAAGCAATCAGGAGGGCGAATCGAAGCGACGAGCGGACGCATATCTCTCTGGCGGTTTAGGTGGTCTGGTAGGCTTTGAGCTTAGGGCCGGGCGCGATGCGGGCCGGAAATTCATCGATTCACTAAAGATGTTCTATCACGTGGCCAATATTGGGGATGCCCGCTCGCTCGCAATCCATCCGGCAAGCACCACCCATAGCCAGCTTTCGCCAGAGGACCAACTGGCAACCGGTGTGTCCGAGGGTTACGTTCGTTTGTCGGTCGGTATCGAGCATATCGACGATATTCTTGGTGACCTTGATCAGGCCTTGGATCAAGCGGTGAGTACAACAGCAGCGGCCGAATAGCCCGTTTGTCGGTCAGCGCTGATACCGTGTAACCGCGGAACCAGTCTGTCGCCATGCCTCCCAGAGCACGATACCTGCGCAGACTGCGAGGTTGAGTGAGCGCTCGCCGGTGGCCAACGGCACCCTTACGCGCCTTTCCGCGATCTGGTGAACGGCACAAGGAACTCCCGACGCTTCTGAGCCAAACAATAGGGTGTCATTGGCGTCGAAACTGAAGGATTTCAAGGACTGTTCTCCCTTTGAAGTGGACAGGACGAGGCGCCCGGTGGGCCGGTCGCGCAGGAAATTTTGCCAAGATATGTGGCGAGTGATGGTTGCACGTTGAGCATAGTCCAATCCCGCGCGCCGCAGCCGGGTATCCGAAAGGGTGAACCCGCATGGCTCAATGATGTCAAGGGGTACGGCGAAGCAAGCGGCGAGCCGTATGATGGTTCCAGTGTTTTGTGGAATATCGGGTTGATAGAGTGCAATTCGCATAGTTGTCCTAGTGCTTGGTGTCCGCGATTCTTTGCATTTGCCGACCCTCTCTAGTATACGACGTAGTGGGCGCTTGTGTGAGACTGCGCGGGGCTCTGTGCGACTTTATATTGCGATAATGGCGGGCGCATACTGGTGAATTTCTATGTGCCAGATCGCTATGTGTCTTGAGGAAGGGAAGAGGCTAGGCTCGATGGCTGAATCACACGCCGGTGCTAATAGACGCGATTTCATTCAAGTCGCCAGCACCACAATGGGGGTCGTGGGCGCCGCGTGCGTTGCGTGGCCATTGATCGACCAGATGAATCCCGCTGCCGACACGCTGGCGTTGTTGACCACTGAGTTCGATATTTCCGGCGTTGAAGAAGGTATGTCGGTAACGATCGTCTGGCGTGGCAAGCCGGTATTCGTTCGTCACCGCACGGAGAAAGAGGTAGAAGAAGCTCGCTCGGTGGACCTTGATGATCTTCCAGACCCAGAGGTGGATGCGGACCGGACAACCAATCCCAAATTCCTGGTTATGGTCGGCGTGTGCACCCATTTAGGTTGCGTGCCCCTCGGCCAGAAGGCCACGGATCCGAAGGGTGAATGGGGTGGCTGGTTTTGTCCTTGCCACGGCTCGCACTACGATACCTCCGGCCGGATTCGCAAGGGCCCGGCACCTTCCAATCTTTCGGTTCCGCCGCACGAATACATCTCGGACACGGTGATTCGGATAGGATGAGGAGCTGAGCGATGAGTGGCCCTAACTTCCCCAACCCAATCGTTAGGTGGATTGATCATCGCCTTCCGATTTTCACCTTAATGCATCATGAGATGCACGAATACCCGACGCCGAAGAACCTGAACTATTGGTGGAATTTTGGTTCACTTGCAGGCATCGTCCTGGTGATCATGCTGGTCACGGGAATTGTGCTTTCTATGCACTACACTGCGCACGTCGACTACGCTTTCCAGTCGGTTGAGCGGATCATGCGCGACGTGAACTATGGTTGGATGATACGTTACATCCACGCGAACGGTGCAAGCTTCTTCTTCATCGTCGTATATATCCACATCTTTCGTGGGCTTTACTTCGGTTCCTACAAGGCGCCGCGGGAACTGCTTTGGATTCTCGGCGTCGTGATTTTGCTTCTTATGATGGCAACCGCCTTCATGGGTTACGTGCTCCCCTGGGGCCAGATGAGTTTCTGGGGTGCGACCGTGATTACCAATCTGTTCTCGGCGATTCCGGGAATCGGTGACTGGATCGTCACGCTATTATGGGGCGGTTTTTCGGTAGATAACCCAACGTTGAACCGATTTTACTCGTTGCATTATCTACTGCCCTTCGCGATTGTTGGCGTGGTGGTGCTGCATATTTGGGCTTTGCATCGCTTCGGATCGAACAATCCACTTGGCATTGATGTGCGGGGGAAGCAGGATTCGATCCCGTTTCATCCCTATTACACCATCAAAGATATGTTCGGCCTCGGGGTGTTTTTGATCATCTTCTCCGCGGTTGTGTTCTTCATGCCGAATGCGATGGGACATCCGGACAACTACATCCCTGCAAACCCAATGGTTACTCCGGCGAATATCGTACCTGAATGGTACTTCCTGCCGTTCTACGCGATCCTGCGGGCGATTCCAGACAAATTGCTTGGCGTCATCGCGATGTTTGCAGCGATTGGCGTGCTGTTCATTCTGCCGTGGCTTGACCGTTCTCCGGTGCGCAGCGGCACGTTTCGTCCAATTTTCAAGGTTTTCTTCTGGATGCTCTTGGCCGACTGTGTTCTTCTCACCTATCTAGGGGCTAAGCCGCCTGAAGGGGTCTACGTTATTTTGGCTCGTATAGGGACGTTTTATTACTTCTTTCACTTCCTGATCCTTCTGCCAGCACTTTCGATCTTCGAGACACCCAAACCCTTGCCTCGAAGTATCAGCCAACCGGTTCTTGGATCTGGAGCTGCGGCTGCAGCAGCTGCCATGCCGAAGGAGAATTCGTGATGGGAGCTCGTGCATTTTTTTGGGTTACCATGGTGGCGGCCGTTGCCTTCAGCGACGGTATCAGCTCCGCCAAGGCGGCAGGAAAAGCGGTCGATATTCCGTCTCAGGAGTGGTCATTCCAGGGCATTTTTGGGACGTTTGACCGGGGTGAATTGCAGCGCGGATTTCAGGTTTACAAGGAAGTGTGTTCTGGGTGTCATTCGCTAAACTATATAGCGTTCCGTAATCTGGTTGATCTTGGTTTCAACGAGATCGAGATCAAGGCAATCGCGGCGGAATACGAAGTAGAAGACGGCCCGAACGATGATGGCGAAATGTATTCCCGTGCCGCCTTACCGTCCGATCGGTTTCCAGCGCCATTTCCAAATGCGAACGCGGCCAGAGCTAGCAATGGTGGAGCTCTTCCTCCCGATTTGTCATTGATGGCTGAAGCCCGGTCGGATGGGTCAAATTACCTTTTTGCGTTGATGACCGGATACAGAGATCCGCCAGCCGGTATAGTGTTGGCTGAGGGCATGAATTATAACGTCTACTTCTCAGGGCATCAGATTGCCATGGCAATGCCCTTGGCCGAGGATGGTGTAGATTATGCGGATGGGACTAAGGCGACGGTAGCGCAGCAGGCGCGCGATGTGACTGCATTCCTTACATGGGCGAGTGAGCCGAACATGGAACAGCGCAAACGGATTGGGGTGATGACAGTCCTTTTCCTTTTGATCATGACGGTCCTGCTTTATGTTAGCAAACGCCGGGTGTGGGCCGCTGTACACTGATCGGTTGAAACCCATTCGAACTTCAAAGGGCCGCGTAAGCGGCCCTTCTTTGTATTGATTGATTAAGTGGGGAAAGAGGGAATGAGGCAGGCAACGATCGGTGTGATAGGCGGTAGCGGAGTATATGAGATCTCTGGCTTGGAGAATACACGCTGGGAGTTCATCGGGTCGCCTTTCGGCAATCCATCCGATGAGGTTCTGATCGGTGAACTCGACGGCATCCAGCTTGTTTTCCTGCCGCGCCATGGTCGAGGTCACCGGTTGTCGCCGTCCACAATCAATTACAGGGCTAATATCGACGCCCTTAAACGCGTGGGCGTGACGGACATCATATCGTTGAGTGCAGTTGGATCCTTGAAGGAAGAGTACGTTCCAGGGGATTTCGTACTAATTGATCAGTTTATCGATAGAACCTTTGCTCGTGAGAAGAGTTTTTTTGGTGCCGGCTGCGTAGCTCATGTGGGTTTCTCTCATCCGATTTCCGACCGATTGTTTGCTGCACTGCGTGAGGCCTGTACCGAACTTGGCCTCCCGGTGCATTTAGGTGGGATCTACATCTGCATGGAAGGACCGCAGTTTTCTACCCTCGCTGAGAGCAATCTCTACCGCTCTTGGGGTTGCGATGTCATAGGCATGACCAACATGCCAGAGGCCAAACTAGCGCGAGAAGCGGAGATTCCATACGCAACTGTTGCAATGGTCACGGATTATGACTGCTGGCACCCGGACCACGATAGCGTGACAGTCGAAGCGGTGATCAAGGTGTTGGCCCAGAATGCGGACAACGCTCGCTCACTGGTCAAGACTGTGGCCCCTAAACTCGCCCAGCGCCCCGACATCGATGAACAAGGCGGTGACCGTGCCTTGGACCACGCCTTGATTACGCACGCCGATGCTATGGACCCGACCGTCGTGGAAAAGCTCGAGGCCGTAGCGGGACGTGTGTTGAACCGGTAAAGTTTGGCAGCCGTGTTTTAGCCAGGGCTTAGAGATGGTTGATTACATAAGGGTTCGGTTACACCAAGGCGTTGGCACAGCTGTTGGCAGGATTCAAACCATCGTGCAATACGACGATCCGATCTCAGGTAAACCTGCGGGGTGAGCCAGATAGTGCGACTTTCAGGATCAAATTTTCATGTTTCGAATGACCGTTCGCTCACGGGTGAGATAAGGGTACCTAAAGCCCTTGCGGTCAACGCGGATTGCAGGATCCCGGCACTGGTTCTCGAAGAATGGGGGCAATGAATGAATTGATATCGACTTGCATCACAGCACTATGGTAACTGAACTGTCGCCAGTGAAGGGTTTTGTATGTCCCTAATTTTTCCTGTTATCCCTCCAAGAGTAGAAGAGCGATAAGCCAGATATTATGGTTTCACGATTCCGAATGCACCTTCGTGGTCTCAATTGGTGAGGTTATAGCTTTGCGGTCGGCTACCGAGCGGGTGGTGAAATGCGCTCACTGTGACCGATACTCAGTTGATGGGGTTGTGTTTCAGGTGGCCACCAATCAGTGGCCTTGATAAGGTCCGAATGTGAGCACGGACACTACACCCAAAAAGCTCGGCCGCAACCGGGCTGGCAATCTGGGCACGGCGCGGCTTGAAGCGCTGTATCGAATGGTGACGCGGGGTAAACCAGCGGAGGCTAAGTCCCTGCACGTGAAAAGTATTCTCGCTTACCAAAACGGCCGCTATCAGGACGCAGCGGAACTGTCTGGTAAATGTGTGTCAATCGAGCCAGACACCTCGGTCTATCACCGCCAGTTGGGCAAGGTCTGCGCTGAGGCCGGTTGGTGGCAGCAGGCTGTTTCAGCCTTGAATCGGGCGATCTATATCGATCCCTACAACCATGAATCATGGTACGGATTAGGCGATGTGTTTACACGGGTCGACCAAACCGAAAAGGCGAGGTTCTGCTTCGAACAGAGCGTGTTGTTAAGACCAGATTTCGTGCCAGCCCGCGAGGCTCTCGAATCACTTCATAGTTGATCATTATCCCATTTACCCAACATGTTTGGCAAAGAGTTCTAAGGTGCGTTCACGCGCGATTTTTTTGCTTTCGGGGTGATGACTGCCACGCTGTTCGCAATTGAAACCATGGCCCGCTGGATAGACATGTACTGGACAAGCCGGTTTTGCGACCTTCACTGTGTTGACTTCTGCCATCGGGATCGCGTGGTCCTCTTCGCCGAAATGAAAGCTAACCGGACATTTTGCGTCCAGGTCCATCATCCCCCCAATGCCTCCGCCATAGTAGGATGAGGCGGCGGACAGCCCATCCAATTTGCAGGCTGCCAGCCAAGTGAGAGCGCCGCCCCAGCAGTAACCGACTACGCCGACCTTGCCGGCGGACTTTACGACGTCCCGCGCAGCGGCAACATCCATTATCGGATCATCATTTCCGACCGTGTTCTTATATTCCAGACCTTGAGTGATGTCGTTTTGTTCATAGCCGAGCTCGATTCCAGGCTCTATTCGATCGAACAATGCTGGCACGATAGCAAGATATCCTTCGGCCGCGAAGTCGTCCGCCACGGTCCGCATGTGGGAGTTCACGCCAAAAATCTCCTGGATAACCACGATCCCACCTTTTGCCGTTCCGTTCGGTTGTGCCAGATAGGCCGCCAACTTGTGTCCATCGGACGCGCTTAATTCTATTGTCTCACTCATCGTATCACTTCCCCTCAGTTTCGCTAAAAGCTCTTCCTACGCAGCGTTTTAGCCTGGCGGACGGTTGGCGGCAATTATGCTTTGAGTAGGGCCGGACAATGATCTAGACATTGAAGCGGATCAAAAGCACATCACCGTCCTGCACTTCGTAATCGGCGCCTTCAGCACGCATACGCCCGGCATCCTTGGCGGCTTGCTCGCCTCCCAAGCCAATGTAGTCGTCAAAGGGGATCGTTTCAGCGCGGATAAAGCCACGTTGGAAATCGGTGTGAATGACACCCGCTGCAGTTGGCGCTTTCGAGCCCCTAGGAACGGTCCAGGCGCGCGCTTCCTTGGGACCGACGGTGAAGAATGTGACGAGATCAAGCAGTCGATAACCGGCCCGAATCAAACGGTCGAGCCCAGCCTCCTTGAGCCCCAGGTTTTCGAGGAATTCGCTTTTTTCCTCCATTGACCCAAGCTGGGTTATTTCCGCCTCGATCGCGGCCGAAATTACTACGCATTCCGCTCCTTCGGCCTCAGCCTTGGCGGCTATTGCCTCACTCCACTTATTGCCGGTCGAGGCGACATTCTCCTCGACGTTGCAGACATAAAGGATGGGTTTTGCGCTAAGCATGTTGAGCCTTCGTGCGATAGGCGCCTGGTTTGCAGTCCAGTCCGTAATGGAGCGTGCCGGCTTGCCTCTGCGCAGGACGTCCAGCATGCGGTTAATTACGTCAAACTCAGACCTTGCCGTCTTGTCACCACCGCGTACTCGTTTCTTAAGTGGCTCGATCTGGCGCTCAAGGCTCTCGAGGTCGGCTAACATAAGCTCTGTTTCCACGGTCTCGGCATCGCGGATCGGATCAACTGCGCCGTCGACATGGCTAATATTTTTGTCATCGAAACAGCGTTGCACATGAATTATCGCGTCAGTCTCCCGAATATTCCCGAGAAACTGGTTACCCAGACCTTCGCCCTTGTTGGCGCCCCGGACCAGACCCGCAATATCGACAAATTCGAGGAAGTTCGGGATAATCCGTGCTGATTTGGCGAGACGGCCGAGTGCGGAGAGTCGCGGATCAGGCACCGCAACGCGTCCGGAGTTTGGTTCGATCGTGCAAAATGGATAGTTTGCCGCCTCAGCCGCCGCGGTCGAGGTCAGTGCATTGAACAACGTCGACTTACCGACATTGGGCAGTCCTACGATGCCGCAATTAATTCCCACGGAATTTATCCCCTGGCCGAGTTATGCGGCCGGCCGCAACGGGCTGAGTGTCGCCATCTCTCGTCTCGGTATTGGACCGTGACGATTTGGGCGGTGGTGGGAAGACTGCATGGGCTAGCCGGCTCATGAAACTATTTTCCTCGCCCTCGATTAACATTGCGGCGTCGTTGGCGGATGAGCCCAACAATTTGGACACCCAACTTGTGCGGTCGACCTTGGGAAAGTCTCGCAACACGTAACTATGCACCCGGTCCTTGTGTCCCGGATGACCAATACCGAGTCGCACCCGCCAATAGTTCTTTCCGATATGAGAGTCCAGGCTGCGTATCCCATTATGTCCTCCAGTACCCCCCCCGAATTTGACCCGGCATTTTCCCGGTTTCAGGTCGAGTTCGTCATAAAAAACGTATATATGTGCCGTGCGGAGCTTGAAGTAGCGAACCGTTTCGCCCACCGAACGTCCTGACTCGTTCATAAAGGTCATAGGTTTCAGAATACGCACGAGCTGACCCGCGATCAGCCCCTCGCAAAGTGCGCCCTGAAAACGGGAGCGCCATCTACCGAATCCATGATGACGGGCGATCTCGTCCGCCGCCATGAAGCCGATATTATGTCTTTGCTCAGCGTGCTTTATGCCCGGATTTCCCAGGCCAACGAAAAGGAACACGGGTCGATTCACGCCTTCTCAATTGTGCACCTGTGAGGCGCGTCTACTCCTCAGTATCTTCGTCCCCACCCTGGGTCTCTGTAGCTGTGCCCTCTTCACCCTCGAACTCGTCACCTTCCTCGCCCTCGGCCAGCTCATCTTCTTCATCCTGAACAGCGGTTGGAGCGGCGATCGTCGCGATGGTGAAGTCACGATCCGTAATGGTCGGCGTGACCCCTTCCGGAAGCTCGACGGCGCTGATGTGCAGGCTATCGCCCAGTTCGGCTTCCGCAAGATCGACCACAATACTGTTGGGGATTTGATCCGGACGGCATGATACCTCGACCGTGTAGCGGACGACATTGAGAACTCCGCCCACTCGTAGACCGGGACAATTTTCTTCATTCTGGAACTCCACCGGGACGTCGACGGTTACTACCGTGTTCGCACCTACGCGGAGAAAATCAACATGTTCGGGTGCGTCGGTCACCGGATGCATTTGGACATCACGAGGCAGTACCTGGTTGGATTCGCCGTCAATTTCGACGCTGAAAAGCGTGGTGAAGAAACTTCCCGTGTTTAACTGGCGGACCAATTCCTTGGCTTCAACGGTGATAGACAAGTTGGGCTTCTTTTCGCCATAAATGACCGCCGGGATATGGCCCTCACGACGTGCCGAGCGGGAGGCTCCCTTACCGATCTTCTCGCGTTTCGTCGCGGGCATTAGTGTGATATCGGCCATCACTACCTCCCGAGGTTAACAAAGTGGGACCATGGCGGAACCGACCTCCAAGTGTGTCGTGATGTTTCGTGCATCCATGGCAAGCGGCAGTTTGTAGTGGGTTTGGGTGTGATTGGCCAGTGCATAATTGACTATCTTGAGTCAGCCGCTGATCAATCGTTTGATTGAGAGTTGTAGTTGAACAAGCTGGAGACTGAACGTGAGTCCGCGATTCTGAGAATTGCCTCTCCCAACAGAGGTGCGATGCTGATTTGACGCATGTTACGCGCCACCCGCATGGCTTCGGTTGCCTGAATGCTGTCTGTCGTTACTAGTTCGGTGAGCGGCGAGGAGGTTACCCGAGCGACGGCCCCGCCAGACAACACACCATGGCTGATATAAGCGGCAACGGAGAGCCCGCCCGCTTGCACAAGGGCTTCCGCGGCGTTGCAAAGCGTGCCACCGGAATCAACAATGTCGTCGACCAGGATGCAATGACGTTCTGCGACATCTCCGATAATGTTCATCACCTCCGAAACGCCAGCGCGTTCCCGGCGTTTGTCGATTATCGCGAGGTCCGCGTCCAAGCTGCGGGCAAGTGCGCGCGCGCGCACTACACCGCCGACGTCCGGTGAAACGATGACCAGCGACTTATCACCATAGCGGTTTTTAATGTCGGCATGAAAAACAGGTGCTGCGAACAGATTATCGGTTGGTATGTTGAAGAAACCTTGAATCTGTCCAGCGTGCAGATCCAGCGTGACAACACGGTGTGCGCCGGCGACCGTGATCAAATCGGCAACGAGCTTTGCCGAGATTGGCGTGCGGGGGCCGGATTTTCGGTCCTGGCGGGCGTAGCCGTAATAGGGGATGACGGCTGTTATGCGATTCGCAGACCCGCGCTTCAACGCATCTAGCGCGACCAGCAGCTCCATCAGATTGTCATTGGCCGGGAAAGAAGTGGATTGAATCACAAAGACGTCCTCACCGCGGACGTTTTCTTGGATCTCGACAAATACTTCCATGTCCGAAAACCGACGGATGTCGGCTTTGGTGAGAGGCTGATTCATATATACAGAGATGGCTTCGGCGAGCGGTCGGTTGCTGTTGCAGGCGAGGATTTTAGTGGACATGCTATAGCTTCGCCTGCGAGATAAACTTGATAAGCGGCGCGCGACCTCTACGCGTCAGCGTAGACGTTTTATCAGCGTGGCGCGAAACGGCGCAAGACCTATTGCACTGCCTAGGGTAGGCTCGAAGTTTTTCTATTAGCAAAAGTACGGACAAGATCCGCGATGCCGTTGGCTGCACCATCGGCGATGGCGATGGCGACTGATCCCCAACGGCCGTCGAGTTGTCCTCTAGTGACCTTGTTTTCCTGTGTGACGTGGCCGATTGTTACGCCGTCGGAAGTGCGCACCAGCCAGGTGATACGAACATTGTCTTCCAGAGCGCCGGCGTTGGTAACAGAAATTTGTGGTATTACGGTTAGATATTCAGCAGCGTTTATGTCCAGGGGTATGCGTTCGGCCACTAGGGACAAACGGATTGCGCGCGCGAGTGATTGGGACCCATCGCCCGGCGCGCCCACTACGTCGGCAATTAGGATAGACGGTAGGACGATTGGCTTGACGATGGTGCGGTTTGGCTGGATCCAAGCCGAGACTACCCTTACGTTGGTTTCGGCGACGTCATGGAACATCCCAGGCGTTGGGGCGCTCCAGAACGAGGGGGATGGCGAGGTTCGTATTTCCCGACGTTCTATGGCGATGCCTTCCTGATCCAAGAGTGACCATTTCATCACTAGCTCCGGCACACGATCTTTATGAAGTTGTTGAAAACCCGATGCCACCAGCCGCTTCGATCTCCGGTTCGCCCATTTTGAGCTGGCGACTATGCCGCGCGTGCGTAACGACTTGGCCATCGCTTCGGAAAGTGCTTCACCGACCCAGCCAACTGGGCCTTGGATCCGTTCGACCACCACTCCACCGCTATTTGGTGCAAGAAGGAATTCGTTGTGGTTTTTGCTGTCCTCAGGTGGTCGAAAGGGTTGGGGAACTGATCCGCACGACATGTTAGCGAAACAGGCAATTCCAAGAAAAAGGCTTAGACCAACACGCATGTTGCTACGAACCCAAGTAACAGTGTGGCCAGAAAAATCAATAGATGCGGCATAGACCGGCTCCAGAGACGGCTAACTAGGAAATCATCACCGGATCTAGCGAGGCTTTGAAAAGGCTCTCGTTGTCTGTCTCGGTGCCTATAACTGTTTCGACGGGACACATGGCTAGACCAGACCCATTATCCATCAGGATCATATGCGGGGAGAAAGCCATGTCGGGTTCAGTCGTTATCGGATTACCGCGATATAGCATTGGCTTATCTATCCAAATTGGCAAAAAGACCGCCCCGAGCGAATAGTCACAGCCATTGAGGTGGGCCTGGTTGTAGCCGCGTGCGTCCATCATCCGCGCATGAGCTCCAAATACTGGGTCGATAGGCTTGCCAGGGCGAAGGGCGTCCTTGCATGGCTGCTAGAATGTCGCACTCACATGTGCCAGACAGGGCTATCCGATTAGCCTCTGCGAGAGCCGTGTCGGCCAGTGCAGGGGCCTTCCGAACATAGATCAGTTCCGAGGGGCTCTTCATCGCGCGCTAGCGTAAAACCAAGTTGGAGGCATCATGCGGCTTCCAAAATCCATGAATTGCGGCGTTGAGAATGAAACTTCTTTTTGCGTTCGGTCCAAATGCGTTGTATTCGACCCCGATTCGCACTCTGGAACAGCCTCGATCCGCCGACGCGGCACACAGCTGATCCGCCGGGTTCACTCCGTGACCTTCGAGTCCCCTCATCTCGAGCGCCTCGATCCACTTCGCTTGGTGGGACGCAAACTCATTCCGACTGAAATGCAAGGCCATGTGTTTAACCCTCTAATGCGATAACCGATAGCATGCGACCATAGTCTTGTTCCTTGCGATGACAGGAACGTCGATAACTGAAAAAGTTGGTTTCGTCAGCACAGGTGTCGCAATCGAGCCGAAGGACTTCGCGAAGCTCTAGACGGGCGAGCCGCGCGGCGACATAGCCTTGGAGGTCGAACATGAAATGGCCGTCGCGCTCGCCGGTTTGGAAAAAGGCCGCATTGCTGGGTTCCTGCACGAGGAAAGGTTTGGGAAATTCAGGCCCGACTTCGTAGGATTCTGGGCCTATGGCTGGGCCGATCACGGCCACGATGTTATCCGGCCGCGCACCTTGTTCTATCATCGCGTCGACGGTGGACTCGGCGATACCGCCGAGCGCGCCACGCCAGCCCGCATGGGCCGCTCCAATAACCTGGTCCCTACTGTCGGCGAACAGAAGAGGGGCGCAGTCCGCGGTCAGGATGCCAAGCGCGATACCGGGACGGGTGCTTACCAGTGCGTCCACCCTGGGGGGGGCGGTCGGCACTCTGTCGATCACGGCGGTCTCTGTAGAGTGGTGTTGATGGCCGGTCGAGAGTGCTTCGATCGGCATGTCGACGGCCGCCATTGCGCGCGCGCGGTTGGCGTGGATCGAGGATGGATCGTCACCAGATCCAAAGCCGCAATTCAACGAACGATAAATACCAGTGCTTACGCCACCGCGTCTGGTGAAGAAAGCATGACGGATACCGGCATTTCCCAACGCGTCGATCTGTATCAACCGTATTCGCTCCCCAGTGTGTCCCGCTCAGCCTATTCCTCGCACGAAACCGGCTGGCGTGATCCCACCCGGAGAAGTTAGTGCGATAACCTTGAACAAAGTGCCCATTTCCTCCTTTCCAATCAAGCGATGCAGCGCCTCGTCAATTTTCACCTTTTGATCTTCCGAGGCATTCTCCATCAAGGTATTGGCACGTTGCTCAATTCCCATCTCCAGGAGGAACTGACACTGGGAAACCGGGCCGTGGACCGAAGCCCCGTGCCGCCTCGCTGCTTCGCTAACCAACGAAAAATCGACGTGGCAGGACAGGTCCGCAAAGCCTGGGTCAATGAGAGGATCGACGAACTTTTGGCCGCGTATCGCTTGTAAAGAGGATCCTCTACCCTGACGTTCCTCACCATAGTCAATGAACAGGGCGCCGCCACCCTGCGTAGCGACCTGGTAAGCGACCGCGGTCACCACTGACTCCACCGCCGGTGACATTTCGAAAACGAGGCCATCCACTGTTTGGTTGGGGGGATGATCGGAAATGTGATTGGCTAGCGGCGAGGGTGTCTTTTCGACACCCCAAGCAAGGCCGTTGCCCGTTTTGTTGGCGATCACCACGAGTTCTCGCCAGGCTCCCCGGGACCAAACGATTTGATGAACGGGCAAAGCATCTAGGAACTCGTTGGTGACAAGATACCAGGGCTGGTTTGGCAGGGTAGATAAGTCGTCATGCCATGTTGGCGAAAGGCCTTTAAGTGCATGATCCTGCATAGTACGAAGGTCTGAATTTGTCTCGACGAGGTGAATATCAAGGGCATTGAGATCTATATTGGTGCTTTGAAACGCTCGGATCATGTCAGACATCATCGTACCCCGACCGGGTCCAAGTTCGATCAGTGTTAAGGGGTGTTTTTGACCATCGGCGATCCAAGTGGAAAGAATCCAAAAACCGACCAATTCGCCAAACATTTGTGAGACCTCGGGCGCTGTGATGAAATCGCCAAGTCGGCCCAGTGGATCGCCAGCGGCGTAATAGCCGCCGGACCGGTGGTACAGCGCTTCGGCCATGTATTCGGCCACAGTCAGCGGCCCAGACTGGGCAATTTGTGCAAGTATACGCTCTAACGGCGGTTCAGGCATCATCGAGCAGGGGGGATCGAAACGCGTGGACAAACACCAGGAGCCCCACGAGTATCATTGGCGCGGACAGAATTTGGCCCATGGTCACCGACCCTACGATAAAGCCAAGATGTGTGTCCGGTTCACGGAAGGTCTCCGCGACGGTGCGGGCGACCCCATAGCCGGTCAGGAATAATCCCAAAATCAATCCCGGACGGTATCGCGCTCGGCTTGCCAATGCGGTGTAGGCGATGACACAGAACAGCAACAGCCCCTCGAGGGCCGCCTCATACAACTGGCTCGGATGGCGGGCCAATGGACCCCCATGCGGAAATATTATCGCCCAGGGAGCGTCTGACACTCTCCCATAGAGCTCGCCATTGATAAAGTTTGCGATCCGTCCGAACAGCAAGCCAATCGGGGCAGCGGCGGCAAGCATGTCAGCGAGTGGCAGGATGGGGATGCCGCGGCGTCGCGCGAAGACATAGCTCGCTACAACGACGCCCAGGAACCCGCCATGAAACGACATACCACCATTCCACACCATAATGATTTCAAGCGGATGGTTCGCGAAGAATGCCGGTTTATAGAAAAGAACGTAACCCAATCGTCCACCCAAGATCACGCCCAAGGTTGCGCTGAACAGCAGATCGTCGATGCTTTCTCTGTCCGCTACGTGTGGTGGTCGATTGGATAACAGCACGCAGAATCGCCAGCCAAGCATAAGCCCCGCGATGTAGGCGAGCGCATACCAGCGGATTGCGATTGGGCCAATCTCGATTGCGATCGGGTCGATGAGGGGAAAGGCGAGGGTAACTGCCATGCGTCTACCGGTAGGGGTCCTCGGCTTCGAGGTAGTCTTGGACGTAGCTGTGCACGCCATCCTCTAGGCTGGTGAACTGGCCGGGATAGCCGGTAGCCCTGAGCCGTCCCATCGAGGCCTGTGTAAAATACTGATATCGCTCCCGTATCTCCATTGGCGTGTCGACGAATTCGATTTTAGGTGTACGGCCCAGAGCAGCGAAGACGGCTTTTACAAGGTCTGCAAAACTACGCGCGACACCAGTGCCGACATTGAATAGCCCGGATACGCTAGGATTATCAGCAAGCCAAAGCATCACATCGACACAATCTCCAACCCAGATGAAGTCACGGCTCTGTCCACCATCAGGAATACCGTCGCGGTGAGAGCGGAACAGCACTGCTGGTTCGTCACGGGCCGCACGGGGGTGAACCTGGGCGACAACGCTGCATTGCGCGCCTTTGTGACGCTCGTTTGGTCCGTAGACATTGAAGAACTTCAACCCTACCCATTGCGGTGGGGTAGGTTCACCGCGCCCGGACAACTCTATTACCCTGCGATCGAACAAATGTTTGCTCCACCCATAGGGGTTCAGAGGAAGCAGACGAGAGAGAGCGGTGGGGTCGGGATTATCTTCGAAGCCCTGCTTTCCATCACCGTAGGTGGCGGCGGAGGAAGCATAGATAAACGGCACTGTGTGCCAGGCACACCAGCGCCAAAGTCGCATAGAAAGGGTGAAGTTGTTGCGGATGATTAAATCGACATCGCGTTCATTGGTCGCGGAACTAGCACCCATGTGGAAGACTTGTGATATCGAATGCGCGTTGGCGTCGAGGAATTCGGTCAATTGTTCCGGCTCAACGAATTCGGCCACTGGATGCTTCGCGAGGTTGCGCCATTTATCGTCAAACCCGAAGCGGTCGGCAACTATGATGTCTAGTGACGGGTCTCTTTCCAAGAGTGACGCAACCAGATTGGAGCCGATAAACCCTGCACCTCCAGTGACCACGATCATGCCACGCTCCGTCCCGGTTGAGGCCTCTATGACCCCACGTCTTGATAATCTGTCAACCTGATTGCCGCAATGGTCCGTCGAAATTCTTGGGACTTTGTGATCGGATTGCCTATAAACAGCGATAGAATGTAAGCTCGTGAGGTTAGGGGTCCCATGCAAACCAGCAACCGCCTGTTTGACGATCTCGCCAAGATGGCTAACGGCGCACTTTCGGTGGCCGCCGGTGCCCGTCAGGAGATAGAGCAATTGTTTCAACAGCGACTAGAGCGGTTCTTGAACGACCGCGGTTGGGTGACGCGCGAGGAGTTTGAGGCAGTTAGAGATATGACGCAGAAGGCCCGCGAGGAGCAGGAAAGCCTGTTGACACGGCTGGCGATGCTGGAGGCGGAGGTTGCGAAGTCTCGCAAGACGACCCGCAAATCGAAGTCATCCTTGCAGGGTCGGAACGAGACCGCGACAACAGACTGAATCAGGAAAACAATGGTCCCAAAACTCACAGAGCTGCTCTTTCGCAGAGTTCTGTAGAGCCCATTTCAAAGAATCTTCAAAACTAAAAGGGTTTAGGGTTGACAGTGTGGTTGTGTCTGAGATGGTTACAACATCTGGTGTTTCCTGGACAGTGACTCCCAATACTTGATATTGGCATCAATATATGGTGTACGTTCGGGATTGCATCGGGCCTTGCAATGGGAGGTGAACGGATGTCCCTGAGCTACGCCGAATCTTCGAAAACTCCGCCCAACCCACTAGACCTTCTCGAAGAAATCGTGGGCGCCAATGAATGGCCCCACGAGCGGGCCAGTGGTGAGGAACTCGCTGTTGAAATCAATGGGCGCTGGTGCGATTATCGCCTTTTCTTCCTGTGGCAGGAGGACATGAGTGCACTACATTTCTCGTGCTTGTTCGAGACCCGTGTCGCGACGGAAAAACATGGCGATATCCATAGCCTGCTCGCACTGATCAACGAGAAATTGTGGCTCGGCCACTTCGACCTGTGCTCCGAGCAAGGCACACCAATGTTTCGTCATACCTTGTTACTGCGGGGCGCGGGAGCTGCCAGCGTTGAGCAACTTGAGGATCTAGTCGATGTAGCGATCAGCGAGGCTGACAGGTACTATCCGGCTTTCCAATTCGTTATGTGGGGTGGGAAATCTGCCGCCGAGGCTATGGAAGCGGCCCTTATCGAAGTCGTCGGGACGGCCTGAAACGATGGCTGGCAGCTTCATACTTGCTGGATGTGGAAAGATGGGTGGTGCCATGCTCGACGGCTGGATCGAGGGCGGAAGCGCTACAGCCGGTGTTCATGTGATCGAGCCGATAGGCGCGGCTGTCAAACGATTTAGCGGTTCGCCAGGTGTCGTTCTTCACGAGACGGCCGCGTCGGTCCCCGCCGATCTTTCACCAGCCGTCGTGGTTCTGGCGGTGAAACCCCAAACGATGGACGAGGCGGTCAGATTATTGGTCCGATTCGTCGGTCCGAGCACGGTTTTCCTGTCGATTGCAGCGGGAAAGACCATCGGGTATTTCGAATCCCAACTGGGATTTGAAGCGGCGATCGTTCGGGCAATGCCGAATACTCCGGCGGCCGTCGGCCGCGGTATCACGGTCTACGTTCCGAACGAGCGTGTCACGCAGGAACAGAACGAAATGTGCGAGGAACTGCTCTCTGCCATCGGTGAGGTGATCGAGGTCACCGACGAAAATCTACTTGATCCGGTCACTGCCGTCTCTGGCAGTGGGCCAGCATATGTGTTCCTGTTGATCGAGGCGATGGCGGCAGCAGGCGTAAAGGCGGGATTGCCGAAGAATTTGGCGGAGAGGCTTGCTCGCGCTACGGTCGCTGGGGCGGGAGAACTTGCCCGCTTGTCGGATGAAGACGCGGCCCAGTTGCGAAAAAACGTTACCAGCCCTGGTGGCACGACGGCTGCTGCACTCAAGGTCTTGATGGCTGACGACGGTATCCAACCTGTCTTCGATCGGGCTTTGGCCGCAGCTACTAACCGATCGCGGGAACTGGCTGGCTGATATTGTGTTTTAATACCCGCACCGGCGCATCTTCTTGCTAGACTTAGTCACCAATCCTAACGTTGATCGAACCCATGACTGCGAATACCGATGAGGAGCGTTTGATCACGGCAGCGATGGAGGTCGCCGCGGAAGGATCGTGGCGACGATCTACCCTTAGCGATATTGCCGAAAGGGCAGGCATCGAGACGGAAGTATTGGTTAGATGTTATCGAAGTAAGAAGGAGCTTCTTGTCGCCTTGGCCCTCTCGATCGACGCCGCTGTATCGACTGGCGTGGACCACCACTTTGCCGATTCCGGAATACCGGTACGTGAAAGATTGATGGAAATCCTGCTTCTCCGGTTCGAGGCGATGCAGCCATACAAGGCTGGGATCGTCGCGTTACTTAGCTCATTTTCGCTCGATCCGCCGACCGCGATGTTCGGTCTGCCGACGATTGTGAAATCTATGCGGACCAGTCTCGTCGCCGTCGGAGTGCCAGTAGGTGGCCTCTGCGGCATACTCCGCATTCAAGGGCTTGTGGGCGTGTTTTTGGAAACGCTACGCGTGTGGGCGTCGGACGACACCATTGATCTGGCCCGCACCATGCACCACTTGGACAAACGGCTCGTCCAGACTGAAAAACTTGTCCAGGCCATTGGGCTGGCAGGACCAACGCACTGATATTTTCTATCATGCCTCGAAAGGTCTTCGCGACCGCAATGCTTCTGAAACGTAATGTCGGCTAATCTTTTGGAAAAGCGGCCGCGGGCCCGAAGGAACAGACCTTGCCGCGCTTGGGCGCGGTGATACTGTTCTGTTGGAATTTTGTGTAATTGGTGGAGTTTTCAGTGACGATCAATTTTGATGACTTTCTGAAGATCGACGTTCGAGTAGGCACCATCTTGGAAGCTCAACCTTTCCCCGAAGCGCGGCGGCCAGCTTATAAGCTTTGGGTGGATTTCGGGATTGAACTAGGGGTTAAAAAGACATCAGCACAAATCACGAAGTACTATCAAATTGACACCTTACCTGGTCGTCAGGTGGCAGCTGTGGTGAATTTTCCAATCAAGCAGATCGGGAAATTCATGAGCGAGATCCTAGTTTTGGGATTTCCGGACGCGGACGGCGAGGTGGTATTAATTTGTATAGATCAACCGGTTCCAAATGGGGGCCGTCTATTCTGAGATTTGAATCAGCATTGATCGCTGTCGGCTGCGATTGTATTCGGCTTGCGTTGCTGGTCTGCTGCGACGCACACTCGGCCCAAGGTTTTATTGATGGGGGCAAGTTATGGCCACGGAACTCAGGATTGGTATTCAGACAAACGGGATCAAGCATGGCCACGCTGACCCTATGCCGGACATAGACACACGCTTCCGCATGGTCAAGGAGTCGGGCGCTTTCGATTATGTGGACAAGACCCCTGCTTCGGACGAGGTCGAGGCATTCCTTGCTGCTCGAGAAAAGTACGATCTTCCGATTCGAACGGGTGGCTGGTTCTACACGCTAGGTCGCGACGAGGACCTGTTGTTCGAAAACTTGGCGCTATCCGGTCGATTGGGTTCCATCGTCCACAATGTTCAGGTCATGTCCTTCAAAGAAGATGGTGCGTTGGTTTCTAATGCAGAGGTGGTTGATTTCTATGAAAGAGCCCTAGTGGAAGGAGACCGTCATGGCGTTCACCCCTGCCTGGAAGTCCATGTCAATATGTGGTCTGAGGATTTTCGTCGGGTCGAAGTAGTTGGCCGCATGATCGAGGAAAGAGGTTTGCCGTTCCGCATGACGCTTGATCACAGTCATGTGATTTTCAAGATTGACAACCCGGAGGAACAGGAAGTCTTCGACATCAAAAGAGATATTGAGTCGGGTAAGCTGGTACTTGACCCGTTTCAATCCGGGAGCATTTGTCAGACTTGGATCGATGCTGGTTGGGTGCGTCATTGTCATGCTCGCGCTGCTGTTCCGAATAACCCAAAGAACTCGCTGGCCCGAGATGAGAACGGCAAGGTGGGACGCGGCATCCAGTACCCCTTTTCTAATCCGGGCGAAGGCAATTATCATGAACCCTGGGACGGGTCGCGTCTTGAGCCTTGGAAGGAAGTGATCCGCCAACTAATGCGCCACCATGCAACTGACGACACCGATATGCTCGGTCAGATCAGCACCGAGTTCATTCCCAATTTCGACTACGGTGAGGGCTGCAGGTACTCTCTGTTTGAGCAGTCAATGGCCTGTGCGATCTGGATGCGAGACACCTGGAACGAGGTCTCTGGAACGGTGTGACAGCCCTATAGCGGAAGCCGCAGACGGGCTCTTAGGCCACCCAATGGAGAATCCTCGAGCACCAAGTCGCCGCCGTGGTTCCGCGTAATATCACGGGCAATGGTGAGGCCTAGTCCGATACCACCCGTCTTAGGGTTTCTCGAGGGATCAAGTCGGTGAAAAGGCTTGAACACCTCTTCCCGATATTGTGCGCCGATCCCGGGTCCGTTGTCGTCGACCAGCACCAAGACCTCGTCGCTGCCGATTTTTATCAAGACCTCAATGCGGGTGGCGAATTTCTTGGCATTCACGATCAGGTTCGTGAATGCTCGCTTGAGGGCTTGGGATCGGACTTCTGTTATGCAGTCGCCCGCACCCAAGACCCGTAGGGCGATGTCTGATCCATCGCGCCTCTCGGCAGATACTGCCTCCTCGACCAAGTCGATGGGATTGGCGGTCACGAGTTCCTCTGTTCCCTCACCGCGCGCAAAGGCGAGATAACCTTCGACCATGTGTTCCATGTCCTCTACATCGCTTTTGAGATCCTCGATTTCCGGGCCTTCTCCGAGCATGGCGAGTTGGAGTTTCATTCTAGTCAGTGGGGTGCGAAGGTCGTGTGAGACGCCGGCGAGCATTTCAGTTCGTTGCGTCAACTGACGTTGGATGCGTTCGCGCATTTGGCGGAAAGCTTCGGCGGCTTGCCGCACTTCTGCAGCGCCCTCGGGACGGAATTCGCCGACCTCGCGGCCCATACCGAAACTGCGCGCCGCTATGGCGAGGCGACGAATTGGTCGAATCTGATTGCGCATGAAAACGATAGCAATGGCGAATAGGACCAGCGAACTTCCGACCATCCACATGAGGAAAATATAGGGTGTGAAACTGTAGAGGCGCTTTTCATGCACGTCGACAGATAAGACCCCGTCCGGGAGCTGGACCTTGACGACAACACGACGGTTCTCCCGACCGGTATCGATCAGGTATGGTCGTCGTACTCGTTCCTCCATGGCCTCCGAAAGTCGACGTTCCACACGGTCACCAGTTGCGCTACGAGAGGTATTGGCAAGAATTGCTCCCGGCTCGACAACGACGATCATATATAGGAGCTTGCGCACTCGCGCGGTGATATCGGCCACCTGGTTGGATGCCGGAAGTGGTGAGAGGATGTCAACCACGTAAGATATGTCGCCAGCGAGCATGTGCGCAAGGCGTCTGGTCATAGTATCCCAGTGCCGGTCGAAAAAGACAAACGTCGAAATTGCCTGCATCAGGATTAGTGGCGTCACAATGATCAGAAGTGCACGTCTAAATAGGGTTTTAGGGAGGAAGCGTTTGATCCGGGAGGGCCGCGAAGTAGCGTCGGCTTGCCCCAGGCTAGTAATCGTCTCTGCCGAGTTAACCCGGTTGCTCATGGGTCAGCCTTCAAGACATATCCTGCACCCCTTACGGTTTGCAAGTAACGCGGATATTTGGGGTCGGCTTCAAACTTGCGGCGTAGTCTGGTTACCTGGACGTCGACCGTGCGTGCATTGCCATTGACCGCCTTGCAGTCAAGAAGGTCCTCTCTTGTGAGAGTAATGCCGGCCCGTTCGGCGAAGACACGTAGCAATCCAGTCTCGGCCTCAGTAAGTCGGATCGGATCGGCGTCCCTGAAAAGCATTTCTCGTCGCAGATCAAACCTGTAATGACCAAATCGCACGTATCGGTGCTCCCCTTCCCCCATGGGCGCCTCCGTTATTCGTCGCAAGATAGTGCGGATACGGAGCAATAACTCACGTGGCTCAAAGGGCTTGTGAAGGTAATCGTCCGCCCCGCTTTCCAGACCGGCTATCCGATCCTCCGGCTCACCCATCGCAGTTAGCAGCAAAATAGGTACCCTTTTCGATTGGCGCAGATCCGAAGTGAGTTCGAGCCCTGTCTCGCCGGGCATCATCACGTCGAGAACGATCAGATCAAACTCTAAGGCGGAGAGCCGTCGTCTCGCCTCGTCCGCATCTGATGCGCCAGTGACGCGGAAACCGTTCTCGCTCAGGAATCTGTGTAGAAGTCCTCGCAGCCGGCTGTCGTCATCCACGACCAGAATATGCGGAAGATCTTCCATCACACCTCCCGGGTGTGGCTCGGTCTCAAATACCCCGGCGGATCGTCGCCCTGTTACTCTTTTTGACACGGGTTTCAAACCGCCAGCGGTCACCATCATCCATTATGCCTTGCAGCACATTCTTGAAGCAGGTGACGGCCTCTAAACCGGCAGTCTTGCAGGCCGTGGCAATTCGCTTGCGTTGGTTTGCTGTCAGTTCTCGTTCCAGCTCTATACCCTTTTGCGTCAGTTTGAGAAGGCGTTTGCGCCTGTCCTCGGCGGAAGTGTTTTGCAGGAAATAACCTTCTCGCACTAGCTGACTTAGCACGCGCGCCAAACTCTGCTTGGTGATTTTTAGGATTGCCAGAAGCTCCGTAACGGTGGTCCCAGAGTTGCGGCCGACGAAATAGATCGCGCGGTGATGGGCGTGCCCAAGGTCGATCTTTGCCAGCATATTGTATGGTTCTCTGGTGAAGTCGCGGTAGGCGAAGAACAGCATTTCGATCGCCTGGCTCAACTCTTCCTCGCGCAGATAGTTCGAATCGACCGGGTTGTTTATGTCAGCCATTTTGACATATTTTCCTCTGAATGTTATTTGACCCAAGGATGATGCGAAAGAAAATGATCCAGAAACGGCAAAATGGGCAGTTTTACAACGTTGTAGGAGAAAAGTTGTATTGGAACCACCGCCATGTCCCTGATCTCGTTTGATGATCGAGAAGGTGCCATCTGGATAGATGGCGGTCTCGTTGATTGGCGCGACGCAAAGTTGCATGTATTGAGTCATGGGCTGCATTATGCCAGTTCCGTCTTCGAGGGCGAACGGGTTTATAATGGCCGGATCTTCAAGTCCCGCGAACATACCGAACGCCTGCACAAGTCAGCTGGCGTGGTGGGGTATCAAATTCCTTACTCGGTGGATGAGATCGAAGACGCCAAGCACGAGGTAGTTAATAGAATGGGGTTCCATGAGGCATACGTCAGGCCGGTAGCGTGGCGTGGCACTGAAATGATGGGTGTTTCAGCTCAGCAGAACAGGATCCATGTAGCCATCGCGGTTTGGGAATGGCCGTCGTATTTCGATTCTGAAGCCAAAAAAGTGGGCATTAAACTGGGAATTGCACGCTGGCGTCGGCCATCGCCCGACACGGCACCTACTGACAGCAAGGCTTCGGGCCTATATCAGATCTGCACTATGGCTAAGCATGCGGCCGAAGCCGAGGGCAATCACGATGCCCTAATGCTTGACTACCGGGGTCAGATCGCTGAATCGACAGGCGCCAATATCTTCTTCGTCATGGAGGACGGCCGGTTGCACACGCCGACACCGGACTGTTTTCTCGACGGGATCACTCGCCGCACTGTGATCCAACTCGCACGGAGACGCGGCTACGAGATAGTCGAGCGCGCGATCATGCCCGAGGAAATGGCCAAGGCCAATGAGTGCTTTCTGACCGGCACTGCTGCCGAGGTTACCCCGGTAGGAAAGATCGGTGACTTTAGCTTCACTCCGGGTGACATTACCCAGGCCTTGGACGAGAGTTACACTTCCCTGGTTAACGGCCCAGACCCCGCGGCCGCCGCTGCCGAGTAGCCCACATTTGTCCAGCTTCTTAGTGCGCAGCCGCCGCTGGGCTTGTGTCAGCGACGTTTTCGTTGTGCAAGAGTGCAGACGGTTAAGCAGTGTTTTCGGCCCAGTCCGTAAGTTTCTCAACGAAGGCCAAGCACTCGGCCAGTTGGTTGATTTCGATGAATTCGTCGGGTTGGTGGGCTTGTTGAATCGAGCCGGGGCCGAAGATCACCCCGGGGATACCCGCCTGTTGGAAAAGGCCTGCCTCGGTGCCGAAGGCGACGGTGCCGGACTCGTTTAGGCCTGTCAAATGGCGAATCAACTGTTCGGCTGGAGATTCAGAGTCAGGCATCAGCGGCGGAGTGTCGTTTCGTAACTCCGTCGTTACGCCGGCGTGGGCCGCAATAGCTTGTAATTTGGGTGTGATCTCGGCATCGATATAATCGAGGATTCGTTTCTCCAATGCCTCGAGGTTGTCGTTTGGCAATCCCCGGAACCCCCAATGGACATGGGTGTATTCCGGAATAATATTGTGGGCAGTGCCGCCCTCGATCACGCCGAGATCGAAGGTGGTATATGGTGGATCGAATGGGCAATCCGGATCGGCGTTGTTGGCGAGCTCGTGTTGCAAATCTTCGATGAAGGTGATGATCCGGGCTGCTGCCATGATCGAGTTAGCTCCTCTCTGTGGTTCACTCGAATGGCCTGGCACGCCACGCACAGTGGTCCTGAAGGCGCGTCCACCCTTGTTGCCTCCGATGATTTTCATCGAGGTTGGTTCCCCGACTACAACGGCACGTGGCAGTGGTAGGTTCTCGATTACATCTTTGATCAGGCTGCGTACACCAAGACAACCGACTTCCTCGTCATAGGAGAACGCGAAGTGAATTGGAGTCTTTAAGTCGCGCTTCTGCATCTTGGGTGCAAGAGCGAGCGCGATGGCACAGAACCCCTTCATGTCTGCGGTGCCGCGTCCGTAGAGTTTGCCGTCCTCGCGATGCATCCGGAACGGGTCGCGGCTCCAATTCTGGCCATCGACGGGCACTACGTCAGTGTGACCCGAAAGAACCACACCACCTTTGTCCTCTGGCCCTATAGTAGCCCAGAGATTTGCCTTGGTCCCGTCCTCGTTCTGTGTGATACGCGTTGGAATATGGAGACCGTCGAGATAAGCGCGCACCTCTTCGATTAGCTTCAGATTGCTAAGCCGAGAGGTTGTGTCCAATGCGATTAGCCGATCCAGCCACTCTATTGATTGGTTCAGGGTTTCAGTCATCGGCTTTAGTTCTCCAGTATGGGTCTGTCACCGGGTCCAAAACGCCGGCGAGAACATGACTAGCACGGTAAACAGCTCAAGCCGACCGAGCAACATGCCGAAGGACAAGAGCCACTTTGCGGATTCGGGTACGCTCTTGAAGTTTCCGTAGGGTCCGATCACGTCGCCGAGCCCGGGACCAACATTACTGATCGCGGTGGCAGCGCCTGAGATCGCGGTGACGAAATCTAGCCCGAGCGCTGCGAGAAGTGCGGCCAGGATCCCGAAGCAAAGGATATAGAGAAAAAAGAATCCCATCACCGCGTCCGATACGTTTTCGGGGATTGGTTTCCGGTTGTAGTAGGGAATGAAGACGCCGTGGGGCATAAGAAGCCGACCGACCTGCGCCTTGGCGGTAGCGTAGAGTACTTGGAAGCGAAAGATCTTGATTCCGCCAGTGGTCGAGCCAGCACATCCTCCAATGAACATCAGACACAGAAACAACATAACTGGGAAGCCACCCCAGGCGCTAAAATTTGCCGTGGCATAGCCTGTCCCGGTCATTACGGAAATCACGTTGAAGGCCCCGTGACGGACCGAAATCTCGGCACTGAAATCAAGCACCGACCAGGCCCACAGCACGACGCTAATTACCGACACGGCGGCTATGGCTAAAAACCATTTCACCTGGCTGTCTTGGAACATGGGAAACAACTCTCCGCGAACTACTCGCAAATAGTAGACGAAGGGCAACGACCCAACGATCATGCCACCTATGATGATCCATTCGGCCATAGGATTGCTGAAATGCCCGATCGATCCATCCTTGGTGGAATAGCCGCCAGTGGCGATAGTAGTCATCGCATGTGCGATGGCATCGAACCCGGTAAGACCAGAGAGCCAGAGCCCGAGTGCGCAGACGCTTGTTAAAAGTAGGTAGATCGCGAAAATACCATCAGCGAGTTGGGCAGCGCGTGGTAGGACCTTGTCCGGTGTGTCGAAAGCTTCGGTCTGAAATAGCTGCATCCCTCCGACCGAGAGCATCGGCAGCACAGCTAGCGCCATGACGATAATACCGACTCCTCCCAGCCATTGAAGCAACGCACGCCAGAGCAGGATGCCGGGCGGGGCATTGTCAAGACCAGTGATAACAGTAGAACCAGTGGTTGTGATGCCTGACATCGACTCAAAAAACGCATCGGAGATGCTGAGGCCGAGTTCCGAGAAGGCGAAGGGAAGCGCGCCGACGATCGCGACGGCGAGCCAGCTCATTGTGGTTAGCAGGAAGGCCTGCCGCAGATTAAGTGTGGTGTGCATGCCGGAGCGGGTCGTCAGCATTAGGCCCACGCCGACAAACAGTGATACCGCAGCCGAGCCAGCGAAAATCTGCCAGTCAGGGTTGCCGGTCGCGAGATCGGCTATGGCTGGCAAACCCATAGCCACTGCGAGTAGTGACATTAGCAGGCCAATTATGAACAGGACTGGGCCGACCGCGACCAATGCGCGCTCCGATCAGGGCCTGTAGGAAAAGGGGATCATTGGCGAATACAGGGTTCAAGTCCACCCGCCTGGAAAGGCCTAACGTGGCTGATCATGGGTTACCGATCAAGCTCAAAAAGTCGCGACGCATCTCTCGGTCGTCCTTGAAGCATCCAAGCATGCTCTTGGTAATCATAGTGACACCTGGCTTGTGCACGCCTCGGGTGGTCATGCATTCGTGTGCCGCCTCAATAACTACCGCCACGCCTTTCGGCCGAAGAATTTCTTCAATTGTACTGGCCACTTGGGATGTCAGCTTTTCCTGTATTTGTAGGCGTTTTCCGTAGATTTCGAGGACACGCGCAAGCTTGCTGATACCGACGACCCGCCCATTAGGCACGTACGCGATATGAGCCTTGCCGATGATGGGTAGAATATGGTGCTCGCAGAACGATTCCAGCCGTATGTCGCGGAGCATCACCATTTCTTCGTACTGCTCGGTCTCCTCGAAGGTGCGTTCCAAGACTGCCTTTGGGTCTTCCAAATAGCCTGCAAACAGTTCTTCATAGGCCTTAATGACACGGGCCGGTGTGTCGACCAGTCCTTCCCGATTGGGGTCGTCGCCAACCCACTCAATGAGAGTCCGGACGGCTGACTCCGCTTCTTGTCGCGTCGGGCGAACCGCCGGAAGGGTTGCGGTCCCCATTCCGACGGGCTTATCCGCCGTTGCGTGGTCGTCTGGCGCCATGCTGTGTTCCTCTTGACGTCGCTTGCACACAAGCATCATCGCAGTCCATTGGGCGTAAAGCAAATATGGCCTTGCTGTAGCGCCTAACGGCGGCCCGGCAAAGACGTTCGGCTCGGCGTATAGTCAAACGGGGCCAATTGTTTTAGTTCAACCGAATGGCTTGGTGCGGACTGTCTAAGGAAAACGCGGGCACCGGCACGTCGAAACACCGACCTGACTTATCCTCCATGCCATATGATCCGACCATCATGCCTGAGGGGGTATTTAGCGGCGTTCCACTGGTGTACTCGTAAACCTCACCGGGCTCCAAAACCGGTTGCTCCCCAACCACGCCTGGGCCCCTAATCTCCTGGCTACGTCCTGTGGAATCAGTGATTTTCCAAGTTCGGTGGCGAAGTTGCACAGTGTCCTCGCCGACATTTTCGATAGTCACCCGGTAGGCCCACATATACTTAGACTCTATGGGTGATGACTGGTCCTCAAGATAGATAGGCTCGACGCTGACCATTATTCCATTTGTTGTTTGAGAGTACATGGCGTCCTCCTACTTTTTACGAACCCCTATGTAGTGTTCCGACGGCCGAAGGTCTATAGCAAATAGATCATTTATTTTGTTTACCAAAGAAGGAAACGAGAGGACCTAAGCTCGAACCATTCAAAAGTGATCTCCACCACTGTGCTGATGGGTTCACGACTATCCTCAGACGTCGCGTTCAGCCCCCGATTGCTTATATAAAATCGAAGAATGAACCGGTGACGATCGATCCTGTGTCGAACCCATTGTGGTTGATGACCAAGGTATCTCCTGTACTAAAAGTGACCAAAGTACTAGTCTGGCTGCCACTGTAGCTCAGAGTGACGCCGCTGCTTATCTTGATGCGGTCGAGGTCGGACACGGAAAAGTCGGAAATAGTATCATTGCCAAAATTACCGGTTAGCACGAAATTATCAGCACCGCTTCCCCCGACCAGAATATCGGCATGGGCTCCGCCATGAATAGTATCCGCACCAGCGCCGCCTGAGATAGTATCGGCGCCAGCACCGCCCGAGATAAAATCTGCCCCATTATTTCCATAAATAATGTCGGCTCCTGCGTTTCCGAACAGGCTATCTTCACCGTGGCCGCCTGAGATTGTTTCGCTGCCGGTGCCGCCCGAGATAGTATCGGCGCCAGAGTTGCCCTGAATCAAATTAGTGCCTGTGCTACCGAATAAAAGGTCGTTGTCCGCCCCACCAAAAACAGTGTCATTGCCGGCTCCGGCGGTGATCGTGTCGTTACCTTGGTTGCCGTAGATAAGGTCGTTCCCCCCAAATCCGTTGAGTAAGTCACTACCATTGCCGCCGAACAATGAATCCGCGGATCCCGCACCCTGCATGGTATCGGCGCCCAAATTTCCATAAAGCAAATTCAAGCCATCGCCTCCGGCCAACATGTCGTTGCCCGCGCCGCCAAACAGGCTGTCATTTCCGCTACCGCCACTCAACGTGTCGTGACCTTGGTTACCATAGATCACATCGGCTCCGTTGCCGCCATAGGCCACGTCCGCCAGAACGCCGCCATAAATGGAGTCGATGTCGTTACCGCCGTAAATGGTGTCGCTACCGTTACCGCCATAAAGCAAGTCATTTCCGCCACCGCCACTCAATGTGTCGTCGCCAAGGTTGCCATAGATCACATCGGCTCCGTTGCCGCCATAGGCCACGTCCGCCTCCGCGCCGCCATAGATGGTGTCACTGTCGTCGCCGCCTGAGATAGTGTCGTTGCCGACACCGCCATAAATCAGATCGTCGCCATCGGCGCCTGAAATCCGGTCGAGATCCTGACCACCGAAGATCGTGTCGAGGCCGGAGCCGCCCACTAGGGTATCGTTCCCGGCGTTCCCGTAGATCAAGTCGTTGCCACCTCCGCCGTTAAGCGCGTCCGTCCCGTCTCCAAGCCCACCGAAAAGCCCATCATTGCCGTCACCTGCGATCAGTGTGTCGGCGTCCGGGCCGCCCCTCAATGTGTCGTCCGCCAACGTGGAGACAACATCAAGCCTGTTGAGCGACCCAACCAATCCGTCGCCGGTCACATTGACGCCGATCGAACTGTTGAAAACGATTGAAATTTTGGAGGTATTCGTCATCGCGAAGATGCCTTCAAAATCAACTACGTGCGCGGCATTGGAATTCACTGTGATGTTGGTGTACCCGCGCCCTTCGATCCCAGCCAAGTTACCTGCCTCAAGCACCCCGGAATTGATCGTTAGTGTCCCCCCGTCCGCCAAAAGGGGTACTGCCAAGGTCGCTTCGTCTATTTTTTCGGCGGTGGTTGTTACTGCCATGTTCGAGTCGTCCTATCGGAATCTATCGCCGCAGCTAGGAATGCAAGTATCATACCAGACGGTGCGATGCGGCCGCAGATGATCCACAAATTCCAGAATTAGTCCTCGCCATAAACTAAGCACAAGGCGCTGTTTTCGCCAAATTCGTACCTTCATGGAATGAGCCTTGTGCCAGCGAATGTGTCTACATTGGGGCGGCTTGATGGAGGTAGGTGGGCAAGGTAATGTGCCGGTATCGCGCGGGTGTAGTTCAATGGTAGAACATCAGCTTCCCAAGCTGAATACGGGGGTTCGATTCCCCTCACCCGCTCCATCCAAACTAGCCCGAGTATATCTAATCCTTTGATATATACATCTATAAGTCAGATTTTATCTCAATTGGGTTAGTTCGAATTGGATTAGATTGATCAAGTGGTGCCCAGGAGTAGAGTTCGTTTGCTGTCACGAGAATCATCCGTACAAATCTTAGAATCTGCCTATCACTCCAGTCGTTGGGTCAATGCTAGAAACTCGAGTTTAAATTCGCGACAATATTGCGGGCGCGAAAGCTGGATTTTGTCGCCGTCAAAAGGGGTTGAAATAAACCGTTGTATTGGCTAGGTCATGGTTGCTGACCAAATTTGCTTTTCAAGCCATTCAAGGGACAAGGTGCCGCAGGCTTGGAATTGAGTAAAATGGTCTCTCGCTAGTCGCAAGCGGTGTCATGGTTGGGCCAAATTATTGGGGCCCGGCAGAGAATGCTTTCGCTAAGGGAAGGTCCTGTCTTGGCGCATTCCGCATCAGGACGCGTTCGCCTTGACGGGGTAGGTAGAACCAAGTAACCGACGATGGGAATGGAGAACAGAATATGACCGATAAGCCGCTGAACGGGCGTAAAGTCGCTCTGATGGTTGCCAATGGGTTCGACGAAATCGAATTCACTGAACCTCAAAAGCGTCTCATCGAGGCTGGCGCGACTGTGAAAGTAGTTTCTCGCGCCAATGGTTTGGTCAACGGCTGGTATGACGGTGGGTGGGGGCATTTCTTTCCGGTGGACGTTGACCTAGCCGATACACTCGCAGTTGATTATGACGGGCTAGTTGTTCCGGGGGGCAGCCGCAGCATCGACAAGATGGCCGATGACCCTCACGCGAAGCGCGTCCTAAAGGCGTTCTTGCGAGCCAACATGCCAACGGCTGTGATTGGCGAGGGCGCGAGACTGATGATTGCGTCTGAGGATGCGGCGGGTCACGTGTTGACCGGTGCCGCCGACATTCAAGCCACCATGGAAGCAGCTGGCGCAGAATGGCGAAACGAACCGGTCGTTGAGTCAGGAAATCTCGTCTCCGGTAGTGGAGCCGAGGCGATCCAGGAGCAAATGGACAAGTTCATTTCGCTGGTAGCATGCTACGAAAGTGAGGTGAATGAAGCGGCCTGATCCACAGTTGTTTTCAGTTTTGTTGGATAAGCATGGGTCCGCTGTAGTTGGGGGTTTAGTCAATTTGGTTTTGAATAATTAAGTGGTTTTGTAACGCTCGTTTAAGGCCCAGATGAGGGCCCTTCGTCGGGCGAAGGGTAAGAAGGGTGCATGGATCAAGACTTTCCCATCACTTCGCCGTGCGTCGGTGTTTGTCAAATCAATGCCAAAACAAAGTTCTGTCTCGGCTGCTTCCGGACTTTGCGTGAAGTTGCGCACTGGTCGCGTTATTCCGACGATCAGAAAGCCGAGGTGATGCAATCTTTGCGCGAAAGACAGAGTGATGCCGGTGTGGATAGGAGACGCGTTACGCGTCGCCAGCGCCGAAGAACTACTGAGGCGGAAGCTGGGTAGTTGTTTGGGGTTTTTGTGAGGTGGTGTGTCGCACAAAAATAGCATGATTAGCAAAGAAATCGGCTTGACTGGAAAGCCACGTAATTCGATATTGCCGATCCAATGAAGCGGCCGGGCGGGCTCCTGGAATAGGGTACCGCGACCGGCCGTAACGTCCTATTAGCAGGTACTGTAACCTTAACGAGGGCCAAGCGTTTCTGTTTAGCCATGAGGGCTCTAATTAGGACAGTCGCGAAATTGTATCCTTTGGGCCGGTGCGCTGCGGATTTTGGCACCAATAGTCCTGCCAAACCATTTCGCTCAGAGGCAAACAATGTAGAGCGGGATGCGATGTGGTGTTGGAACATCCATTGGTTGGGAGGGAGTGATGAGCAAGACCGTCGCTTTCACTGATTTGGGAGTTATCTCGGAAGCTCGGCCGAGCAGAATTAATTCCGAAATCTCCGAGGCCGGCTTTTCTGGAAGCATGACATCCTTCAAGGACACTAACGTGGTCGCCTTAGGGCCTCGGTGCGGTGACGATCTGTATTCCGGATCAGTTCAAGCCGACCATTTCGTTGAACGTGACGGTATGATTTTCGCTGGAACCCATTTGATAATCGATCTTTGGGGCGCATCCCGGCTGGACGATCTGGACCACATCGAATTGGCGTTAAGAGACGCGGTATTAGCGACCGGAGCCACGTTACTGCATATTCATTTGCATCATTTTACGCCGAATGGGGGTGTTTCGGGCGTGGCGGTTCTGGCGGAATCCCACATCAGTATCCACACTTGGCCCGAACGCGGCTACGCGGCATTGGATGTTTTTATGTGTGGTGAGGCACGTCCCCACGATGCGGTTCCGGTGCTTCGACGAGCCTTCGACCCTGAGTCCGTTCAAATTGGCGATCACCGACGCGGTGTTGTGGGGTGACCAAGTGGTTTGAGGAGGCCCTGCACCCGGGTATCACACAACGTTTGTCGATGGACAAAATTTTGTATCAGAAGTCCACTGGTCTGCAGGATTTGGTGATCTTTGAGAATAGCGTCTTTGGGCGTGTCCTGGCGCTGGATGGCGTTGTGCAAACTACCGAGGGCGACGAGCACATCTATCATGAGATGTTGAGCCATGTGCCGATCCTGGCTCATGGTGCGGCTCGACGCGTTTTGATCATCGGTGGCGGTGATGGTGGGATGGCGAGGGAAGTGATGCGCCACCAAAGCGTGACAGATGTGACTATGGTTGAGATTGATAGAACTGTGATCGATCTCTGCCGTACACATATCCCATCGTTAAGTCGAGGTGCGTTCGATGACCCTCGCCTTGATCTCGTGATTGCCGACGGTGCTGTCTTTATAGAGCAGACGGACGCGCGATGGGATGTCATCATCATTGATTCAACTGACCCGTTGGGTCCGGGCGAGGTGTTATTTGGCGAACCCTTTTATCGCGGCTGCAAACGGTGCCTTACACCAGGTGGTGTTCTCGTCACGCAGAATGGGGTTCCTTATGTTCAGGGCAAGGAGGTTACAAACAGTCACCGTCGGCTCGTTCCGCATTTTCGGGATGTATGGTTTTATGTTGCTCCGGTGCCAACGTATCAAGGTGGGCATATGGCATTCGGCTGGGCAACGGATGATGCTTCGCTTCGGACGATCTCCTCTGATGTTATCGCGCGGCGATTCGAAACCCTGAGCTTTACAACGAGCTACTATACACCCGAGGTACATGTCGCAGCATTCGCATTGCCGGCCTATGTGACAGCTCTTCTAGCTTAGGGCTGCAAAAAGCCAACCATTTGTATAAAAAGAACTGGCCCTAGGAATACTTTGTTCATTTACGATTATAGGTATGGATCACGATACACTGCTATGCTTCTCGTTTGATACACGGTAGCTAAGGAAACAAGAATGATACCTCCGGTAAGTGTCGGGCCGTCAATTCTTTTGGTGAACGCTAGGCGGGGTGTTGGAGTGGTTTCTTCGGCAGTGACTTTTGGTCGATATCCCGGTTTGTTCTATAAAGTTCTTTCATCCCAACAATGCTGGGATCAGATCCAACCATGATATGATTGTGTCGATTCGAGCGGCGCGGACAACATGGTTCCTATAGATCCCGAATTCACCGTCATCGTTGTAACCCATAATTCGGGTTCTTATCTGGCGAGGTGTCTCGACGCCCTTGAAAACCAGACTTTCCGAGAATTCGAGATCCTCATCATTGACAATAATTCAACAGATGGAAGCTTGGATTTGCTGTCCACTGATTGCTCGTCTTGCCGTCTGATTCGTGCGATCGGCAATTTGGGGTTCGCGGCTGCAAACAATCTCGCTGCGCGGGAGGGGCGGGGGCGTTGGTTGGTCCTCTTGAATCCGGATGCCTTTGCTGAGCCTGACTGGTTATCTGAGATCATTGCCGCGATAAAACGATACCCTGGAGCTGTGATGTTCGGTTCCACCCAGATACGCGCATCCGAACCAGGCGTTCTAGACGGTGCGGGAGACCACTACCATCCACTTGGATTGGCCTGGCGAGGTGGTGAGGGCGAGGCTGTGGAATGCGTCGATCAAGATGCCGAGGTGTTCGGGCCTTGTGGTGCGGCGGCGGTCTATGAACGGACAGCCTTTTTGCGCCATGGTGGGTTTGATGAAAGGTTGTTCTGTTATTATGAGGATGTTGACCTGGCGTTGCGCATGCGTCTGGCCGGGGAGGTTTGTATCCAACTCGCGGGCGCCAAAGTACGCCACGTTGGATCCGGCAGTACGGGCGCAGGGTCCGACTTCATTCGCTATCATATAAGCCGAAACCGGCTCTGGGTCTTCATACGAGGTATGCCGGGGCCACTGTTTTTTGTTCTTTTACCAGCCCTTGTTGCGGGGGTAATAGCCCGATTGGCGGTCTCGGTTTTCACGGGTGATTTTGAGTTGCGCGTGCGCGCTCTGCGGGATGCGCTTTCTGTGATGCCACAAATCTGGTTGGAACGTCGGAACCTGCAAAACCATCGAGAAATCGCGGTAATGGCATTCGCACGGGCGTTGACCTGGTCGGTGGGAAAATTGATCTTGCGCGCGCGCGATCCCCGTCCGATTTCCCCAATCGCTCTGTCGAACCGTGATACATCCAATGTCTGAAACCGCGCCGATGAATGTGATCGCCATAGTGGTCACTTATGGCCCTGACGACCGGCTTGATTGTCAACTTGACACTCTTGCTTGCCAAGTTTCGACTATATGGATTGTGGATAATGGCTCGGACGAAGAAACCATAGACCGCCTGCAGTCCCATGAGCGTGCTCTTGGGCCTCGTTTAAACCTTATTTTAAACGAGGCCAATCAAGGATTAGCGGCAGCTCAAAACCAGGGGATCGCCGCTGCTCTAGGAGATGGTGCAGACTGGTTGCTATTATTAGACCAGGACAGTATTCCCGCAAAGGATATGATTTCCCAGTTGCTCTGCGCTGCTGAGAACTACGACTGTCCGGAAAGAATAGGATTTCTTTCCCCGATACATGGTGACGATACAGGTGGAACCGGGTCGCCAGTATACGCACATGGTTATGGGATGGGGATTAAGCGGTATTGGCTCGCCGAAGGCGAGGTGGATGACGGACTGGCTTTCGCGATGGCGTCGGGGTGCCTGGTGCCTGCGGATCGCTTGCGGGAGATTGGAAATATGGCGGCAGACTTCTGGATCGACTATATCGACTATGATTTTTCGTTTAGAATCCGTCGAGCTGGATATCGGATCCTGGGAGTGGGATCAGCACGGTTGCGCCACAGATTGGGTGAGACGCATTCTCGGAAGGTTCTTGGTCTATCAGTAGGTTACCGAACCCACCCTGCCTTCCGGCGTTACACCATTTATCGAAACCGAGTTAGGGTCATGCGCGCCCATGGGATTCAGTTCCCTGGTTTTCTGGCTTTCGAGGCTCTTTCGATCACTAAAGACTTGGCCCGTCTCTTGCTGGTTGAAGACGATAAGTTGGAAAAGCTCCGCGCCATCATTATTGGTGTGTGGGACGGTCTTAACGGGCGAGGCGGGTTCAGGAAGATCTAATGGCGTGATCACGGGCTGGGGAACTTGCTGGCGCCCTGATCATAGTTTGGGTTTTGGGAGAAAAAACCCGGTCGAATATCCACCTCATCGTCATGGGGAAAAGTCTCAAAACGAAACGGGTGTAGATTGCGGCTGCAAAGATATTGAGCAACGGTTTTGGATATTGGGGCTGAAAGTGCTTGAAGAAGTATTTCACGAAGCTTTTTGATTTGTGCCATTCCACGAAGCCTGAATACACCCGACTAGTACCCTGCTGATGGACTACCGAAACGTGAGGCACGTACAAGATAAAGCCCGAACTTTTTTCGATTCGCATGCAAAAGTCGACATCTTCGACGTGAAGGAAATACTCTTCGTCCATGCCTCCAAGATTATCGAACGTGGTCTTCGGCATCAACATGAAGGCACCGGAGATGCATTGCACCTTCGTGACCTCCGTGAATGGCAAGGTTTCGTTCAGGTTAAGACGCTTAAAATGCGGGTGATTAGGCGCCAGTCGGTCAAGGCGAAACTGCTCCACCAGGCAGGTCCATGGTGTCATAAGATTGCGCCGGCCGCCGCGTTGTTCACTTCCATCCGGATTCTCAAGCCGAACCGTGATCATAGATGCACCAGGGTGTTCATCGAACACGTTCAACGCGTTCTCGAGTGTGTTTTCGCCGATCAGAGTGTCTGGGTTCAGCAGAAGTAGATACTCGCCTCGAGCTCTACGCGCGCCGATATTGCAACCTCGCGAGAAACCTACATTCCCGTGGCCAGTGATGATCTCGAGCTGCGGGTTCTCGTCCGCTAGAGCGTTTAGAGATTGGACCATCGTGCGCGAATTGCCGTTGTCGACCAGGATCAACTGTGTGACATTCGTTTGCTCAAGTACGGACCCTAAGCACTCGAGCAGGATTGGTCCGGTCTTGTAGGAAACCACCACGACGCTGCAAGTCTTGGGCTCCCGCTGTTGCGCCGACAAGACGTGGGAGCGACCCAAAGTTCTGCCCGGATAGGGCACCACTCGACCGTCGTCGTATTCTTGTAATAGGTCTCTGCGCGCGTTCATTAGTCCCTGGCCTGTCCAAAGCCGCACCACATCACGTCTCGCTTCGGCTGAGTTCCAAGGTGACACCGTTAGCCACCATCAATTATGACGTGCCCGCAAGTCGCTTATTAAATCCTCTATCGATAAACCATATCATAACCAATTGAATTGTCGAACCTAAACCCATCCCAACTGGAGGTGAATTTCGACTGTGTTGACTGGAGAGTTCGGTTGCGGGCTCAAGGCCAAAGTGTTAAGAGCCGACATGGAGAAGCGACAATTGGAATGAGTGACTAGTGAACGTTGAAGAGACCGAAATTCCTGAGGTCAAACTTATTTCGCCATCGAAGTTTGGGGACCATCGCGGGTTCTTTTCGGAAACCTACAACAAAGTGGCATTTGAAAATCTAGGATTGCAACTTGATTTTTGCCAAGACAACCATTCATTCTCGGCACAGTTAGGCACGTTGCGCGGGTTGCATTTTCAGATCCCACCGTTCGGTCAAGATAAGCTAGTCAGGGTTTCGCGTGGAGCGATTTTCGACGTAGCTGTCGACATTCGGCAGGGGGCCCCGACGTTCGGTAAATGGGTTGGAAGGATTATAAGTGCCCAAGCCTGGAACCAGATACTTGTGCCAACCGGCTTCGCACACGGGTTTTGCACCGTCGAACCTGACACCGAAGTACAGTACAAGGTGACGGCACCCTATGCGCCGGATCTAGAGCGGGGCATTTTCTGGAACGACCCCGAACTTGGCATCGACTGGCCCTTGGGTGACATTCGCCCGGTCTTGTCGGCGAAGGACGAGGGCTATCCTGACCTCGCAAATTCCCCGGCCTATTTTACTTACGAAGCTTGATCGAGGCGGACTTGGTCCTACCCAAAAAGATATTGGTCACTGGAGGCGCCGGGTTCATTGGATCGGCTGTAATCCGGTTATTAGTGGGGGAGCTTGGCCGTGCCGTGGTCAATCTTGACAAACTGACCTACGCTGCAAACCTGTCGTCGCTTGCTCCGGTTGCGAGCTCAAACTTGTATGCGCTCGAAAAGGTCGATGTGTGCGATCGTGACGCCGTGGCGGACATACTTCGACGTCACCGTCCGGATGCCATTATGCATTTAGCGGCGGAAAGTCATGTCGACCGTTCGATTGATGGTCCGGACGACTTCATCCAGACCAATGTAATTGGAACCTATAACTTACTCGAGGCGGTCCGGACATATTGGGGTGGGTTGTCCGGACCCGATCGCGATGACTTTCGTTTTCACCACATTTCGACTGATGAGGTGTTTGGTTCGCTTGACGCCAAGGGTGCTTTCACTGAGGAGACTAGATATGATCCTTGCTCGCCTTATTCGGCCACCAAGGCGGCTTCCGATCATATGGTGCGTGCTTGGTCTAAGACATTCGGTCTGCCCGTTGTTCTGAGCAATTGTTCGAACAACTACGGACCCTATCATTTTCCCGAGAAACTAATCCCCTTGATGATTATCAAGGGCCTTCACGAGGAAGCCTTGCCTGTCTATGGACGTGGCGATAACGTTCGGGACTGGCTATACGTTGACGATCACGCGCGTGCCCTCTGGACTGTCCTGACCCGCGGTCGGGTTGGGGATAGCTACAATATCGGTGGCGACAACGAGCTCACGAATCTCGAAGTGGTAAAACGAATTTGTTCGCTTCTCGACGAATTTGCGCCGATCAAAGGCGCTGGCTTGCATGAGGAATTGCTTACCTTCGTTGAAGACCGACCCGGTCACGACTTCCGATACGCTATCGACGCAAGCAAGATTCATAACGAACTTGGCTGGTTTCCTAGAGAGAACTTCGAGAGCGGATTGCGCAAGACCGTCCAATGGTATCTAGAAAACCGTGATTGGTGGCAGCCGATCCTGAAAGGGGCCTACTCTGGCGAGCGTCTGGGCACCGCCCCCGTGACGGGATAGCACTAATGCATATTCTTGCGACCGGATGCGCGGGCCAGGTGGGTACTGAACTACGGCGAAGATCAGAACGAAAGCGGATTTCTCTCAATGCGAGATTGCGGGAGGAACTGAATGTAGCCGACGCCAATGCGGTGAGCGACGCGCTCGACAAATTTGCGCCCGACGTCTTAATCAATGCGGCGGCTTATACAGCTGTCGACAAGGCGGAGACCGAGCGAGAGGAAGCTTTCGCTGTCAATCGGGACGCGCCGGGCATTCTCGCGGAAGCTTGCGCCGAGCGGGACATCCCGCTCATTCATATATCCACGGACTATGTCTTTGATGGCACCAAGACCGGCTCTTATCTTGAGGCAGATCAGGTGCATCCGTTGGGCGTGTATGGTGCCTCTAAAGAGGCGGGTGAGCAGCGAATTCGCTACGCCCTCGATCGTCATGTCATCGTGCGTACCTCGTGGGTCTATGCAGCGCATGGCGTCAACTTCATGCGGACCATGCTGCGGGTTGGCGCGGAACAAGATGAATTGCGGGTCGTTGCAGACCAATCGGGCACGCCAACGGCAGCGGTCGATATCGCCGAGACTCTGCTCGCCATAGCTGGCAGGATCGGGCGGGGTGTCGATGTCCCCTGGGGTACGTTTCATTTTACAGCGCGTGGCTGGACCACTTGGCATGGGTTCGCCGAAGCGATTTTTGAAATAGCCGAACCAGTCCTTGGCCGTAAACCAAACGTGAAGGCGATCCCCACGAGTGAGTACCCCACGCCCGTCGCGCGTCCAACTAACTCAGTTTTGGACTGTTCCAAGATCGATCAGGCGTTTGGTCCCGAACGGCGCCATTGGCGCGAAGCCCTGGCCGAGGTCCTCGATGAACTGTTACAAGATAAGGTGCACGGAGTTAAAGGGGAATCGGATTGAAGGGCATCATCCTCGCCGGTGGTTCGGGAACCAGGCTCTATCCACTTACCGTGTCCGTATCGAAGCAAATGCTCCCGGTCTATGACAAACCGATGATCTACTACCCATTAAGTATTTTAATGCTCGCTGGCATCCGGGAAATCCTGTTGATTACAACTCCGGAGGACCAGACGAATTTCCAGAAACTGTTGGGTGACGGATCACAATGGGGCATAGAGTTGTTTTATGAGGTACAACCACGTCCAGAAGGGTTAGCGCAGGCTTTTGTTATTGGGCGCAAGTTTGTAGGGAACAGCCGTTGTTGCCTTATACTAGGTGATAATATTTTTCATGGACATGGAATGACTGACTTGCTTCACCGTGCAGCTAATAGGGTCAATGGCGCTACGGTGTTCGGCTATTATGTTCGCGATCCCGGACGGTATGGCGTGGTCGCGTTTGATGTAGAGGGTCGAGCGCGGAGTATCGTCGAAAAACCTTCTAATCCGGAGTCCAACTGGGCCGTAACCGGCCTCTACTTTTACGATAATGATGTCCTAGATATCGTGCGCGACATAGAACCGTCGCCGCGTGGCGAACTTGAGATAACAGATGTAAACAAGATTTATCTCGAACGTGGGGATCTGCATGTCGAACGCATGGGACGCGGATACGCTTGGTTGGACACTGGAACCCATGAATCACTGTTGCAAGCCACTGAGTTCGTTCGGACTGTCGAGGAACGACAGGGCTTAAAAATCGCCTGTATCGAGGAGATCGCCCACCATATGGACTATATTGACGATGCGCAACTCCTCAAACTAGCGGAACCGCTGCGCAAGAGCGGGTACGGGGAGTATCTTCTCTCCCTCATCGAATAGGTCGGGAGTGCCCCTTTTGCTTCGGATGCTGGCAGTCTATGTCATCGCGGTCTTCTTGGTCGTCGCGGGTGGGGGCTGGCTGGTCTTCGATTTGGATCTCCTCCCTATAGGCGTGCATGCGCCTAACCCTGTTGTTGGGGCCCGCGCTACGCGGCGGCCCGTTACCCGGGTGGCGCAATCGGTTGCCAAGGGGCCGGAGGATAATTTAATAGCAATCCCTGCCTACGACATTGGCGAGCGCACCTTCCAGCCCTCGCCTTTGCCACTCTCGCTTCCGGTCGCCTGCGATCCGGGTGTCGACTGCTGGATCTTCAACTATGTGGACGTAGATCCGGGCACGGCGCGCGCTGATTTCGCCTGTGGACAAATGAGCTACGATACACATAAAGGCACGGATATCGCGCTCGCGCACGAGGGGCGACTGGCCGACGAAGTCGCGGTGCTGGCTGCTGCTACCGGCCTGGTTATAGGTGTGCGTGACGGGATGGTGGACGCCAATATCCGCCTGGCGGGCCGAGCCTCAGTCAAGGATAGAGAATGTGGCAATGGAGTACGGCTGGATCACGGCGGTGGTTGGTACACGCAGTACTGCCATCTTAAGCACAATAGCGTGAATGTGAAGACCGGAGACCGAGTGCGAAACGGCGACCGCATCGGTTCGGTTGGATTGTCAGGCCTGACCGAGTTTCCCCACCTTCATTTGGGCGTCGAGAAAGACGGAAAGGTGGTCGATCCCTTTGTCGGTATATCCGGCGGAGAGCGTTGCCAAATTGGTAAGGCCCCTCTATGGCGCCCGGAGGTCCTTGAACGTCTGCGATATCTTTCTGCGGTGCCTTACAACATCGGATTCACCGATCGGATCCCCGACATAATGGATATCCGCTCGGGCAAAGCGGACAATACTGTATTGTCGTCGAAGTCCTCGGCCTTAGTCTTCTGGGTTGAGGTCGCGGGATTAAGGCCGAAGGATTACCTATCTGTTCGTTTGTTTGGCCCAGACGGCGTATTACTCGCTCGTAAGGAAGAGACAATTGAAAGGTATCAGATCCGAGTCTGGCGGGCTATTGGCAAAAAGTCCAAAACTGGATGGCCACCGGGAACTTATCGCGGTGAGGTCGCCATTATCCGCGAAACAGCCACAGGGCCGATGGAGGCTAGGCGAAGCGCGCGTGTGGATGTGTTTTAGAGGCGACCGATTTTTAGGAGGTCGACGTGAGATTCATTAATTTCGAGTATCCCAAAAATCAAAATCAGGACCGACCATTCCAGATTTTCGCGGCGCTATTGCATCGCACGATGGGTGACTTTACGGAACAGTTGCTTTTCGCAGCTTCGCTCAAGGAAATGTTTCCATCTGCTCGTCTCGATGTCTACTACAAGCCCGATCGGCCCTACAAACCCGAGATCGTAAGCTTTTCTCCACAGGTCGATAGTTCTTGGCCCACCAACAATCGGTTTCCGATCGACTTATTCGATACCGCGGGCATGCGCCCTGTGACTGGTCCGGAGATTTGGCATGGTTCCGGATGTGACAGCCCCAATCTGATTCTAACTCCGTCGATGTCAACTCGAGAACTTCTTGGGACCTTTTCCCGCCTCGCCCGTTTTCGCCTGCCGGAGAGAGAGAAATGGGAAAGCGCGTTGCGGCAGGCCACGAATGACGGCAGTTATTGCGTGCTGCATTATCGTGAGGGCGGGTACCAGTATAGCTACAAAGGAGACTATCGGAATATCGGAACCGACCAGATCGAGCCGATCATCGACTTCGTTTTGAATCAGAAGGTGAATGTCGTCCGGATAGGTCATCCAGAAATGACACCCCTGCTCCCTCGTCACGGGTTCGTCGATCTGAGCGGAGAGCCGTTTATGCTTCAGGCCTGCGCTATTAGTCGGGCGCGATTTTTCCTTGAACTCTCTCCGTCCGGGCCATCTGCTCTTGCGAACGCGTTCGGTATTCCGATGCTCCGAGCAAATGCGATTATTCTCTCCGGGCCCGCTACCGTGGACAGTATCGTGCTTCGCCGTCCGGTTCTGGATCCGACTGGAAAGGAAGTGAACGGCCAGTCCATAGCAAAAGAATTCCCGAAGGAATTGCACGTTGGGAAAGAGAACGGTTACGCATTGGGTTTTAATAGTATCGAACAGATCGAGGCTTGTGCAGCAGAGATGATCCGATCAACATCGAACGTGATCGGATGGCGGGAATTGTGTGAAGATACATGTCAAATCGGAGCCGCTACCACGATTGAATGGCCAATGTCACCAATTGCCCGCCACCGGCTGGCGGTTTGAAATCCATTCCTCGTTTCTTGAAAACGGTGAGGCATTGTCCTAAAAGCGCCTGGTCACCGACCACGGATAATCGCTAGCCCCGTAACAAAAAACCATAGTGTGTGAAGAAGAATACCAGTCGTGGAGGTTCCCTCCGGCCTGTGGACCAGGTCGTCCGATAAGGTCGGAGTTAATCAGCTTTCGCCTGTTTGCCAGTGCCAGGGACGAAATCTTCTTTCCGCACTTCGTCGCTCACTACCCATGGATCACCCTTTGTGTCGAGATAGAGCTTTTGCTGTTCTTTGAGCGTAAAGGGGCGCGAGCCGAGGCGTCCAAAGACCGCCATCTGCCCGCCGGTCTCGTCCACGCCTCGGTCGCGGGCGAGACCCTTGGAAAGCGAAAGGGCTGGCCATTTGGTCTTCTTCCAACCGATCAGTTCCGGCTTAGGCTCCGGACTGTAACCGTAATAGCGCGGTTGGCTATCGGGCGAAGTCAATTGGATGACTTTCAAGCCAGCTTGGCCGTCGGCCACATAGGCAATCAGGGAGGCGTTCGTCGTTCCAAGGATCACATCATGAGCGTCCTTAATCCGGCCGTCCGCGTCGTACTTCATATATAGTTCAGGCTTCTCCGGGTTTTTGATATTGACAATCGCAACCCCCTCACTGCCTGCTGCCACGTAGGCGTATGTGCGCGCGAGATAGATCCGTCGACCATCTTTCAGTGAGATAGCCGCGTCGTCGATGGGATGGATCTCAGCCGGATTGGTGGCGTCGAATACCTTGAGGCCGTCCGCGTCAGTGGCGAACAGGTAGCGGAATTGCAGAGCGGTCGCACGGGGATCGTTCATTTCCACGACCTTGGCCAATTTTGGCTTCAGTGGATCGTTCATGTCGAGGACGACCA
>PBMU01000082.1 GCA_002722775.1 Rhodospirillaceae bacterium
CCATGGCCATTCCTTTTCCGGTTCTCACCGATGTGACCCGGATCCAAAAGAGTACCGGGGTGTCTACCTTTAAAGCATGGCGACCGATCCGATATCAATCACCATCGCCACAACATCAATTGTATGTGAGCCAATCATGCCCAGAAATTAGCGTGGTAATGTTTTCAATGACATGGCGGTAATTCTTTGCAACTCACAGCATTTTGAGGGATAATCAGCTAGATTGGGCCTGGGTCCGTTCTTAGGGGCGACTGGCCTTGGTCAGGGGATCGTCAATGTTTGTCATAATCGGTTGGGTTGTCGTCACTGCTTGTGTGATTGGCGGGTACATGGCGATGGGTGGAAAACTCGGCCCTCTTTGGCAACCATTCGAATTGGTCATCATTGGTGGCGCCGGCGTCGGAGCCTACATCGTCGCCAATCCAAAATTCGTTCTAGGCAAATCCGGCTACGCGTTCAAAGCTGCGCTGCGCGGCCCAAAATACAATAAGGAAGACTATCTAGAGTTATTAAGCGTGATGTATGCTATCTTTCGGTTAGCGAAGACTAAGGGCATGCTCGCGCTCGAGCAGCACATAGAAAGACCGAAGGAAAGTAACCTATTCCAGGCCTTTCCAAAATTTTCGGGCGATCACCATGCGCTCGAATTCTTGTGCGATTACCTACGCATGATGACCCTAGGTACCGACAATCCGCACGAACTAGCCGATCTTCTGGATGAAGAGCTTGAGACACACCACGCTGAGGATGCCCAAATCCAGGGTGCTTATCAGACCATGGGCGACGGTTTCCCGGCGCTCGGCATCGTGGCCGCCGTCTTGGGTATTATCAAGACCATGGGTTCAATCACCGAACCGCCCGAAGTACTGGGTAAACTGATCGGTGGCGCCTTGGTAGGGACTTTCCTCGGTATTTTATTGTCTTATGGCTATGTGGCGCCCTTAGCTGTAAACATGGGCAACGTTTTCGCGGCCGATTCGAAATACATGGGATGCATCAAAACCGGCTTGCTGGCTCACGTATCGGGATACGCCCCAGCTGTTTCTATCGAATTCGCGCGAAAAACGTTGATGTCCAAGGACCGGCCATCATTTTTTGAGGTCGAGGAAGCTGTCGCGGCGTTGCCTGCGGTATGATGTTTGCATACTCCGATTCCAACGGTCGGCAGATACTACCAAATCAGGCTTGGGCGTAAACGCGCGAACTGTCGCCTAGGCCCGAGCATAGCGGGGCACGAAAGTGGACCAACAAGGCGACATTATTATAAAAAAAGTCAAGAAGGGCGGCCATGGGGGACATCATGGTGGTGCATGGAAGGTCGCCTACGCCGATTTCGTGACCGCAATGATGGCATTTTTCCTCCTTTTGTGGCTACTCAACGCTACGACGGAGGAACAGAAGATGGGCATTTCCAACTATTTTGATCCGACGGCGATTTCGCGGTCATCACGAAGTGGCTCTGGTGGTCTTCTAGGTGGCACCTCGATCACAAAGCCCGGCGCGCTCAAAAGCTCTTCTTCACCACCCATGATCAGTACTCCACAAGCGGTGCGGGCTCAAGCTGAAGACACGGAATCTTTGGATGCGGATTCAGATGACCCAGAAAACATCGAATCCAAGACCGGGAGCGAAACAGATGAAGAAGGCACAATAAGTCAAGAACAACTTGAAAAGTTGTTACAGCAGCAGGAAGAGGAGCGCGAAGCGGCACAATTCGCTGAAGCTGAAAAGCTGATTCGGGAGGCGGTGGAGGAGTCCGATGACCCCGATCTGAAGGAAGTTTCTGATAGTTTGAAGATCGAGTCCGCCAAGGAAGGCTTGCGCATTCAGCTTCTCGATCAGGAGAAGGTTGCATTGTTTCCGCTCGGTAGTTCCGAAATGGACGAACGAACCCGGAAATTGCTCGAGAAGGTCGCCGAGATAATCAAGAAACTACCGAACAAGATTAAGATCTCCGGGCACACTGACGCACGTCCGTTTGCACCAGGTTCCATACGGACAAATTGGGACTTGTCAGCCGAACGGGCCAATGCCAGCCGACGCACGCTCGAGGAACTGGGCGTTGGAGACGAAAGAATCGCGGAGGTCGTCGGCATGGCCGATCGCGATCCCATCGAACCAAATGATCCAATGGCGCCTGAAAACAGGAGGATTAGCATCGTGTTACTTAGGGCGAGTTCTCGCACCACGGATAGCGAAGAAGAAATCGATCGGGAACCCGCAGCTACTGAAACCAGCCTTCCGTCTGTCCAATTAAGAAAGAACGTGAACCAGATTAACTCCAAGGCCACGCCTCAAGTCGGCGGCTGAAATTTGGAAAAGGTATAACCTGAGTCCTCACCAGATTACAGATGGTTCCACCTAGTTGCGACTGATACGGAATTGAGCCAACATCAATGCTGCATCAGGAACTAATTGCGCCCAGATAAATCCCCAAATGGGTCAACGACGACATGTTCGACGGCACCAAGACACCACCGCTGGTTTTCTTTCATACCCTACCGATGTCCTGCCCCTATCTGCCGGACCAGGTCGAACGTAGACTGGTTACAGATATATCAGGCCGTCGTGGGCGTTTGAGCCATGACGCCTTGGCTCGAGCCGGTTTTCGCCGTACCCAACATCTCTGCTACCGGCCAGCCTGCCCATCCTGCCACGCTTGTTTGCCTATCCGAGTTCGAATCGTCGACTTCGAGTGGTCGAAATCATTTAAACGGAACATAAGGCGAAATCACGATTTGGTTGGAGACTGGGCGGATGCTAACGCGACACCTGAGCAATACACTCTTTTTAAGCAATACCAATATTCCCGCCACTCCGATGGCGAGATGAGCCTTATGGACTATGTCGACTTTGGCGACATGGTAGAACGTTCGCCAATCCAAACACATATATTGGAATATCGCCGGCATGGGACGAAAGAGCTTATTGGAGTAATGCTAGTCGACCGACAGGAAGATGGCTTATCCGCAGTCTACAGTTTCTTCACCCTCGAGGAACCCGATCGAAGCCTTGGTACATTCATGGTGCTGGACTTGGTGCAACGTGCTATTTCTGAGCGGCTTCCGTACGTGTATCTTGGGTATTGGATCGCTGAGACGCGTAAAATGGCGTACAAGGCGCGGTTTCGCCCGGCCGAAGTCCTGCGCGAAGGCACTTGGATCAACCTAGATTAGGTAATCTTAATCAAAATAAAATTCAGTGCTGCGAGCGAGTTTCAACCGGTCATTAATATCAATTTAGATACGGCCATGTCTCGAACACGGCAACAACAGCTAAGTTCCAATTTCTGTTGGCCCTGATTAATGCCGGATTACATTTGTCGCCATTGCGAAGCGGGCCGCCGAAAAAGACGGCCCGCTGCAAAACCCTTGAAGATTATTCCGCAGCCTCGGCAGGAGCAGAAACGATACGGGTTTCAAAGTTGGCGGGGGCAACAATCTCCAGGACCTCAAAATCCTTGGAGCAGGCTATCTCGCGATGTGGGATGCCGGGCCTCTGGTTGAGGCAATCACCCTTCTCGATCCGGCGCACACCTTCACCCTCGTATTCGAATTCTGCCCAGCCGTTTAGCACCATGACAAACTGAAAGGTGCAGTCGTGTACATGCCACTCCTGCACTTCGTCGCTCATCTCCTTCCCGTTCGCCTTAACAATATGGGCAACATAGTCCCCGTTACTGGAGTCCTTCCAACCAAGATCTCGGTACTCAAAGATCTCCCGTAGGCCCGGAGCCCAGACTGCCTCGCTAGCCTTGTTAATCGCAAATTTCCACTTTTCAGTATTCGTGCTGCTTGTCATAAGGTCCTCCAGTACGTAAACGTCCGAGTGTATACTTGTTCTGCAAATCTATACATTCATTATCCCTTAGCCCGAAACCTTATTCGATCTTTGCAACAGTAAATTGCATATTTGATCCAAACTAGGTCGTCGTGATGGAAATCTTATTCAATGCCTAGCGGAACAGTATTTACGAATTTTTAGGATTAACGAAATCAATATGTAATTGCTTTAACTCAAATAATGTGCACATGCGTCAATCCAAATTCTAACATTCGCGTCTCAAGGGAATTAACAGCGTCCCAAAAACCAAGTTAGAACTCCAACGATCAACACCAAGGTATTGTTTGTAGGAATTCTAGTGGACACCTTATCGTTCTGCAGACTTGTTGCTTAATGTTTCGAACGCTGTAAAGTCATCGGGAAGCTAGAAGAGACTGCAGGTTCGGGTTTAAGCAGTCGGTTTCTATGGTCTCTTGGTACCCTATGTCAGGCTCGGTGCGGTCAGATTTTGTATTCCGGCTTACCAAAGAATTTCTGGCCGGACACATCACTCACTCTAGTGACACCGTCATTCGTTTGTCATAGGTAATCATGTCCAAAAGTTCTCAGCGGGCCCGAACCGAACTACATGCTGACAACTTATCTAGTTGATACAGGCTGCAACTCCTCGTCGAGTGGGAAAACGGGGCGGCGGACATTTTTGAAGTCAAGCGTCGAATAATCGGACGTGCAAACCCCCACGCCGGCACAGTCAATCACCTGGCTCGCGATCTCGCGAAATCCAGCGCGCCAGTGGATACGGCTTTTCAGCATTATGAAGCGCTTGGCCAAAGGGTCAATGCCAAGGCTGTGAAAACAAGCGAAATCGTTAGGCTCTTGCTGGGTCGAGACGACGACGATTTCAACCTTACCAGTGTCTAGCACGACGGTCGGGCCCATGTTGTTCATCACACCCTTGCCCATCGGGCCAATGTTACGGAAGCGACCATCCGAAATTAGGCGCACGCGTCCGCTGACTTCGAGGGGCTCACCTATAAGGCCAATCGACGGCATGTCGGTCCTACCACCGAGCAGGAGGCTTACCTCGTTTCCGATTCCCACAGAGATTAGATACTCTACTGCATCGGGATCGCAAATCGCAAACACCGCAACTTCCTCGAGCTCAGCGTCCAGGATAGCCTTGAGCACGGCCATCGTGTCCATCGACCCACCTGAAGCGGCATTATCGTAGTGATCCAGCAGGATGATGGGACCTTCCTCTTCCATCACGGTTGCCCGCCTAAGGGATTCCTCCAGAGGTTCTATCTCATAGACAAAAGCGTGGCGCTTGGACCAGGCGAGGTCAAGAAGCTGGTCGCGAAGGTGCTCGGCAAGCCGTATATCCCCATCCGTGACCACCACTGCACTGGAGCCTGCAAGCCGAATATCAGCATGCGGAAAACCAGTAAAAAAACTAGCGCAAAGCGCTCCATCGACCTCCATTTGCCGGGCCATTTCCTGGATCTCACGATTTGGGGAATCGTCTGTCCCCTGGCGCATCACGTGCGGCAGCATCGGCCGGTTACCCCATGCCATGGTCGGTGACGTGTCCCCCCGGATCATACCGAAGAAAGCCCGACCCACTCTTAAACCAGTCTCATAGACATCTATATGAGGATAGGTTTGGTAGCCCGCAACTATGTCGGCATTCTCGACAATCGCTGGATACATGTTGGTGTGCATGTCAAGCGAAACGGCGATCCGTATCTCCGGGGCGATGGCCCGTAGTCGAAGGAGTAGCGCCCCCTCCCCATCCTCCAAACTCTGGGTCACCATGGCGCCATGGAGCTGAAGAAGCACACCGTCACAGCCTGCCTCGACTGCACCACAGATCTTGTCTGTCATGTAGACATAGGCTTCGTCGTCCACTGGTCCACTCGGCCAAGCGCCGGCTGCGATGGGAAAGGAAATCTCGGCACCTTCTTTCTCAGCCAGTTGGATGAAAGCTCCGACCGCCGTGCCCGTGTCCCGATAGGCGACGGCCACCTCCTCACCCTCCAGCGGAATCGGGAAGGTGTTACCGCGCGAGAACCGCGAAAGCGGAGTCGGAACCGTGGAGAATGTGTTGGTCTCGTGGCTCATCATGGCGATCACAAGGCGCATCGCTCTGCCTCCAGCTGCGGGTTCCAAATATTGTTCAGTAAGTGCGCCCCGAGCGTCTAAGCGATGGGCGGTTACCAGGGTCCGGAGCCCAAAGCCAACTTTCATTAAGATCCGACAGCTTGGGACAGCCAACCTGGACAAGGGTCGTCTTGACCTCATCCGCCATTAACTCCGCTACGTGGCCAGGCCCCTTTGATCCCATCGCCGAAACACCCCACATAAAAGCCCGTCCACAAAATACGAACTTGGCGCCCAGCGCGAAAGCCTTCACCACGTCTAGCCCGTTCGAGAAACCGCTATCGATCATGCCCGTCGCCCGATCGCCTACGGCGCTAACGATATCTGGCAAAACCTCAATCGAGGACGGAGCGGCGTCAAGCTGGCGGCCTCCATGATTAGAAACTAGGATCCCGTTGTAGCCAATTTCGATCGCCGCCTCGGCATCAGCAGCATGCATTACGCCCTTTAGAATCAAGTCGCCAGTCCATTTGTCCCGTATCCGCTTAAGGCGTTCTGTAGTGACTGGACGGCCAAGTTGATCGCTGACAAAATCGGCCATGCCACGCATACTTTTGTCATTCGAATAACGCCCTAGGGTCTTGAAGTGCGGCATACCCGATGCGAGCGTTGCGACACTCCATTTCGGACGTATGGCGGCATTCCAAATTGTTGCCGGCGTCAAACGCGGCGGCACAGATAGCCCGTTATACATATCTCGGGGCTGCCAACCGCGAGCCGGCACATCTACTGTTACGAACATCGCCGATATACCGCAATCCCCGGCCCGTTTGATCAGATCATCGCTTACCGCCTCATCCTTTGGGGGATAGAGCTGAAACCAGGCGCAATCTCCGGCTAAGCGCGCAAACTCCTCCATCTCAACCGTACAGGCGGTACTAAGGGTAACCGGAATGTTAGCCGCGCAGCCAGCACGCGCGAAATGCAGTTCCGCTTCGGGCCATTGTAGACTCGCCAGTCCCATAGGTGAGATCCCGAACGGAGCAGCGTAGCGCCGTCCGAAGAGTTCTGTCTCGATGTTCGGTTCACACCACTTGGTCAAGTACCGCGGCACCAATTCGATCGCTTCAATGGCGTCGCGGTTACGGTTCCGTCCGACTTCGGGGCCCGTGCCACCATCCACGTAATCATACGAAAACTTAGGAAGCCTTCGCTTGGCTAATTGGTGAAGGTGATCAACGCTCGGATAGCGGTTCACGAACGGCATGACGAATATCTTTCATAAGGGAATTGACAATACGAGCTACAATACGCGCAGGCTGGTTCTAGACGACAGAACTCTGCAGGTCGAGCTTAAGAACTCACTCACTATCCCAATAGTAATGATTTATCAGGCGGCATTATCTTCGACGAATATGACCAGATCGACAACAGCACTATCTTGCAGACCCGAGCCCCGAATATTAATCTGCCGCGTATTTGGTTGGAGAGATAATTAATGACCGAGACGCGACCGAACGACATCGCGCTCGGCATCGACGTGGGGGGCACTTTCACAGATGTCGTGGCCGTCGACCGCAGTCGGGGCAGAATCATATCAAGCTACAAGCTTCCCTCGACACCCGAAGATCCCTCAATGGCGGCCATTGCGGCAGTCGACCGTTATATGGGCAACCACACTGAGCGAACCCAAGCTGTCTTCCACGGCACAACTGTAGGCACAAACACGCTGATTCAAAAGGACGGCGCCAAAACCGCGCTAATAGCAACTGAGGGTTTTCGCGATATCCTGGCTCTTCGCCGACACGCCCGGCCCCGGCTTTACGATCTTTCTCCACGAGTATCGCCCCCCTTGATCCCTCGCGAATTCCGGCTGGAGGTAAAGGAGAGGATCCGCCACGACGGTGCGATCGAGATCCCGCTTGCCGTAGACGAAGTCGACCGGATAATCGCAATACTCCAGGCCGAAGGGATCGAGGCTGTGGCCATCTCTTTGTTGCATGCCTATGCCAACGATACCCACGAATGCTTTCTCGATAAGGCCATAAAGACTGCTCTCCCGGATGTCTTCGTTACGGTTTCTTCAAACGTCACCGCAGAGTTCCGGGAATACGAGCGGACCAGTACCGTCGCGGTGAACGCCTATATAGGGCCACGTGTTGCTAATTATCTCGAACAATTGAGAAGTCGCCTCAACGACCGGGCAATCCCCGAGCTAGCTATCGTCAAGTCCAACGGTGGGCTCACCTCCGCTTCAAATGCGGCTCGCTATCCCGTACATCTGATCGAGTCAGGCCCTTCCGCCGGGGTAATCGCCACTGCCGCCCTCGGCCGAACAGAAGAGATCGGAGCGCTAATTGCATTCGACATGGGTGGAACAACCGCCAAGGTCGGCCTGGTACAGGACGGCAACCCGAGGCTCAACACCGAATTTCATGCCGACCGGTTTGTTGAGGGACGAGACATGGGCGGTTATCCTATAAAAAGCCCAGTGATAGATCTGATCGAGGTTGGCGCTGGTGGTGGCTCAATCGCCTGGATCGACCATTTTGGTGTTCTTAAGGTCGGACCTAAGAGCGCCGGAGCCAGCCCGGGTCCGGCTTGCTATGGACGTGGCGGTGAACGTCCAACAATGACCGACGCCCACGTGGTACTTGGCCATATCGACGCCAATGGATTCACTAACGCGGACCTCACCATCGACGAAGGTCTCGCAAAGAAAGCGATTGAAAGACACATCGCAGAGCCTATGGGTTGGAACATCGAACGCGCTGCGCATGGCATTCTCACTCTCGCAAATGCAACCATGTCTGAGGTCGTCCGTCTAGCCACCATCCGACGCGGCATCGATCCACGCGATTTCACCCTAGTAGCATTCGGTGGTGCCGGCCCATTGCATGCCGCAGAAATTGCACGCGAAGTCGGCGTTCCCCGTGTTCTCGTTCCTCCTATGCCGGGCTTTTTCAGTGCCGTTGGTACGACCTTGGGAGAGGTTCGTCACGACTTGGTTCAGACAGTTGTTCGACGCGGCGGATCACTCACCGCCGCCCAACTCAATCGTGCCTTTTCCCGGTTGTCTGAACGCGCCTCATCGCTACTCGCTGGGGAGAGAACGGTTGGCAAACCTGTCTATGAAAGATATGCAGATCTTCGATACTCTGGACAGATGTTCGAGATGATATTGCCGGCCTCCAAAGCCACCTCAGGTAGCGATCTCGAACGAGACTTCCGAACTGCGTATTTGGGAGAATATGGGTACGATCTAGTTGATCAATCGGTCGAGATTGTCAATCTACGCCTCATCGCTCGTCTACAAGACACCCAAACCAGTTTTACCACCCCCATTACTAGCGGGACCACCAAGTCCATGCGCCGAAGACGCATGACCCTTTCTGACGGGGACGAGCAAACAGTTAATGTGTTGACCCGGGACAATATCGACCCCGGAGCAGTTCTTGTTGGCCCGCTCGTTATCGAAGAATTTGGCGCGACGATCCGAATTCTTCCTGGCCAAAAGATCACGGTTCGCCCCTCAGGAAGTTTGTTGATCGAGGAAGCGGACGCATGAGCGAGTTGCCATCCCAATTAGTGTTGGAAACCGATCCCATCACTTTCGAGGTGGTGCGTGGCGGGCTGTGTGCGATATGCGAGGAAATGAAGTCGGTGATGACCCGCGCCGCTTTCTCCCCTCTCCTGAGCTTATCAGCCGACCTTTCCTGCGCACTTCTCGACCAGCAAGGCGATGTAGTTGCTCAAGGCAATGATATACCCGTCCATTTGGGAGCAATGCCTTTCTCCGCCAAAGCCATACTCGCCAGGTTTCCAATCTACTCTTGGCAAAAGGGAGATGCCGTGCTCTCCAATGATCCGTATTCTGGAGGCTCGCATTTACCGGACATGACAATCCTTTCGCCGATCTTTGACGCAACAGGTGTACTAGGCTTCGCTGCCAGCCGGGTACATTGGCCCGACGTGGGTGGCGCAGCGCCCGGTAGTTCGGCGGTCACCGACGATATCGTCAAGGAGGGGCTCCGGATCCCACCGGTACGTATCTTACGCGGCGGCGAACTCGATCCCGGCGTTACTACCTTACTGTTTGCCAATGTGCGTGTTCCGGATGACCGGATGGGTGACTTTCGAGCTCAGATAGCTTGCAACCAACGTGGTGTCGATCGAGTTCATGAGCTCATAGCACGCCACGGCGGCGAGACCATCCGACGAATTCTTGCCGAGACCCAGTCCTATAGCCAAACCATGATCGAATACGCACTTGGCACAATCCCGGACGGCGTATACCGGGCGACCCACCATCTCGATGGTGACGGCTACATTGAGGACCCAGGCAACGGCCCGCTCAACCTTACGGTATCTATCTCCAAAACACATAGCTCAATCCACTGCGACTTTTCGGGCACAGGAGCCCAGGCGCGTGGTCCGGTCAACGCGCCGCTTTCGGTCACCGCATCGGCTTGTTACTATCTTGTTCTCTCGCTCGCAGGCGGGGACATTCCACCAAATTCAGGCGCATACCGTCCCATCAACATTGTCGCGCCGCCCGGCACTCTGGTGAACCCTGTCCATCCCGCGCCGGTAGTCTCCGGCAACACCGAAGTGTCAAACCGGCTGATCGATCTAATGCTGGACGCGCTGGCACCAGCTATGGGGCACCGCGCGATCGCCGGCAGTTACGGAACGGCCGGAGTTTTTGCTTTAGGCGGCGTGCATCCGCTGCATGGTCGTCCCTTCGTACACGTCGAGACCCTCGGCGGAGGAATGGGTGCCTCTCAACAAGGCGACGGTCTGGACGGTCACCGCACCCACATGGGTAACACAATGAATCTGCCCATCGAAGCAAGCGAAATTGCCTGCCCTATTAAAATCGAACGCTACGAACTAATAGACAACAGCGGCGGAGACGGACAATACGCGGGAGGACGCGGCGTGCGTCGAGTGTTGCGAGCCGAAGTCGATAACCTCAGTTTCTCGCTATTGTTTGAGCGCGCTTTGCATCCTGCACATGGGGTGATGGGGGGAGAGGCCGGCGAATGTGCGGCTTTCCGTATCAAGCGTTCAGATAGGACAATCGAGGTACTTTCATCAAAGACGGCGGCTGGAATGCTGGATGAGGGGGACGTGCTTTGGATCGAGACCGCGGGAGGCGGCGGATGGGGCACCCGATAGCTTCCAAGAACGACGTCCCGGCCGCGATGCGGACTGACCAAGACAAGCTATGCAGTATCCACAACGTTATTTGGCAACCATATCTCCAACATACCTAATATTGACCCTCTAAACATAGGAACCCAAATCATATTGCCGTTGACCGTTACGCGACTTTATTGACTTCCACGGCCCAAACTGAGGCACTGGCACCCCATAAAAGCAATCCGATCCTGGTGCGGCATGAATACCTTAATAGGGGCTCGCATCACACATTCAATAATATTCACCGTTTCAATTTTCTCGGCGACGGGCAGTGGACTAGTCAATCTGCCACTCTTGGTAATTTTCTGCGGCGCGTTTAACCCGCCTCACCCATGATAACTTCGGTCTGATCGTCCGGCACATAGAAGTATGATCCAGGTCTGAAATCATAGCCAAGATCGCCTAAAAGCCGCCTCTGACGTCGGGTAGCGCGTTGGGCTGTCGGCGGCACCTTCTCGAAATCGTACTGTCGCATGAACATCTGACAATAGTTATAAAGGAGTGTCTTGCGCGCACGACCAGAATTATTCGGGCTCGGGCCGTGCCAGAGCGCGTGCGGAAAGATCACGCAGTCCCCCGCCTTTCCAGTAAGCGGTACCGCACCCGGCGTGTTCGGTCCTACCGGCGGGTCCTGGCGCCACTGGATAGGTCTCATGTGGCTGCCCGGGAACACAGTGAAATTGCCACTATTGGGACCTTCCACGTCGCTCAGTAGATAGAGAGCCTTCACGGCGATCGGGCGGCTGGTCTCAGTCACCCTAACCTCACGCTGTCCCTCGCCACCATCAGTGTGAGTGTAACCTGGGAAACTGTTGCCCGAGGCACGCACAATTGCCTGGGACATCGAGAAAATGATGTTCGTACCCATCACGTCTACCACGTAGTCAAACACCGGCGAATGGTCTATCAAGTCGATAAAAGCTTGGTGATAAGGTAAGATGTCGCGGCGATCCATAAAGGCTTCGGGATCTTGATCCACGCACTTTTCGACCCAACCGTAGTGACCACGGGGCAACATGTCGGGTATGGGTTCCCAGCCCGGTACTGCGCGAATTCGGTCAATTTCATCGTTGAAAAAGCATATCTGGTCGGAAGATAACGCTCCTTCAACCACCACATAACCGTCTACATCCCATCGGATGCGCTGTTCTTCACTCAACTTCTTCATTGTGGAACATACCTCCTTGGTCGAAGAGCCCAGAACCGGGCCCAGCCCAGAACTCTAACAAATGCTGATCCGAGTCAGCGCTCTCCTGCAATCAGAGAGCGGGTATTTGACTCCCTTAAGAAACCCAGCCAGGCGATAATGTTTCGCGGCCCTGGTTGTCACAATTAAAAAAATAACCACCACTCAAAAACTCCCATTCGCCTATCCAGCGTGGGGTTTCTGGAATCGGGAGACACGTACGATTGAGCACAAACGGCTTTTAAGGACACCCGCTGAAACCACCGCCCTTGACGACGTGACTTTCGAAATAAAAGAAGCAAATATATCGAATTTCTGCACATAAGGAATCAGATTTAAAATGAAAAACGGGCGTTAAGTCCCAGGATCAGAGGTCCAATTCCAGGAAACGATCTGGATCCAGCTCAGGCAAGGGTAATTCAATCCTGTTCGTTGGCTCTATGCGCCGAAACGAACTTGGTTTCCGCCATGTTTGACACAATTTCGTTTCCTCCAGAAACAGATCCGTAGCAGCCAGCAACTCCTCGGTCGTGTTCTTTATCCGACGATATCCTTTCAGGCGCAGGATCTTATCAATCGCACCTCGTATATACAGGCCGTGCCGCCGTGCCGACTCAATGGGGATGACCTTGCCATCCCCATTGAGTATCCGTTGAGGCAAACACGCCGAATTTTCGTCAAAGATATTGCCACTAACCACACCATTGCATACGAGCGTTGGCGTACCAACGGCCTGGGATAGGGCCATTGGGCCAGAATCAGAAAGCTGTAATAAGCAGCGCGATCGAGCAACAGCAAAGGCCTGAAGCATAAAACAGTTCGGCACCGCGCTGATGTCGACAAACCCAGGTAAATCCGGGAACAGTGTCATCCCAGGATGACCGATCCGCACGACCTGTCCACCCAAGTTTTCGATAACATGACGGGTCACCGTAATGGCCTGGCCTGGGTCCAACTCCCGCAGTGGATCAGGCCTTCGACCTTCATAACCGGGTTCACGATAATGAAGCGTGACGAACCATCGGGTAGGGTCAAGACCAAGATCCACTAATTTCGACCCCAGAGCGCTAACCCGTTTCTCTGGTATCCTCAATCGGGCTCGGTTCGCGAATGCGCGCATAGAACCTGTATGCATTATCCAGGGGGTCAACAAAAGATCCGCTTCGGGCCCTGCACGCTGTTCCCATTCATCAAAAGTGGGAACGGGTCTGCGATAACTGGAGGGATCGAATTCTTCGAAAGCTAAGGTCCGATCGACGGTTTGCCGCCAAACTTCATCGACGTATGGGTTCATCAGGGTAACGTCGTTCAAATACGTTCGGTCCTCATGAAACAGAAGATGAAGGCGCGCATTTTCAAAACATAGTTTAACTGAGGCGGCGAATACATTGTGGTAGATAAATCCACCTAGGGAACGATCAAAAAGTCCGGCAAACACAATAAAAGGCCGATCGGTTTCAACGCGCCTGAAATCAGTCGTAATCGTGACATTTTGGTGGAGTCGTACCCGGCGCAAAGCGGAAAAATCCGCATAGGAATACTTAGCCATATGGGGCTCTTGATCGCAGAAATAGATCCTATACGGGTTACAAGTAAGTCAACCCGATCTGATACTAGTCAAATTCCTCTGCCCGGGCCATCTTGGTATCGATTCGAGGATTTTGTCTGGAAATCGGATTGTGGGGTTAAGAAACTATGACGCCGGAGGAAATTCTTTCGCATCCTGCCCGCGTTCTTTCCGAAGCTCAGCGCGAAACCTATTTCCAGATGGGATTCCTAGTGGCCGAGGGGCTGATCACGACAGACTGGGTGAAACGTCTGAACCAGGCATCCACCAGGTTCCTCGACGCTAGTCGAACGGTCGCCAACTCCGACGAGGTTTATGACATTGGCCCAAATCATTCTCCAGAAAGCCCACATGTTCGACGGTTACGGGCACTGGTCGATCGAGCTCCAATTTTCTGGGAGTTCGCCTGCGCCTCACTGCTTCCTGACATTGCAGCAGACCTGGTGGGCCCTGACGTAAAATTCCATAGCTCCAAACTTAACTACAAATGGCCGGGCGGCAACGAGGTGGTGAAATGGCACCAAGACATACCAGCATGGCCCCACACCAACTACAGCCCGGTCACCCTTGGTGTGCATTTGGACGCGGTGACTGCAGAGCTCGGTCCTCTTGTCTGCGTTCCCAAAAGCCATGATGGTCCGCTGTTCGTACATCGTAGTGAGGACGGAAACTGGACTGGGTCGATATCCGAGAAAGACCTCTCAACACTGGACCTTTCCAGCGGTATCGAAGCTAACGGCCCCGCCGGCACTGTGGTTGCTATTAACTGTCGAACCATACATGGATCAGCAAGCAACACTTCCGATCAGGTACGGGCCCTACCCCTCTACGTTTACAGCTCAGCAGATGCATTCGCTTGGATGCCACCCCCCTCTCCAACGACTAGGACCGGTGAAATCGTACGCGGCAACTCCGCCAGGGTTACCCATGTCGACCCGCGTCGCTGTCCGGTCCCACCCGATTGGTCCAAAATTGGATACGGTTCGATCTTCACTGCCCAGCAGCAACAGTGACTGCACCTAGCTCCGAAACCGCTTGGCCGCAAGATCCTGGAGAAGATAGCGCTGAATCTTATTTGTCGTCGTGCGCGGAAAATCGTCCAGAATTTCCACATGGCGCGGAACCTTATAATCTGCA